>CACEXE010000001.1 GCA_902563435.1 uncultured Pelagibacteraceae bacterium
TTAATGATGGTACCAGGCAATCAAACAGGAGAAATTTTAATAAATGCTCTTTTAAAACCAAATTTAATTAAAAAAGAAGAAGATTTAATTAGAGCAAAAGCTTATGAAGTAACTGAGTTTTTAAATCTTAAACATCTTGCCAATGAACGTGCTGGTAATTTATCTGGAGGGCAAAAAAAGTTGCTAGAACTTGGAAGAACAATGATGGTTGATGCAAAACTTGTATTATTGGATGAGGTAGGGGCAGGGGTTAATAGAACATTATTAAAAGAATTAGGAACAGCAATCTTAAGACTTAATAAAGAAAAAAACTATACTTTTTGTATGATTGAACATGATATGGATTTTATAAGCAGAATGTGTGATCCTGTTATTGTTATGTCAGAAGGATCTGTTCTTTTTGAGGGAACTTCAGATGAAGTTAAAAAAAACGAAAAAGTTATAGATAGTTATTTAGGTAGAAAGAAGTAAATGGCATTTTTTGAGGGAAATAAAATGACAGGAGGATACGGCGATGGTCCTGATATTATTAGCTCATGCACTATCAATGTTAATAGAGGAGAGATAGTTGCTATTCTTGGACCAAACGGAGCTGGAAAATCTACAGCAATGAAGGCAATGCTAGGATTGTTAAATCTAAAATCAGGTAATATTTCAATTGATGGAGAAGATATTTCTAAACTATCTCCTCAAGAAAGAGTAAAAAAGGGAATATCATTTGTGCCACAAACTAGAAATGTTTTTGCAGAACTTACTGTAAAAGAAAATTTAGAAGTTGGTGCTTTTTTAAGAACAGATAATGTAAATAATGTTATCGAAGAAATATATGATCTATTTCCAATTTTAAGAGAAAAAAAAGATCAAGTTGTAGGACAATTATCAGGAGGGCAAAGACAACAAGTAGCTTTGGGACGTGCTCTAATGATAAAACCATCTGTTCTTATGTTAGATGAGCCTACAGCAGGTGTTTCCCCAATAGTTATGGATGAATTATTTGAACACATTATTAGAGTTAAAAATACAAAAGTAGCAATCATCATGGTCGAGCAAAATGCAAAACAGGCTTTAAGCATTTCTGATCGAGGATATGTGCTTGTTACTGGTGAAAATAAGTTTGAGGGGTCTGGTAAGGAATTATTAAATGATCCAGAAGTTAGGAGATCTTTCTTAGGAGCTTAGTATGGATTTAATTAATGCAGTAATAGTTTTATTGAATTATACAATTATTCCAGCCTTAACTTATGGCTCTCAGTTAGCTCTTGGAGCAATTTTTGTAACTTTAATATACGGTATTTTAAGATTTGCTAACTTTGCAACTGGAGACATGATGTCATTTGGTACAATGTTTGCTGTACTTTTGACTTATTACTTTCAATCAATCGGAATTAGCTTTGGTTTTCTTCCCACTGCTTTGCTCACTATTCCCTTTGCAATTTTTATGATGATTTTATACATGCTTTTAATTGATCAAACAGTTTTTAAATATTACAGAATTAAAAAAAGTCCACCAGTACAGCTTGCTATGGTTAGTGTTGGGGTAATGTTTGTGACCCAAGCAGTCATAAGGATTATAATTGGACCAACTGACCGACGGTTTTTAGATGGTGAAAAATTCATTTTAAAAGCAACTGAATTTAAAGAAATGACAGGTCTTGCGGAAGGTTTGACAATTAAATCCACGCAAATGATAACAATTGTAGTTACTATTATTGTTGTTGCTATTATGTTTTGGTTTTTAAATAAAACTAAGACTGGAACTAGTATGAGGGCCTACTCAGATAATGAAGATTTAGCACTTCTTTCTGGAATAGATCCAAAAAAAGTAGTTCTAATTACTTGGATCATTGCTGGAATATTAGCAACAATTGGTGGGATTCTTTATGGTTTAGACAAAAGTTATAGACCGTTTGTGTATTTTAATAATATGCTACCGATTTTTGCTGCTGCGATAGTTGGTGGAATTGGAAATCCATATGGAGCGTTCTTTGGAGGTTATGTTATAGCATTTGCTGAAATATTTTTGACTTATGCATATAAAAGATTTTTAGTTTATATTTTGCCAGAGTCACTAGAACCAAATTCATTGATGCAATTATTATCAACCGATTATAAATTTGCTATTTCTTTTTCGATATTAGTAATTGTTTTAATATTTAGGCCGTCAGGCATATTTGAAGGAAAACGTATATGAGAAATTATTTAAATATAATTGTAGCATATTCGATAATGATGCTTCTAATAATTTTAGTTGGAATCTTTCAATCCTGGTCTATTGCGCTAACAATTTTTAATTATTGTATGATTTCTGCAGTAATGACCTTGGGAGCAAATATTCAATGGGGTTATGCTGGTTTAATAAATTTTGGAATCATGGGTTATACGGCATTAGGAGGTTTAGCAGTAGTATTAGTATCTGTATCACCTGTTCCAGAAGCCTGGAGTGTGGGCGGAGTAAATATGATGACTTGCCTAGGAATAATTATAATAATGATTTTTTCTACAAGGTATATTTTAAAAAATATTCAAAAATCTAAAAAAAGAAATTATTTAATAGCTGGAATAATTATAGTTGGATTAATCCTAATAAAAATAATTGCTGGACCTGCAATTGAACAAATAGAAGCTGTTGATCCTGCAAAGACAGGGTTTCTTGGAGGACTTGGGTTACCAGTTTTATTCTCATGGATAGTTGGAGGTCTTTTTGCTGCTGGGTTAGCATTTATTGTAGGGAAAGTTGCTTTAGGATTAAGAGCAGATTATTTAGCAATTGCTACATTATTAATAGCTGAAATTGTTGTTTCCATTATTAAACATGAAGATTGGTTGGCAAGAGGTGTAAAAAACGTTATTGGATTAAAAAGACCAGCTCCTTATGAAATTGACCTACAAACTTCTCCTTGGTTTATAAATTTAGTAGAAAAATTTCACTCAGCAAAATTAGATCTAGCAAATTCATTGTCGGAAAGACAAGATATTTTAAATCAGTTAGTGATTGATGCTTCATCTGTTTATGTAAAACTATGTTTTGCAGGCATGTTTTTAGTTGTAGTTATAATTTTATTAATAATTACACAAAAGGCTCTTTACTCGCCTTGGGGTAGAATGATGAGAGCAATAAGAGATAATGAAGAAGCTGCAAGTGCAATGGGCAAGAATGTAGTTAAACAACATTTATTTATATTTATTCTAGGATCAGCAATAGTTGGTATTGCTGGAGCTATGATGGTAACTAATGATGGGCTGTTTACCCCAGGAAGCTACAGACCAATGAGATATACCTTTGTAATTTGGGTCATGGTTATTGTTGGTGGTACAGGAAATAACTTTGGAGCAATTCTAGGGGGATTTGTTGTATGGTTTTTATGGGTAGAAGCAGCACCAATTGCTTTGTTCTTTATAAATTTATTTACAGCTCATTTACCTGAAACAAATGAAATCAAAGTTCATTTAATAAATAGTGCTCCATATTTTAGATTTTTACTTGTTGGTATTGGGCTTCTTTTTATAATGAGATTTAGACCTCAAGGAATAATTCCGGAAAAAATTATAAAACAATAATTTATAATGAGTTTTTTTATTTTAGGGTTCTTTACAGGACTGAGTTTAATATTAGCTATTGGTGCTCAAAATATATTTGTAATTGAGCAAGGTTTAAAAAAACAATTCGTTTTTATTGTGTGTGCAATTTGTGCATTTTCAGATTTCCTTCTTATTTTTTTAGGAATATTCCTATTTCACTATTTTGAAAGTTTTTTTTCACCTTTTGCCGAGCTAATTTTAAATATTCTTTTGCTTTTATTTTTAATACATTTTGTATGGAAAAAAATAAAAAGTATAAATACTAATTTTGAAATAAATCAAAAAAATCAAACAGCAAGTCTAGGCTCAATAATAATTAAAACACTAGGTTTTACTTATTTAAACGCCCATGTTTATTCTGACACTGTATTTTTTTTAGGAAACTTTTCGAAAAGTTTTTTAATTAATCAAAAATTATCATTTGGATTTGGTGCAACTTTTTCCTCAATAATATTTTTTTTTACATTAGGATTCTTATCTAAGTTTTTATCTAATTACTTGAAAAGCAATAAAGTTTGGAGAATTATAAATATCTTAATAATTTTATTTATGTCTGCTCTTAGTATTTACGTATTAATCAATATTTTAGGATAAAAAAAAACTCCAGCGATTTTCACCGCTGGAGTTAAATAATTAAATATTATCTTTGTTTTTTGTCTTTAAACTTACCGCCTTTAATTTCTTTTTCTATAAAGGCACCTGCTGCTTCTCCAACATCAGTAAATTCAACACTAGATGCTCCTTCGTAGTTAACTGCTTTACCACTAGCAAGTAAATCTAATGCTTTTTTCAATTCTCCTGGATAAATTTTTTCTCCTGGAGCATTTGCAACAGACATTACATTTGCTTGAACAGTAGCTCTATCAGCTTTTCCACCAGCTTGCATTGCAAGTACAATCAAAGCTGCAGCATCATAAGACTCTGAAGTATAAGGTCCAGATGAATCGATTCCTGCTCCGCCAGCTACACCTTTAAATATTGTAGCACCTTTACCCATTGATCCTGGCAAAGATCCAAATGATTTGTTTAGATCATTTCCGAATCTGTCAGTTAAAGAGTCACCGATCATTCCATCAGATAAAACAAATACGTCAAACGCACCTGAGTCTAATGAACCATCAATGATACTTCCACCAGCTTGGTCTAAGTAACCTAACACAGCTAAAGCATCGCCACCTGCTGCTGCCAATGTTGCAACTTCAGCACCGTAGTCTCCTTTACCTTCTTCATGAGCTGTAACAACTGTTACGTTTATTCCATGAGCTTTAACAGCTGCAACATATACATCTGCTAAACCCTTACCGTAGTCGTTGTTAGTGTGTGTAACTGCAATACTTTTAACTTTTCTATCTTTAGTAATATCTGCTAATACTTGACCACCTCTTGCGTCAGATGGAGCAGTTCTAAAGAAATATCCATTATCATTAAGATCAGTTAATCCTGGAGAAGTAGCTGATGGTGAAATCATAACTACACCATTTGGAACAGCAACGTTAGTTGCAATAGCTCCAGTTACACCAGAACAATCAGCACCCATAATTGCTACTACACCGCCAGATATTAAACCTTCTGCAGCAGCTGTTGCAGCAGCTGAGTCAACACAAGTTGAATCTGCTCTCTCAACAGAAATCTTCTTTCCTCCAAGTAATGAACCTGAATCTGAAGCTTCTTTAAATGCAAGCTCTGCTGATGCAGCCATTGCTGGAGTTAGGGATTCAATAGGACCTGTAAATCCTAAAATAATTCCCATTTTAATGCCATGTCCATCTGAATATGCTTTAGTTGCAAAGCAAGAAACAAATACAAACATCGCTAATACTAGTTTTTTCATATATTCCCTCTAATTGTTAACAATTTATATAAACAAAATTAAATCCTATTGATTTTAATTTTCAATGAGAAAATTATCTCATTTTTTGAGCAAAAAACACTGAAGTAATGACAATTATTCCTCCAATTACTGTTACTAGAGATGGAATCTCCCCAAAAATAAAAAAAGTAAGGATTAGACCAAATACAGGGAATAAAGCGTAGAATGGCAATACCATATCAAGAGGATAAAATTTATAAAGATAGAACATCATTAAATGTCCAAGCAAAGAAATAATTGCTCCAGCGTATAAAACTGTGAACCAACTTCCTAAACTTATATTTTTTATTATTTGAAATGTATTTCCCTCAAATATTGCAGACAATATTATTAAAATTATAAATCCTGTGAAGCTCATTATAGTATTTGTAAATTTAACATCTAATTCTTTTAAATATCTCGAAAATACTTGGGATAGTCCGTAGAAAAAAGCCATACCACAAATAAGAAGTGATCCTATTATTTCGTCTACTACTTTTGGGTCGAATGCGAGTATGACAATACCAAAAAAAGATATCATAATTAATATCCATTTTTTATAACTTATTTTTTCATCTAAAAATATTGAGCTTAATATAATTCCAAAAGGAATTGAAAGTTGAGCCCCTATTGTAATTGGCGCAAGTATACTTGATGCATTTATAGATAAATATAAAAACATATTTACCGCAACACCAAAACATAATGAAAACCCAATTAAAGGAATAATATATTTTTTATCTATACTTTGAATTTTAAAAAATGGGATTAAACAAATAAAAACAACAGCCATTCTTAATGAACCAAAAAGAATTGGTGGAATAGTGTCGTTTAATCCAAGCTTGCCAGTTGGATATGCACTTCCTAATAAAAATACAACAAATAAAATAAGTAAAGTATGTTTTGCAGACAAAAATTATCTTATAGAGAAAGGATCTAAAGTTGGTTCATCAGATGTGTAATACCAAGTTGTCTTAACTCTAGTATAATCTTTAATTGAGTCCATTCCCGCTTCCTTTCCATATCCACTATCTTTAATACCACCAAAAGGTGCTGATGGAGAAATCAATCGATAAGTATTTACAAATGTAATACCTGCTCTTATTGCATTAGAAACTCTTAGACCTCTGGAGAAGTCACTTGTATAGACCCCAGAGGATAATCCATATTGATTATCGTTCATTTTCTCTATTACCTCTTTTTCCGTATCAAATTTCATAACTGATAAAACTGGTCCAAAAAGCTCGTTTTCTGCAGTTGGAAGATTATGATTATCACATTCAATTATTGTAGGAGGAAAGTAGTATCCCTCATTTGAAAATGGATGCCTCTCACCACCACACTTTATTTTTCCACCTTGTTCTGTGGTTTTTTTTATGTTTTTTTCAATAATTTCTAATTGTTTATAATTACTTAATGGTCCCATTTCTGTGTCTGGATCCATGGGAGCACCAATTTTTATTTTTTCAGCTCTTTTTGTGAGTTTGTCAAGGAACTCATCGTAAATTCCTTTTTGTAGATATAATCTTGAACCAGCAATACAACTCTGTCCGCTAGCTCCAAATATTCCTGCAGTAATTCCATTAATAGCATTTTCTTGATGAGCATCATCAAATACTGCAACAGGACTTTTTCCTCCAAGTTCTAAGCTTACTTCTGATAAATTTTCTGCTGAATTTCTAATTATATGTCTTGCAGTTTCGGGTCCTCCTGTAAAAGCAACTTTTTCAACTAAATTATGTGTAGTTAAAGCCTTTCCACATGGGTCTCCAAATCCTGTAATAACATTAACAACCCCTTTAGGAATACCAGTTTCTTCAATAAGTTTTGCAAATTCAAACATTACTGCTGGAGCAAGTTCTGATGATTTAATAACCACCGTGTTTCCCATAGCTAAAGCAGGCGCAAGTTTTGTAGCTGTTAAAAACATTTGAGAATTCCATGGAACAATCGCAGCGATAACACCAATAGGTATTCTTGAAGTTATGGCTTGAATATTTGGTTTATCTATTGGCAGAACTGTGCCTTCGACCTTGTCTGCCATACCTGCATAATAATCATAATACTCAGCAATATAATTTGCTTGTTTATTTGTTTCTCTATAAAGTTTTCCAGTATCTATAGTTTCAATTTTTCCAAGTAATTCTGCGTTATCTCTAAGCTTATTTCCAATAGCTCTTAGAAACTTTGCTCTTTCACGCGGTAATATTTTAGGCCAATCTCCTTCAAAGGCTTTTTGAGCTGCTTGAACCGCTTTATCTACGTCAGAAGCACTTGCCTCAGGAACAACTGCCCAGGGTTTATTATCTTCCGGATTTAAAGTTTCAAAAGTTTTTTTAGTATCAGAGTCAACCCATTGTCCCCCTATAAACATTTTATATTTTTTTAATTCAGGCATTTTGTATATGATCTTTAATTGCTTTATTTACATCATATGAGCATTCAATACTACATAGATGTTTGCCTACAGGTATTATTTTTAATTCAGAGTTTTTAATTTTTTTACTCAGATTATCAGACATTTCTGGAGTTGAGCCTACATCACCTTCTCCAGTCATCACAAGTGTTTTGACATTAATATTTTCAAATTTTTCGTTATCTTTATGATTTACAAACAACGAGTAAACTTTAATAAAGTTGTCCATATTGTTATTGTTAAGTATTGAGAAAATTTTATCTGAAATTAGAGGATTTTTCTCAATAAAATCCTTATTAAACCATCTATTGAGTGCGTCTTTTGTCAGTTTTTTATCTTTTTTTGTCTGTTCAAACCTTTCATTTACTATCTTCTGTTCATTATCAGATCTATTAAATATTGAGCACAACAATGTTAGGGATTTCAATCTATCACTAAATCTCGTTGCAAAGTTTCTTGCAATCAAAGAGCCTATTGAAAATCCAATAAGGTGAATTTTACTAAATTTTAATTCATCAATAAGATCAATAATTTGATCTGAAAAATCATCAAAACTTATTTTTTCTTTATTTAAAGGTGTTCTACCGTGTCCAAGGATATCATAAATTAAAACTGTATTATCAAATTCATTAATTTGTGGATCCCATATATTATGATCAAGACCTACACCATGAATAAATACTATTGGAATTCCTTCTTTTTGATTTAGTTTATAAAATGTACCTTTAGAGTCTGTTGCATTGATCATTATTATTTTGGATCAATGCCCATCTCCTTCATATCTTGGTATCTATCGCCTGTTCTTGCATGAGCTCTACCTGTCGAAGCGCCACCAATTGCAATAACAATTTCATCATCAAATGGAGCATCATGAATTGTAAACTCATGTGTAAGATAATATGGTCTTAAACCAGAGTCGGTTTTGTGCATCATTGGAATAGATATTTTTGATCCAGCCGGACCTCTTGTATTCGTAAAACTTAAATAAGAAGTTCCTCCAACAGCATCTCTGAACTTATTTCCAAATCTTAATGTATGAATAAATGCTGATGCATGCTCTATTTCTCCATTCAGTCCAACCACACCTGCTTTCCCATACGCTAATATTTTATCAGGAGAGCCTATTTCTTTTATAAGTTCAGGAACCAATAAATCTCCAAGTTTAGGAGCTAGATCTAAAATAATGGGTTTTAAGTCTTCCACAAAACCTTTTCCATCCCAAGGATTTTTAAAAACTGCAGCAACAGAAACCATCAAAACTGGTTCTTTAGCTTCTTTTCCACCTTCAATAAAAGTCTTATCTACAAATTTAGTAAACTTACGTAATTCTAATTTCATTTTTTAATTCTATGTGTAAAGCTATCTCTTCTAAAACTGTATAACGCTTTTGGATCTACATCAACATCTATAACAACTGGTTTATTTACTTTTAATGCACTTTTTACGGCCTCATTAACTTCTGATAATTTTTTAACTTTAATTCCTTTAGCACCATATAGTTTCGCAACTTCATCAAAAGGAGGACTTTGAATATCAGCTCCTAAATATCTTTCACCATAGAAATCTTTTTGATAAGCTTTTTCTGCCCCCCAACTTTTATTATTCATTACAATTGTAATTGTGTTAATGCCGTGCTCTACAGCTGTACTTAATTCAGAAATAGTCATTCCAAATCCACCATCACCCATTAAACTAACAACTGTTTTATTAGGTTTTGCAACCTTTATTCCCAAACCACATGCAAATGAGAAGCCTACTAAACCAAAATCAAGGGGCGTGAAAAGCGCAGGAGGATTGTAATATTCTAAAGCATCTGTTGCTTGAAGGCAGAGTGTGCCAGCATCGAGTGTTATTGCAGTATTTTTCGGTAGTACTTTTCTTAATTCTTTGAATAGACCTTTTGGTTGGATTGGAAAATTTTTTGACTTTATATTATCTCTATTTTTAAGAAATTTTGATCTCTCTAATAAAAAACTATTTGTCCACTCTTTGTAATTGAAAATTTTCTTTTGTTTTCTTAATTCAGCTAAAATTTGACTTGTCACCAGAGCAGCATCCCCATGAATTCCTACATTAACTGGAAAGTATCTTCCTATCATTGTTTTTTCTAACTCAATTTGTACAATTTTAGCGTTTTTATTTATATTGTCATACGAATAGAAAGTGGAATTGAAACCAAGTCTTGTACCAATTGCAATAATTAGCTCTGCCTCTTTGACTAATCTTGATGCAACAATATTTCCTCTAGGCCCCATTTGTCCTGCATTTAACTTATGACTGAATGGAATCGCATCTCCATGTCCTGCTGCAGTTACAATTGGAATATTTAAAAATTCAGCAAGCTTTGTTACAGACTTAAATTTTGAATTATATTTTATTCCTCCTCCAGCAACAATCACAGTTTTTTTTGAGTTGAGAATAAGTTTTACAGTTCTGTCAATTGAATTCTTTTTACTTTTTAAGTCACTTTCAGTTTTATAGGATTTTTTATTTTCATTAATCTTAAACTTTGCAGTATCAGAAAGAACATTTCTTGGAAGATTTATACAAACTGGTCCTCTTCGAGGCGACATTGCAAGATTAAAAGCATCTCTAAAAGCCATTGGTATATGACTTGCCTTTTTTACTGTCCAAGTTTTTTTTGTTATAGGATCAAAAAGCGATTGTTGATCAAGTCCTTGAAAGGCATCTTCCATCTTGTCTTTAGTAGAATATAAACCTGCAATAGATACCACAGGAGAAAATGCTGCTTTTGCTTGCGCTATGCCTGTAACGAGATTAGTTGCTCCGGGACCGTTTTGACCAGCAATTATTACACCTGGTTGATTAGAAGCTCGTGCATATCCATCTGCCATATGCGTTCCAGTTCTTTCGTCTCTTACACCGATAAATTTAATTTTTTTTTCATGATACAAAGCATCAAACATTTCCATTGTAGCTGAACCAATTAAGCCAAAGACATGTTTAACTTTTTCTTTTTTTAGAGATTTCACTGCCGCTTGACCACCGGTCAAGGTATTCTTGGACTTAATCACGATACTTTTTTAACTTCAGTATCTAGATCATCTTTAAAGTTAGGCATTACCTTTTCAGTGAATAGTTTAATACTTTTCATGCAATCTTCATGTTTAACACCTGGAAAGTTAGACCAGACTTGAAGATTTTGAAGATTAAGCTCTGATTGAAGTTCTTTAATCTTATCTGTTACATATTCAGGAGTACCAAATAACATATTTCGCTTATGTAAAAACTCGTAATTAAGAAGATCTAATTTACCCTTTGTTTCTGGAAGCTCTTCACCGGGATCCATGTGATTACCAAGACCTCTCCAATGACAAACCCATTTCATATAATTTACCATATGTTGTCCTGCTTTTTCTTTAGCCTCTTCCATAGTATCAGCAACAAACATATCTCTAACGAGAGTAACACCTTCACCTAAAGGAACATTTTTCTTAGTAACTTCAGATCTTTTATTTTTGTAAGCTTCAAATCTTATTTTCAATGCTTTAACTGTAGGTATCCACATAATTACATTTATGTTATTTTCTGCAGCCCACTCTATAGATCTTATACCATCAACAACTTGATGTATTGGAGGGTGTGGATTTTGATAAGGCTTTGGAAGAACACTAATTTTTTTCATTGTGTTATCTTCCATATTCATAAATTCTTCACTTGGCGGGCTCATGTCATGCTGCCAAACATAATTTGGTGAAGGGTAAGTATAAAATTCTCCATCATGATTAAAAAATTTTTCTGACCATGCTTTTTTCAAAATTTCTAATGTTTCAGCAAATAATCTAAAATTTTTTGCCTGATCTTTTAAATCTGCTTCTTTGTTTAAATTAATTGCCTCTCTCCCATAAACTCCTCTAGCAACACCAACTTCTACTCTTCCTTTTGAAAGTTGATCAAGTGTAGCAATATCTTCTGCTAATCTTATAGGATTATGAAAAGTTATTACATTTGCTGCTTGTCCTATTCTTATATTTTTTGTTCTTGCTGCAGCATCTGCTCCTAGCATTAGGGGATTGGTGCACGACTCCATTCCTTCATGGTTAAAATGGTGTTCAGTAAACCAAATTGAATTCCAACTGTTTTGATCACAATATTCGGTGATCTGTTTAGTTTCATCTAATAATTTATGATACGGTTTGTGTGTCCAATTTGTAGTATTACAAAAATAACCAAACTTCATTAAGCCTCCTTTAAAAATTAATTTAAAGACGACCGATCCCACTTTCGTATATGATTTTACGACGAGTTATGTATCGCTTTATGTGATAATATTATTATTCTTACCTTTGATATTCAATGAATTTTTTAAGGGATTTATTAAGAAATTTATCATATCTGATACCACTTTTTGCTAATTTCTTATTATTAAGAAATGAAAGATTCATTTTAAAGTCATATGAGGGTTCAAAAAAGAAAGGAACTGAAAGTCTTTTTTGCTTGTTCCATAATACCCTATGATTAGTTGCTTTAAACTTGCCTTTGCTTAAATATTCTAGCGCTCTACCTGTATTCACTACCAAGGCATTTTTATTGAAAGGGACATTATACCATTTTTTTGTTTTTCGGTTTTGAACTTGCAAGCCACCTTTTTTGTTTTGATATAAAACTGTGAAAATACCACTATCAACATGCGTCTCACATCCAAGTGCTACCCCATCTTCTTTAGATATTTCGATTGGTTTAGATTGATTAGGGTAATAATTAAATCTTAAAGTACTGAGTGTTTTAAGTCTTGAAAAAACTTTTTTAGATAAATTAGTGTCTTTTTTATAAATTTTTATAATACTTTTAAAAAGAGTTTCGCTTAGATTAAATAAATTTTCATAATAATCAGCTAGTTTTTTGATAGATTGTTTGTTAAATGATTTTTCTATACTCAAATGCTCGATGTATTGAGTTCTAGTTTTTTTGGAAAAACCCTTTGTCACTTTGAAGTCACCTAAGTCTAATCCTTCTTTTCCATTGACATCATTTGGAAAATATCCTCGATAAATATTTTTGTTTTTTTTATTCCATTTCTTTGGAGCTAATTTAAGTTTGTTGTTTTTATTTGATTTAAAAAAATTTTCTCCAATTTTGCATACTTTATTTATTTGTTTTAATTTAATTCCATGACCAATTATTTGAAAAAAACCAACCTCGACACAGGCTTTTTCAATTTCTCTTGTTATTTTTAATGTTGCTTTTGCATTAAAGTTTTTTTTTAAAATAGGATTAATATTTATTGTTGGAATATAATTTTTTCTTATCATCTATTTGCTGGTGTGTCTGTAGCAATCATTTGTCCTCGTACTTTTTCTCTAAAATAAATATACGCACCAGCACCAATAATTATTGATGCTCCAAGAAAAGTTCTTGGCACTGGAATTGTTTCAAATAATATGTAACCAGCTACCATTGCAAAAACTATGTATGAATACTCAAATAATGAAACAACCGATGGTGATGCAATACTATAAGCAGTAAATACACAAAAAAACGAAATCGATGCAACTATTCCCATAATTAAAACATAAGGCCAAGCCTCCCCTGGATTAGTAAACCATTCTCTTACAATAAATTGCAAAGTTGGATCTGTAAAAGTATTAAATTTTCCATCGCCACTAACAAAAAATATTACCAAACTCGCAAATAATGCAAAAATATAAAGCCATGTCATTTGAGTATAGATAGTATCTTTATCAGATGTATATTTTGTTATGGTCATTGAGATTGAATAGCAAAGCGCACATGCTACAGGTGCTAATTTAAAGAAATTAAAATCATCTAAAGATGGATTTAAAACAATCAATACACCAATAAATCCAACAACTATTGCACTCCATCTTCTAATTCCAATTTTTTCTTTTAAGAAAAATTTAGCAAACATAGACATAAAGAATGGGCAGGAGAAAAATAGTGCACTTGTCATAGCAAGTGTCATAAAGGTCAGTGAAATATAAAAAAAACTAAAACCAAAGAAAAAACATACAACTCTTATTAGTGTTAATAATGGGTAATGTGTTTTTAAAGATATTGTTTTTTTAGTTATTAAAACAAAGGATAGCAAAAATACTGATTGTATAAGGGTTCTTCCAAAATAAAGCTCGAATAAAGCAATATCCTCAAAAATAAACTTAATTAGAGAATCTTGTATTGAAAAAAAAGCCATACCAGTCATTATAAAAAAAATACCTCTGGTATTTTGGTTTGTATCCATGAGACACCTATATCAAATCAGTAGTGATAATAATATTAATTATTTAAAATTGCCTCTGAACCTTTTTCAGCAATCATTAGTGTAGGAGCATTTAGGTTTGCACTTGGAATTTCAGGTATCACTGATGCATCAATTACTCTTAAATTTCCAATCCCATTTACCTTCAAATCCTGGTCTACTACTGCCATACCATCAACTCCCATTTTGCATGTTCCACAAGGATGATAAGCAGTATCTGCTTTAGATCTAACATATTCATTTAATTCATCATCTGACTGTGCATCAAAACCTGGCCCAACTTCATCACCAGCATGCTCTGCTAAAGCTGGCTGTGATAGAATTTTTCTTGCAACATGAATACATTCTCTTGTTTGTTTAAGATCTTCTTCTTCTTTTAAATAGTTAAATAAAATTTTAGGATAATCGTATGGATCTGAGGAATTAAGTGTTATTTCACCTCTACTTTTTGGATGATTTGGACTTGCATGTAATTGGTAACCATGTGAGTCAGGATCTTCTAGGCCATGATTTATCACAAATGATGGAAAAAAATGAAATTGAATGTTAGCAACTTTTCTTTCTGGCGATGATTTTGCAAAACCACCAGCCTCCAAAAATGATTTTGAGCAAGGTCCAGATTTAAACATAAACCATTGCATACCTGCTAAAATTTTAGGTATTAGTTTTGTGTATGTGTAAAGTGTATTAGGAGTTTTACATTTTTGCTGTATGTAAGTTTCAAGATGATCTTGTAAATTTTTTCCAACCCCCTTTGAGTGATGAATAACTTTAATACCATTATCTCTAAGATGGGTTTCGTCACCTATACCAGATAACATTAATAATTGTGGAGAATTTATAGATCCTCCACTCAAAATTACTTCTTTATTTGCATAAATATTTTCAACTTTGTTATTTATTTTTACTTGAAGACCAACTGCTTTTTTTCCTTCAAATAGTATCTTTTCAACAAATGAGTTTTTTAAAATATTTAAATTTTTTCTATTTTTAACAGGGTTTAAATAATACTTGGCGACTCCAGCTCTCTCACCTTGATGCATTGTTGTATCAAACATACCAAAACCCTCTTGTTCCTCACCATTCATATCTATATTTGTTTTGTGACCTGCTTCAGCTGCAGCATCAATAAATGCTTTAAATAGTGGATTTGAATTTTTAGATAAATTTATCGGAAGTGGACCCAATGATCCTCTGTATTGATTTTCACCTTCAGACCAAGTTTCAATCTTCTTAAAATAAGGAAGAACTTTATCATAGGACCAATCATCCAAACCAAAGTTTTCCCATCTTGTATAGTCATCTCTATTTCCTCTTACAAAGACCATTCCATTATGAGATGAGCATCCTCCAATCATCTTTCCTCTAGGGCAAAAAACACGTCTATTGTTCAAATATGGCTCAGGTTCTGAATAATATTTCCAATTATATTTGGGATCATGCATCGTATATAGAAGAGCTAATGGCATTTTAACCTTCCAAATATCACTAGATCCACCTGCCTCAAAAATAGCTACAGAATTGTTAGGATTCTCAGACAGCCTATTTGCTACTACACATCCAGCTGAACCAGCACCAACTATGAGATAATCGAAAGCTTGCATTTAATTTGGATTATCGCCCTCTACTGCAATCCTGTCCATAACTCTTTCATGACCCAATCCTCTGCCAGGAAAAAAATCAGTCAGACCTTGATGAAGGGTGCTTCTATTGTCCCAAATTGCTACAGCATTTTCAGTCCATTTAAACCTGCATGTAAAATCAAGTCTTTCTTGATGTAAAAATATTTCATTTAAAATATCTGAACTTTCATTTTCATCTAAATCTAAAATTCTTTTTGTATACATTGAATTTACATACAAAATTTTTTTTCCTGTTTCAGGATGAGTTCTAACTACTGGATGGGAATTTGAATATTCATCTAGATTACCATTCCCTTCCATTTCCTTATATGCTTCAACAAATGCTGCCGCACCTAAAGAACTATGAATGGCTTTTTTATCCTTAACCTTATCTTTAATTTCATCACTTAATGTATCGTAAGCAATTTCCATATTAGAAAACATTGTATCTCCACCAACTGGAGGAACTTTAATTGATCTTAATATAATTACTTTTGTTGGTTTTGGATTATAACTTACGTCAGTATGCCAAGTTTCACCCCATTGTCTTTTTTCTTCTGGAGCTTTAATTATTCTTAGTATTTCAGGATAATCTTTTCTTCCTTTAACATAAATATGTCTTTCTAATGGACCAAAATGTTTTGCTAAATTTATCTGTTCTTCCGATGTAATATCTTGATCTCTAAAGAATAAAGCCTTGTGTTCTAATAATAAATTATTTATCTTTTTCCAATTTTCTAAAGAACTATCTTTTAAATCGATGCCTTTTACTTCTGCTCCTAATGCACCTGATACCAATTTTATTTCCATAATCTATTTTTTTAATCTACCAGATAATTCTAAGTTTTCAGACTTAAAACTTGATTTATTTTCATTAATAAATTCACCCATTATTTTTAGCTTATCTTCCTCAAATTCTGTTACCTTTCTTTTCCCCAAGTCAATATAAAGGGATAAACTTTCCATTGTAGCAGCAAGAGTTTTAGTTTCTTTTTCATACATCTCACATTTTAAATGTAATCTTTTTTTATCATGGTCAAAATAAGTGCAATATACCTCTACTTCTTGATTTTCTTTAACCTCATTATTGTAAGTAGTTCTAGTTTCAACAACCATAGTACTTCTCAGATTTGATTTTGCATTTTCACCACCCATTTGAAATTTATTAAGCATCGTTTCCCACGCTTGATCAAAGATTAAGATATAGTAAGCCATATTCATATGATCATTATAATCTGTCCATTCTTTGATAATTTTTCTTGTGGCAAGATGAAACGACATTTTTAACCCTTATTAATTTTTTCAGCTATTAGTATTTTTCTTTTCATTTCTCTAAGAACAGGTTTTTCAATTAGCTTACCATCTATAACTACTAAACCTGTATTTGAGTTATTAAACTCTTCTAATATTTTTTTTGCCTTAGTAATTTCATCTTTTGGTGGTGTAAATACCTCATTTAAAATTTGAATTTGTTTGGGATGAATAGAGCCTTTTCCAGTAAATCCTAGATTTCTTACTTGTTCAGCCTCTTTTCTCATTCCATCCATGTTTTCTAGATCTAAATAAGGCACATCTATAACGTCTACACCGACACTTGCACCTGCATGAACCAACTTTGATCTTGCGTGAACTAGATTTTCCCATTTATTTTCAACTCTAAGCTCTGCAGCCATATCAACACCACCAAAGTATAAAGCTACTATTCTCTTGCTAGCATGAGCAATATTATAAATATTTTCTAAAGCTTCATTTGTTTCCATAATAACATGAAGATCGGTATCTAAATTACAGTCTGTTAGTAGATCGTCTATAAATGTTATTTCATCTGGTGTTTTAACTTTTGGTAACATAATAGCCTTTAGATTTACTTTACTTGAGATAAAAGCCTCTAGATCTAAAAGACCAAATTTAGTTCTTTGATTATTAAACCTTACAACTAATTCTACATCATTTTTAACTTCGAGCGTTTTAAGAGCTTCTATAGTATTTTTTCGTGCTTGTTCTTTGTCATTTATTGCTATCCCATCTTCTAATTCAATACAAACCATATCAGCCCCTGATGCAATCGCTTTCGGAAACATTTCAGGGTGAAGTCCTGGTGTAAATATAAAACTTCTTCTTACTTTTAATTTATCTAAGTCCATCTTAATTTTTATAATCTGGCTCTTCTTTATCTAAAATTATCCTAATTTGAGATAAAAATAAATTTGCAAAATCTGTGGGGAAATTTTCATGCTCCTCTGCAGTTTTTTCTGCAATTTCATGGCTTACAACATTAAGTTCCTGGTTTGTTGATAAAGCTGTAAGATACGTCTCTGCTGCTCTCTCAAAATAATAAAGAGAGTTAAAACCTTCAGCCACAGTTCTTCCTGTGGTTAAAATTCCATGATTTGCAAGCAACATGTGTTGTTTGTTTCCTAAAGCATTTGCCATTTTTATTGACTCTTCCTCCAGTCCTAGACCTCCAAATTCTTTGAATGCAGATACTCTATTGTAAAACATCATTGTATTTTGATCGATAGGTTTCATAACAGGATCTTTTAGAGTAGAGAGGGCAGTTGCATATTTTGAATGAACATGAAAAATGCACCTTGCGTGAGCTGCTTTTTCATGAATTGCACTGTGTATATATAGAGCTGTTGGATCAATTATGTCTGGTTTATTCTTCAGTTCTTCTTTATTTTCTTTAGTCACTAAGATTAAATCGCTAGCCTTAATATTACTAAAGTGAATGCCTGCTTTATTTACATAAAAATCAGAAGAGCCTGGAACGCATGCACTAAAATGGTTTGCAACACCCTCGTGCATATTTAGTCTTGCTGTCCATCTAAAAGTTGCAGCTAATTCTTTTTGTAATTCAGATATTTCCATTTGCATGATTTTAAAATATAGTTGAAAAATAAAATATGAACAATAACGTTTTTATCTCATGCGCAGTTACTGGATCTGGAGATACTGCAAGCAAACATCCTGATTTACCAAAAACTCCAGAGCAAATAGCTAAATCAGCAATAGAGGCAGCAAAAGCGGGAGCTGCAATAGCTCATATTCATGTAAGAGAAGAAGACGGAACACCAAGCAGAAGACTAGAATTATATAAAGAAGTAGTAGATAGAATTAGATCAAGTGAAACAGATGTTATTTTAAATTTAACAACTGGAATGGGTGGAGATTTAGACATTGGTCAAGGTAAAAATCCTCTAGAATTCGGTCCAATGACTGATATGGCAAATGTAATGGAAAGAATAGCTAATGCAGAACAATTCTTGCCAGAAATTTGTACTTTAGATGCCGGTACATTAAATTTTGGAGATGGATCAGTTATTACAGTTAATACACCAAATGATTTAAGAAAGGCTGCAAAAAAATTACAAGAGATTAAAGTTAAACCAGAAATAGAGGCATTTGATTTAGGAAATATGTGGTTTGGATCACAATTGTATAAAGAAGGTTTGCTTGATGATCCACCAATGTTTCAAATGTGTTTAGGTATTCCTTGGGGGGCTCCTGCTACTCCTTTAGCAATGCAAGCAATGAAAGATATAATGCCAGAACAAGGAGTGTGGTCAGGTTTTGCTATATCAAAAAATGAAATGCCTTTTGTAGCACAAACAGTTGTTATGGGTGGAAACCCAAGAGTTGGTTTAGAAGATAATTTATATATATCAAAAGGTAAACTTGCAACTAATGCTCAGTTAGTTGAAAAAGCGATTAGAATTGTAACTGATCTTGGAGCATCGATAATGACTGCAGAAGAAACAAGGAAAAAATTAAAGCTTGTAAAACACAAGTAATGTCCAAAATTAAAAAAGTGGCAGTAATTGGCACAGGAGTAATTGGCGTAGGTTGGACAATAAGACTCTTGGCACACGACATAAAAGTTTTAGCCTACGATAAAAATTTAATTCAAAGAAATAACTTAATACAAGAAATAAAAAGAGCTATACCTTATGTAAAAAAACTATTTAATAAAAAAAAAATTAACTTAAATAATTTAAAATTTTTTTCTTCTTTGGTGAGTGCAGTTAAAGATGCAGATCTAATCCAAGAATGTGCTCCTGAAAACTATAAACTTAAAACTCAATTAATAAGTCAAATTTCAAATAATTGTAAATCTGAAGTTTTGATATCGTCAAGCTCATCAGGATTATTACCCTCAAGGATTTTTTCAAAATGTAAAAATAATAAAAGAGGAATTATTGCACATCCATTTAATCCTGTTTATTTACTACCTTTAGTTGAAATAGTTCCAGGAAAAAAAACAAGTTCTAAATCATTAAAGGAAGCAAATAAATTTTATAAATCGATCTCAATGAACCCAATTACCCTTAAAAAGGAGCTGCCAGGATATCTATCTGACAGACTTCAAGAAGCTTTATGGAGAGAAGCGCTTCATATTATAAATGAAGGGTATGCATCAACAGAGGATTTAGATAGAGCTATTGAGGACGGCCCAGGCTTAAGATACTCATTAATGGGTACATTTTTGACTTTTCATTTAGCAGGAGGAAAAGCCGGAATGAAACATATGCTTGAACAATTTGGGCCAGCATTAAAACTCCCATGGACTAAGCTTAAAGCACCAAAATTATCAAAAAAACTCTCAGAAAGATTGATTTCTGGTACAAAAAAGCAAGCTAAAGGAAAGTCAATCAATCAATTGTCAAATATAAGAGATGAGTACTTAGTCAACTTACAAAACCTTAGAAAAAAATATGAAAATAAAATTAGAAAATAGATATCTAAAGAAAACTTAAAATGGTAATTTAGTTGTATGGATTTTAATCATTTTTTAACAAGTTATATGCCAGATACAAGTATTGGCTCAAGGCAGCATTTTAAAAATATGCTTGAAGAATGTGTAACTGCTGAAAAACTTGGTTATGCAACTGTATCAATACCAGAGCATCATTTAATAAATTTACTAATGATGCCATCACCATTGCAGATGGCTGTAAAGATTGCATCAATTACAAAAGATATTAAAATAACAACAGGGATAGTTGTTTTGCCTCTACACGATATGAGAACATATGCTGGTGAAGTAGCTACTACTGATATATTAACTGATGGCAGATTAATCTTAGGTGTAGGAAGAGGAGCATTTCCGTGGGAAATGAAAAGACTAGGTACACCAATAGAACAATCAAAAGAAAAATTTGTAGAGTCTTTAGAGGTTCTACAATTGTTGTTAAAAAATAAAGAAGTTTCGTATAAAGGCAAATACTATGACTTCGAACCATTAACTATAATGCCTCGACCTATAAGCAATCCAATACCAATGATGGTTGCCGCAATGAATTTAGAAAGTATAAAAGATGCAGCTTCAAGAGGATTTCATGTTCAATCAACAGTATTATCAGGTACAAAAGATCTTTTGTTAAGTAGAGTTAATGCATTTAAAGAAGGCTGCATTCAACTAGGTGAAAAAGGTAAGTTACTCAAACTTTCCATGCAACGAATGGCTTACTTAGCAAAAGATGAAAATGAAGCTAGAGAGAAAACAAAACTTGCTTACGAATATTACAAAAGATTTGACAATATGTTTACAGGACCAGGAAAAGTAAAAGAAGGGAATATAGAAGCTTTGCCAAGAAAACAAACTTTAGAAGAATTAAAAGAAAATCTTTTAATTTGCCCTTTAAACGAAATGATCGATAAACTTAGCGTCTATGCTGAAGCAGGAGTTGATGAAGTAATTCTTAGTTCAAGTTTTGGACAATCTCAAGAAGACCTAATAGAGTCAATGTATAGAATTGGTGAAAACGTAATCCCATATTTCAAAAAATCTAATATACAAGTAGCTTAAATATCTATGAGCATCATAGATTGTAATTTCTCAGTCACAGGATCAGGACCTGCAATATTTTTAACTCATGGAGTTGGAGGCGCAGAAGATGCATGGAGATTTATTACTCCAAAACTTAAAAGCATGTTCACAGTTGTGACATATGACTTAAGAGGTCATGGAAAATCACCTGTAGATAATAAAGATTTTAATTTAGATGATCTTGTATTAGATCTTGAAAGAGTAAGAGAAAAGACAAACATCCAAAAAGCCCATTTTATGGGACATTCTTTAGGGGGTATGATTGCTCCTGCTTATGCTAAAAAGTTTCCAGAAAGGGTTTTGTCAGTTGGCTTATTATCAACAGTTGCAGGAAGATCTGATAAAGATAAACAAAAAGTGTGGAGTGTCATTTCAGATCTAAAAGATAAGGGCGTTGAACAAACATTAAAAAATCTCACTAACAGATGGTTTACAGACAATTTTATTGAAAAAAATCCAGACCTGGTATCTCGGAGATTAAAACAAGTAATAGATACAGATAAAGATGTATTTATAAATGTTTTTAAAATTTATGCGGAAACCGAGATGATCTCTTGGTTAAAAGATATAAAGAAACCCTGCTTATTTATGACAGGTGAAAACGATAGTGGATGCACTCCATCTCATAATAAAAAAATGTCAAACGAGGTAAAAGATTCTAAACTAGTTATTATACCAGATGTAAAACACTCTTTTTTGATAGAGGCTCCTGAGCAAATTGCAAATAACTTAATTGAATTTATTGAAAATATTTAAAGCTCTAATGCATTCTTAAAGTGTTTCCATCAACACCAACCACTTGTCCTGAAATTCTAGAAGACTCATCTGAAATTAAATAGCAACACATTTTACCAATATCTTTTTCGTAAACCCAAGTATTAAGAGAAGTCATAGAAACAAATTCACTCTCCACAGCTTTTTTTGAAATTTTTAAAAATTTAGCTTTGTCTCTAATGACTCTTCCCATTCTATCTCCTTTTACAGTTCCTGGACAAATTGCGTTTACTCTAATTTTAAACTTGCCTAATTCCATTGCTAAAGTTTTAGTCATCCCAACTACTGCCCATTTACTGGCTGAGTAGGGAGATCTTAATGGAAACCCAAATATACCTGCTGTAGAAGACAGATTGACTACTGATCCACCTTTATTCTTTTTTAACATTGGGATTGCTAATTTTGAAAAAATAAAATGACTAATTACATTTATCTTTAAAGTTTGTTCCCAATCTTTTGTTTTAAGTTTATCCATAGTCCCTGTCGGGCCTGCAACTCCAACATTATTAATTAGTGCATCAATTTTTTGTGTTTTTTTTTTAATTTCTTTAAAAAAATTTATTACATCGTTTTCGTTTGAGGCATCGCAATGAAAAGAAAACAACCTTTTATTATTTAAAGGATTTTTTTTTAATTTATTTATAGATTTTTTATCGACATCACAAACGAATACCTTCGCACCTTTTTCAAGACACTCCTTTGCTGTTGCCCACCCAATTCCTGATGCTCCAGCTGAGATAATAATTTTTTTATTTTTGAAATTGTATGACATTAATCTGTTAATCCATCGGATCTAACTTTATTTCTTTCTAAATGTATGGGCAATACTTTTCCGTAAATTGCTTTTGAATGTTCAGGTGTATTCACTCTCCAAGGATCCAATACATATGCTGGTATACACATATAACGTGAGGTTTTTCCTGTTATTTTGGTTACTCTATGCATAGTAAATCGTCCTTTAAATATTTGTAAATCACCAGGTTTAAGTTTGAGTTGCTTCACTTTTGAACGATCTCCATCTAGCACTTTTTTTACTTCATCAAATCTTTCATTACCTGGTTCTCTTATGTTTGGACAATACTCAAATATTCCACCTTGATCAGGTTTTTGTATCATAAGACTTAAAGTAAATTCACAACTATCAAAATGCCAAGGCAATATTCCATCAGGCTCCATTACATTATATGCATGACAGGCTAAAGGATCAGCCCATCTATATATAGGTGCAATCCCTAAGCAAGCAGATACAAATTTTAATAATTCGTCGGTCTCATATAAAAATTTCATCTCAGAATTTTTTGCAAAACAATCTGAATTTAAATATCCATTAAATCTATCCATAAATATTCTTTTTGGGTGATCTTTAGGAAGAGTAGGGTCGTCTTTTGCATAAAGATATGCGTTGATACTTTCTTTAGACATATAAACATCATTAAGCTGTTGTTCTAATTCTTTTTTCATTACATTTAAAGAATTCGGTAAAATAAAATTAGGAATTACTGAACAGCTATCATTGTCTAATTCAGTTTTACATTTTTCAATTATTTTCTTGATCTTTGGTGATTGCAAATCATGAATTGGGTATTTGTCTAAATCAACGATGTTACTTAAACTTTTTTTCATAACTATTTAATCTAATTATGAGTTTGAAAGCGATTCTTGCAATTCTTTATTTGATATATAGCCTTTAGCATTTCCTTGTTTATCAACTACTTCACAATTAGAGTTACTACAAACAACTTGAGGTAGAAATTCCTCTATAAATTGTTCTTCCTCTACTTTTATCAAGTTTGATTTGTCAATATCATCTGATTGATTTACTGGCTTCATTATAATCTTTGCTTTAATAACCTTCGTTCTATTTACGTCTTTAACAAATGCCTCAACGTATTCATCAGCAGGTTTCATTATAATTTCTACAGGTGTTCCCACCTGAACAAGTTTTCCTGCATTCAAAATTCCAATATGATCTCCTAACCTTAATGACTCATCAAGATCATGAGTAATAAATACTATCGTCTTTTTTAATTCTGATTGTAGGTCTATAAGTTGTTTCTGCATATCACTTCTAATTAAAGGATCTAATGCAGAAAAAGCTTCGTCCATTAACATAATGTCTGTGTCAGTAGCTAAGGCTCTTGCAAGACCTACTCGCTGTTGCATACCTCCAGAAAGTTGTGCCGGATATTGATTTTCAAATCCAGTCAAACCGACAGACTCGATTTTTTCCATCGCAACAGAATTTCTCTTTTCAATTTCCATACCTTGCATTTCAAGACCATACCCAACATTTTGTAAAACTGTTTTGTGTGGGAATAACCCAAATCGTTGAAATACCATGCTCATTTTCTGTCTTCTAAACTCGATTAATTGTTCTTTGTTTAGAGTGGTAACATCTTTGCCTTCTACTAAAATTTCTCCAGAGGTTGGGTCTATTAATCTATTTAAATGTCTAATTAGTGTTGATTTTCCTGATCCAGACAAACCCATACAAACAAACGTTTCCCCTTCTTCAATTTTTAAGGATACATTATCTAATCCGACTGTATGTCCAGTTTTTTCTAGAACATCTTCTTTTGTAGCTCCTTCTTGAACCATTTTAAGAACGCTATCAGGTTTTGGACCAAAAATTTTGTATACATTATTGATTTCGATTTTAGACATTTATTTAAAGTTTAGTTCTTTTAGTGCATCAAAGCAAATCAACAATAGAGTAACAATATTGAATTC
The DNA here is from genome assembly GCA_902563435.1 of uncultured Pelagibacteraceae bacterium. Classification (GTDB taxonomy): domain Bacteria; phylum Pseudomonadota; class Alphaproteobacteria; order Pelagibacterales; family Pelagibacteraceae; genus Pelagibacter. The sequence continues at coordinate 25,039 of CACEXE010000001.1, forward strand.
AACTATTAATTGAATTGAAATTTTTTTGATTTTAGATAATTATTTCTTATGAATTCGATTTCTAAAATCGCAAAAAACAGCACTTATTTACAAATTACCTGGAACGATGGTGAAGAAAGTAAATTTAATTATATGTGGTTAAGAGATAATTGTCCTACAGCACATGATAAAGACTCCAGACATAGAATGTTTAACATCTTAGAGGTATCAAAAGAAATAAATCCCAAAAAATATTCTTTAAATGATGATGGCAAATTAGAAATAGAGTGGAGTGAGGGTAACCACACAAGTTATTATGATCCTAAGTGGTTGAGAGAAAATTGTTATACCATAAAAAATAAACAAGAATATGTCTCACCTTATCATCTTTGGGATAATAACTTAGAAAAGGATTTTGAATCTATATGTATTGAACACGATGAAGTGATAGACTCTGATGAAGGATTAATAAAATGGTTAGAGCTATTGCATCACAAAGGTATAGCAATAGTTAAAAATTCACCAACAGAAAAAAAATCAGGTTTTGAAATTCTTCATAGAATAAGTCATGTAAGAGAAACCTTTTTTAAAACCCCCTTTGAAGTAATCAATATTCCAAAACCAAATAATTCCGCTTACACAGCTCATGCTTTAAGAAACCACATGGATTTACCTTGGTTTGAACTACCACCTGGTTATCAGTTTTTACATTGTTTAGTAAATGATGCAAAGGGTGGAGACTCTTCTGCGATTGATGGCTTTGCTGTTGCTGATTATTTGAGGAAAAATGAGAAAGAGATTTTTGAAACATTAATCTCGGTGCCACTAAAGTTTAGAGATAAGGATTATACTCAAGAGTCTCACCGAAGCTTCCATGCCCCAGCAATTAGTTTAACAAAAGATAAAGATTTTCATGATATTAGATTTAGTGTTGCAACTATGGATGCATTAGACTGTCATCCAGACCAAATGGACAAAGTTTATAAAGCTCACCACAGATTTGGTAATCTTTTACATGATGATAAATTTCAAATTAAATTTCGACTAGGACCAGGAGACATATTTTCTTTTAATAATAGGCGTATTTTACACGGCAGAACAGCTTTCGATCCAAATTCAGGTCATCGTCATCTTCAAGGATACTATTTAGATAGAGATGAAATACTTGGAAGATTGGAATATCTTAAAAAATATAAATTATAAGTTTTCAAATATAAGATTGTTATTTTTATTATATTTCAAAAACTCCTTTTTACTTTTAATTGTGTAATAATATTTCTCTTTATTAATCATTTGTATTTTTCCATTATTTAAAAACTTTTTATCTAATACTAGATATTTTACTCTTTTATTGAGACTACTTTTCAAAATAGATTTTATGCTAGATTTGTTGGAAAATGATAAACCCACTGATAGCTTTGAATTAAGTTTAAGAAGATTATAGATATTTTCATGCTTAAAAGAGATAAAAATACATTTTTTGAAACCTCTAGTTTCTTTAATCAAATTAGATAAAAGTTTTTTACTAAATAATGGCTTTATTTCAATAAAGACGGGAAATTTTTTTTTTGAGATTTTTAGAACCTCTTTCAATTGTGGTATTTGAAATTGTGTATTTTTAATCTCTTTTAGATCTTCATAATTAATATTTTTGATACTTTTGTTTATTTTAAAAATTCTCTTTAATGTAAAATCATGAAAACATACAAACTTTTTATCCTTGGTTGAATGGATATCTGTCTCAATCCCAAATTTTTCCTTAAATGATTCTTTAAAGGATTCTATGCAGTTTTCTTTGTAACTCTTATTTACAATTCCTCTGTGTATTATATGCATGTAAAAAAAAAGGGCTCTGTATCCACAAAGCCCTTAATTATTTTTTGAAGTTTAATTATTAGTTAGGTAACCAACTTTTCCATTTATCTGGATTATTGTCTAACCACTCATTCACAACTTCTTTAACGTCTCTTTTTTTGATGTCAACTTCAACAAGCATCTTAGCTTGGTCTAAGTTTTCTAACTTCATTCTTTCAAAAAAAGCTTTTGCTTTAGCATGTTCTGGTTTAGCAAAAGTGTCAGGATTTCCATAATTCATAGTGTAATCTTTATCCCAACCAGTTGCTGGCCATCCATCTGTACCACAAGTTTTCCAGTTGTTTGCTTCAGTAAAAGTGTCTCCTGCACAAGTTTTATAGTCAGGAAGTTGAACTCCAACCATGTCAAACTCACCAAAGAACCAGTGTGGTGACCATAAGTATAACAAGAACGGCTCTTTTCTCATGTAAGCAGCTTTTGCTTCTGCAATTGCAGCCGCTTCAGTACCTAGCTCATCTGCTTGGAAATCAATTCCTAAAAGATCAAGTCTTTTTTGGTCATGACAGTTCCATCCAGCTACAGGACATCCAATTAATCTTCCTTTACCGCCTGTTTCAATAGTTGCAAATTTAGCTTTATGTTTGTTTAAGTCTCTCCAAGTTTTAATGCCCAATTCATCTGCAGCATATTTAGGTATCCAGTAATCTGACATACCGATGATTCCAGTAGTTCCTAAAAGATCAACTGTTCCATCTCCTTTATAAGACTTTACTACTTTGCCGTCATAAATTAAATCTTCATTAAACATTACATCGTCTGCCTCTGCATAACTTGGCCAACTCTCGCAAGCGAAATCAAGTTCTCCAGCTGCAATTGCTTCCCATAATCCAGTACCAGAAGGGAAAACTGTTTGTTTAACTTTATAGCCCATTTCTCTTTCAAGAATTGCTACTGCAACTTCACAAGTAATTATTCCACCTGTCCAGTCAGCAATAGCAGCATGTAATCTTTTTGCATTTGCCTGAGTAAGACTTGCAAATAAAATTACGAAAGATAAAAATAGAGCTGATATTGTTTTTGATAATCTCATTTATTTCCTCTCATTTAATTAATTAAAGTCTTATCTTAAAACAAAAAATACTAGTTTGTAAACTGTGAATAATGATGCTTTTACTTGACTTATAAGCCTAAAGCTTCTCTCTGCTTTTTGGTCCAAGCAAGTGAAATTCTGTCAATAATTATTGCTAATAGCACAATACCTATACCTGCGGCTAAACCTCTTCCCGTGTCAGACCTTGCTAACCCATTAAATACTTCCAAACCTAACCCTTTTCCGCCTATCAATGGTGTAACGATTTGCATTGCGAAAGCCATAATCACTGTTTGATTAAATCCAATAACTAAACTTGGAATTGCTAATGGAAATTTTATTTTGTTTAAAGTTTGTAGAAGAGTTCCTCCAAATGAACGTGATACCTCTGAATAAGTACCAGATACCTGAGTTAAACCTAAAGATGTTAATCGAATGATGGGTGGTATGGAGTATATTACTGTTGCTAGTACAGCAGATACTATTCCTCCTCCAAAAAACATCAAAACAGGAATTAAATAACAGAAGTAAGGTAAAGTCTGCATGGCATCTAAAACCACGTTTTGAACATTTCTAAATCTCTCATTATAAGAAGCAATAATTCCAAGAGGAACTCCAATTATAAAACATAAAGCTACGGAGACCAAAACAGATGATAATGTAATCATTGATTGAGGCCATATCCCACAAGCACCAATAAAAAGTAATAATATTGCTGTAATAATTGCAAATCTGATACCAACAGTAAAATATCCAATTGCTGCAAATACACCTAGTGTATACCACCACGGCACATGAGTTAGGAATATATCAAGTGGTCTTAAAAGTTTAAGATATACAAATCCTCTAAGAGCTTTTGTAAATGCAATAAAACCAGGATTAACAGTTAAAGACTCTACACTATTAGAAATTGGTTGTCTTATTGATAATCTCCACTCTTCAGGAAATGATCCTATACTTATCATATAAGAATCAACGAATGATATAGTCAGAACAAGTAAAAAAGATGGAATGATATAATATCTTCTAGAAATTATTTCACCAATATCTCTTGCTGTTTGTCTATTTGCTAACGAAATACAAAATTCAAATACATATGCAATAAATTTTGTCAAATTTGTACAAACAAAATTAATTAAACCACCTAAAAATTCTAAAGGCTTTTCTATAATTCTTGCTATAGTAAATTTTTCCCAAGATTGAGGAAGCAAATAAAATTTTTGAACGTTCGATGGAAGTATTTGTTTCGTTTTACTAAATGACATACTAAATCTATCAAACATTATTGCCATGAAGAGAATACACAGTCCTCCTTCCATTGCCCATCCAACATCAAGTCTTCTAATTGCTTGCCATACTTGACCACCGATCCCTTCAGCTCCAATAAAACATGCTAAAACTACAAGCGCTAAAGCCATCATTATCACCTGATTAATTCCCATCATTATACTTGGAAGTGAAAGTGGAATTTTAATTTTAAATAGGAGTTGTAATTTACTTGATCCAAATGAGGTTGCAGATTCTATTGTTTCTGCTGAAACTTGTCTTATACCGGTATTTGTTAATCTTATGATCGGAGGCATAGAGTAAATCATTGTGGCCAATATTGCTGGAGCTCCTCCAATTCCAAAAAAGAAAAGAGCTGGAAAAAGATAAACAAACGCAGGCATTACTTGCATTGTATCTAAAATAGGCTTCATAAAATTTTCAAATCTGTCACTTTGTGAGCAAAGCACACCCAAGGTAACTCCAACTACTACACACAGTAAAACAGATAAACCCATCAACGCCACTGTTTGCAGAGACGGTTCCCACATTCCTGTTGCACCCCAAAAATAAATAACGAATAAAGAGTACAACCCTAATCTTAACCCACCTGCAATTAAGCAGGGTAAAAATATTAATGCAGCAATTAATAGCCAAGGAGAGTCGATCAAAAAATCTTCAACGAAGTAATATACATTTTTTATATAACTGGCTATTATTTTGGTAATCCATCTATAATTTTTCTTTAAATAATCTTCACCCTCATTAACCCATGCTGTAAATGTAAATTGGTCAGTGACGACCTTTGGCATTTTTGAAGGACCATCACTTTGAAAAGATAACCACAATGCAACTAAAAATGTTATTAAGATTACAGAATATGTAATAATATTTTTTGATGAATTTGGCTTTCCTTGGATACTTGCTACTTCAGATGACATATTATTTAAAATTTAAAATAAATAATTTTACTTTTAAAGAAAAATATTGTCTATTTTTGTGTTATTAAAATAACAAAATATGAATAATCAACCAAAAATAACGTGTTCAAATGTTTGGAAATTATTTGGTTCTGACGAACAAAGAATAATTAAAGATTTAGATAAAAGCTTATCAATAAAAGAAGTTCAGGAAAAGACTGGACATGTAGTTGCAGTAAAAGATGTAAGCTTTTCAATTGAGAAAGGCGAAACCTTTGTAGTAATGGGTCTATCTGGGAGTGGAAAATCTACTTTAGTTAGATGTATTTCTAGATTAATTGAACCAACATCTGGAACAGTTAAAATGGATGATGTTGATGTAACGAAAATGAGTGGAAGAGATTTATTAGATTTAAGAAGAAATAAGATGAGTATGGTTTTCCAACATTTTGGTTTGTTCCCGCATAGAACTGTTATTGAAAATATTGGTTATGGTTTAGAGATTAGAGGAAATAAAAAAAACGATAGAACAGAAAAATCAATGGAAGTTTTAAAAATGGTAGGTTTGGAAGGCTGGCACAATAATTACCCAAGAGAACTTTCTGGTGGTATGCAACAAAGAGTCGGTCTGGCTCGTGCACTTGCAGTTGATCCAGAAATCTTAATTTTTGATGAACCTTTTTCTGCACTTGACCCACTAATTAGAAGAGAAATGCAGGATGAATTGTTAAAAATTCAAGAAAAACTTCAAAAGACAATGGTATTTATTACTCATGATTTTTTAGAAGCCATAAAGATGGGGGATCATATTGCTATTATGAAAGATGGAGAGGTTTCACAAGTTGGTACCCCTGAGGAAATTGTTGCAAATCCCAAAGACCAATATGTAAAAGATTTTTGCGAAGATGTTCCAAAATACAAAGTATTAAGCGCAAGCAAAGTAATGCGGGAGGAATGTTGCGATGACACAAAAAAATTATTTGAAAACGGATCTAATAATATTCCACACGACTCAAAAATTGAGACATTGATTGATAAATTAGTAGATACAGATCAAAAATTTCCAGTTGTAGATACAAAAACTGGAAAATTGATTGGTGAAATAGACAGGGCGATAGTTATGAAATCTATGAAGTCTGCTAGTTAATCTCTCTTGTAACTTTTGTACTTTTTGTTTTTATTTTATCTCTCCAAATTATAATCATTCCAGCAAACACTATTACAAATACACCTGGGAATAATTGTTCCCAAGGAGCCTCATTAAAAAATAACCAACCTAAAATAAATGATGAAGGAATGCCAAAATATTCAAACGAAGCCATCTTACTTGCAGAGATTAATCTATAAGAATAGATAAAAAGTATTGCTGCAGTACCTCCAAGAATACCAGTTAATGTCATAAGAAAAAAATCTTGGGTACTTTTTATTTCTGCATGTCCACTAGTCAATAAAAATAGCACAACACCACCAATTACATTAAATATTAAAGTGTATAACTGAATTTTTGCTGTTGAGTGACCATCAGGTATAAATTTTAAAATTATCACACTCAATGCCCAAGCAATTGCCGTTAAAATTGGAAATATTGAGTAAAAGCTAAAAATGTCACTTCCAGGCTGAACAATTAAAACAACTCCAAAAAAACCTATAAAAATTGCGGACCATCTATAAATACCAACTTTATCCTTTAAAAAAATTATTGATAAAATTACAATGAAAAATGGCGAAGAAAATGTAAGAACCATAGCGGTTGCAAATTCTAAATTAATAACTGAAATAAATATAAATATATTCATTGATAAGAAAGCCAAACCTCTAAAAAAGCTTAAGGCAATGAATTTGTTGTTTAGGTTCTTAAAAACTGAAATATACTCTTGAGTAAATAAAATAAGTATAAATAAAGGGATTACCCCTGCAATATTTCTGAATACTGCTAACTGAATTACAGTATATTCATTGCCCAAAAACTTTATTACAACCATATACATATCCACACATAGGATTGCTAAGAGCATGGTAAATATTGCTAAATATGTTTTTTTTAAATCTGTTTTTTCTGAATAAATATTCATTTATAATTTTTTAAAATTGTATACTTTATAAAAAAAATGCAAAGTTTTAAACTTAATGAAACTGATATTCTATCCAATCAAGATTGGACGTTTCCTACTAACATTGCTTATGGCCCTGGTAGATTAAAAGAAATAGGAAGTATTTGTAATAATTTAAATATTAAAAATCCGTTAATAGTTACAGATAAAGGAAGTCCAAAATTACCATTTATTACAAATTTACAAAGCTATCTTAATAGCTCAAACATAGAATCAGATTTATTTTTTGATATATCTCCTAATCCTCGAGAAGATGAAGTTTCAAATGGTGTTAGTAAATTTAAAGATGGTAACCATGACGCCATAATTGCAATTGGCGGAGGTAGTGCTATGGATGGAGGAAAATTAATTTGCCTCACAGCGAACAATGATGTTCCATTAAGAGATTTTGAGTTTGAATTAACTCCGCCTAAAATTAGCAAGGATAACCCATTCCCAAAAATTATAACTATTCCAACAACTGCTGGAACTGGAGCTGAAACAGAAATTTCAGCTATGGTTACTTATTTAAAAGAAGGCATGAAATTTTGTATGTGGCATCCAGATGTTAGACCTTCCTTAGCATTGTTAGATCCAGAACTTACAATTGGATTACCAGCAAATTTAACTGCATGGACTGGTGCAGATGCTTTAATCCATGGTATAGAGGGTTATTGTGTTCCTGGTTTCAATCCAATGTGTGATGGTGCTGCTTTAGAAGGTTTATCTTTGATATCAAAATCTTTAGTCACAGCTGTAGAAGATCCAAGCAATATAGTTGCAAGAGGTGGAATGCATGTTGGATCTTGTTTAGCAGGAATTTCTTTTTTAAAAGGTTTAGGATTAGTACATGCTATTGCTCATATGGTTGGAGCCGAATACAATACTCATCACGGACTAACGAATGCAATAATATTGCCTGTAGTTTTAAAATATAATCTACCAGGTATGGAAGAAAAAGTTAAAAGAATGTCAGAGGCTATGCAATTTAAAGATCATTCTGTAGATGCATTTATATCAAACATTGAAAACATTCTTGATAGAATTAAAATTCCAAAAAGTTTGAGCGAAATTGGAGTCCCCGAGGATTGTGTTGATAGAATTGCTGAAAAATCAATGAAAGATCAAGCCTATGGACAAAATCCTAGAAAAGCAACTTTAGAAGAAATAAAGGAAATTACTCTAGCATCCATTAAAAAAGCTAGGTAATAGTAAATTCTCATGCTTGAAAATAAATCAGTTAAAGAAATTATTTCTTTAATTAAGAAAAAGGATGTTTCAGTAAAAGAAATAGTTGGCTTATATTTTGAAAGAATAAAAAAATTTAATCCATCTTTGAATGCTATTGTTTCAATTAAGGATGAAGACGAAATAATTAAAGAAGCTGAGATTAAGGACAAAAATTTTGACGAGAATAAGCCGTTATTTGGCTTACCTCTTGCCTCTAAAGATTTGCTAGATGTAGTTGGTTTTCCAACCACTTATGGTTTTCCTGGATATAAAGATTATTTTCCAAAAAAAAATTCTATAATTGTTGATCGTCAAATAGATGCCGGTGGAATAGTAATTGGAAAAACAAACACTGCTGAATTAGGAGTGGGCGCTCATACAGCGAATAGATTGTTTGGAATAACACCAAACATTTATGGAAATAGTCAATCATCTGGTGGATCAAGTGGTGGAGCTGGTGTTGCAGTTGCAGCAAATTTACTGCCATTTGCTGATGGTACAGATATGATGGGTTCTTGTAGAACACCTGCTGCTTACGCAAATGTCTATGGTTTTAGACCAACACCAGGATTACTTCCCGATTATAGAACAAATGAAAAAAAGAAAAATCTTCCAGTTATTTCAACACCAGGATGTCTTGCAAGAACACCTGATGATATGTCTATTCTTTTAGATGTCATAGTTGGAGAACATAAAGAAGATTCAATTTCTTTCAGTTTAGATAATTCTTTTAGTGAGGTTAAATTTAGTGACCATGAATTTTCAAAAATAAAAATTGGATGGTTATCTGACATGAATGGTAACTATCAATATGATCCAGAGATAATTGAGATAAGTAACAAACAACTAAACAATCTTGAAAAACATAAAGTTATAATTGAAAACTTAAAACCAAAAATAGATGCTCATAAACTATGGAATTGCTGGGGCACATTAAGAGCAAAAAGTATTTATGAGGATGTTATTACAATGAATATCAAAGATGTTAACGAAATGACTCCACAGGCGTTATGGGAATACAATAAAGGTATCGAGCTTACAGAGGAAGATGTAAAATCTGCTCTTAACTTAAGAATTGAATTATCAAATGATGTAAATAGTTTGTTTGGTGATTTTGATTTTTTAGCTTTACCATCTCAACAATCATTTCCTTTTGATAAAAATTTAAGACACCCAGAAAAAATTAATGAAAAATTAATGGACACTTATCACAGATGGATTGAAATACATATATTTGCTAGTCTTTTTTACTTACCATCAATTTCTTTACCTATTGGTTTTAATAAAGATGGATTTCCAATAGGTATTCAAATTATAGCAAAAAAAAAAGAAGATTTAAAAGTGATATCTTTTGCAAAAAGATATGAAGAAATTTTTAATTTTTCTAAAATTAAACCAAAATTAAACTAATGGTCAGACACAAACATCATTTTAAAATATCTTTTGCGTTAGCAATAGCTGCTGGATCATGGGGAGTTTATTGGCTACCTCAAAGAATTTTAGAAGATGGGGGACTTACTGGAGGTTGGGGAACAATTTCTCAAATGATGATCGGAATTTTATTACTTACTCCCATCTCCTTGTGGAGAAAGTATAAAGGTCGTACATCTGGTTTAGAAATTCCTTTTGTTGGTTTTTTAACGGGCAGTGGTTTTATATGTTACGCATTAAGTTTCTTGCTTACAGATGTTGTACGAGCATTAATCATGTTTTACATGATACCTGTCTGGACGACTATTTTTGAAATATATTTTTTAAAAAAAAGACCAGGTTTAGAAAGAGTTTTAACTTTAAGCTTAGCACTAGGGGGTTTGTGGGTAGTTTTTAGTCAATCTAACATTATACCGTTACCACAAAATGCAGGAGATTGGTTGGCATTGGTAGGTGGTGTACTATTTGGGGGTGGGTTAGTACGTTTAGAAATTTCCAAAACAGATGGTGTCTTTCCAGTAATCTTTTCTTTCTTTTTTTATGGGACAATATTTAATATTTTTGCTGGCTTTATTTTAAAAGATTACTTAGGACCTATGCCACCGTTCGAAGCTTTTACATCAATGTTTACTTTTTTAGTTCTTATTTCAGTATTTTATTTTATTCCTACCGGAGTAGTTATAATGTGGTCCCCATCTGTTTTAGGTGCAGGCCTTTGTGCAATATTATATTTAAGCGAAATAGTAGTTGGTGTTATATCAGCTGGTATTTTAACAGATGAGGTATTTGGTTGGAGAGAAGTTGTTGGAAGTACAATGATTGTTGTAGGAGGAGTATTAGCTGTTGTTCTAGCACCAAAAGAAGAAAAATAGATGCTGTTTAAAGAAAAGTTTAAATCAAATTCAAAAATATTCTTAGATGGTGGAAATGGTTCTGAGATTGCAAACTTAGGAGGTGAGATGACCCCAGCTTTTTCTGCATTAGCAACAATCACAGCACCAGAAATTGTAAGACAAGTTCATGAAAATTTTATGGATGCAGGCTGTGATCTTATTACAGCAAATACTTTTAGCACTACAAGACACAATATGAATAGTATTAATAGAGGTAATGAAACAAAGGAGTTTATTGTTAGATCTGTTGATATAGCCAAAAAGGCAATTAAGAATAAAGAGAAAGAGAATATAGTGGGTATAGCTGGTAGTTTGTCAAATTTTTTCTCATTAAAAGAAAATGAATTTGTTCCAGATCCAAAATACATACCTTCATTTAGAGAGGAAGAGATAAATTATAAAGAGGCTGCTAAAATCTTAAAAGAAGAAGGAGTTGATGTATTAATTCTAGAAATGTTATTAGATATAGATCACTCAAAAATTTTACTTAACTCTGTTTTAGAAACTGGTTTACCTGTTTGGGTTGGATTAAGCTGCTGTATTAGTAAATTTGATAATAGCGTAATTGGAAGAAATTTTAGAGCTGAAAAAGAAAAATCACTTATTTATGATGAAAGCATATACAAAGAGCAACCAAAATTCATTCCTGATGATAAGATTGTTCTTTTAGATGATATTATGAAGTCTCTGACCAATATGGGCGGAGATGTTTATGGTATTATGCATACTTGGCTTGTTGATGCCTTTGATGGATTGAAGGTAATTAAAGATAATTGGAAAGGTCCAATTATGTTTTATCCAGAAATACATAAGTTTGATACAAAAACACACAAGGCAATAGTGACCTATGCAGAGGATGAATTTGCTTATGAATGTGGAAATCTAATTGATGAACAAATTAAAATTATCGGAGGGTGCTGTGGTGTTACAGATAATCATCTTAAAAAATTAATTTCTAGATATTCTTAATTTTAATTATTAACTAAATTTATCAACATATTAATCATATCAACTTTATAACTCTCTTTTGTTGCAGATTTTGTTTCCAATACCGAAAAAAATGCTGCGACTTTGCCAGTTTTAAAATTTGTTGCCAAAAATTGACCTCCATATCCAGAGTGTCCAATCATGTTACCAGATACCATTGTTGAATTTGAGTAATACAAATATTTGTTTTTTGATAATTCCATGTATTTAGGTCCTAAATTTTTAATTGTTTTGTGTAAAAAGGAAGGTGATCCAACTTTTCTATTTCCAACCCCTATACCTTTCCTTGCAAAAAGCAAACCCATTCTTAAAAAATCTCTGGCAATTAAACAACCACCGCCAGACATCCATGGCATCCCATATCTATCAGAGGCAATATATAAACCTTCTTCAAAGCCAGCTGCTTCAACTGCCGACAATACCCAATCTCTTAAAGTTCTTCCACTTACCTTTTCTACAATTAATCCCACTACATCAGTATTCGCTGATTTATAAAATGCATATTCAGAACTATTTATTATACTTTTGTTTTTAATTTTTTTAATTGAATTTAAATATTCTTCTTGGCTTAAATGATTTTTTAAATTTTTTGGTAGTCTCCAACCTCCAACTGGCTCATGTAAAAAAGATGAAGAATATGCTTTAGTATAATCTTCGGTATAGGAATTTATAATATTCATATTTAAAACATCTTGTACTTTTGCATTAGCATAACCGCTTCCAATTTTAGGCAAATAATGTGAAACTTTTTTATTCAAATCTATCGATTTTTTTTTTACCAGTTCTCCAACAAATAAGTTAATAAACATTTTAGTTATTGACATAATTGTCTGCGGCTGATTTCTTTTGAAGTCTTTAGCGTATTTTTCAAATAATATATTTTGACCTTTGCCAACAATTAATGAGCAAAAAGATTTATTTTTGATCATTTTTTTAACCAATGGTATTTTACTAATTTTATTATTAGGTTTTAACTTTAGTCTTAATACTAGATCGGATCTTAAATAAAGACTGTATCTATTTATTTTATGTAGATTTCTGTAACCTAATCTTCTAGTTTTTGGAAGATTCCATAAAGCCTTATTATCTCTAATTGTCTCTAATTCAGGATTTTTAACAGAAGCTAATTTTTTTATTTTCAATATTTCAATGATTTTTTTTGTTCATATTTCTGGTGATATCCTTCTGCTTTACAATAATTTTTTTCCTTGGATATTTTTGTTGATACCTTACCGTCCAATTTCTTATTAACCTCGTTTAATACTTTTTCAGCAATCTTTTTTTCCTCATCAGTATTATAAAAAATTTCCGATCTATATTGAATTCCTACATAAGTACCCTGTCGATTTACTTGTGTTGAGTCGTGTAGTTCAAAAAATAGATTTACCATGTCCTCATATGATTTTTCTTTTTCATCATATTCAACTTTTACAACTTCAATATGGCCAGTGTCACCACCGCACACAGCTTTATATGTTACATTGGGATCATCCCCTCCACAGTAACCACATTCGGTAGAGATTATACCTTTAATACCTTCGTACTTAGTTTCATCCCAAAAACAACCAATACCACCAATAAATGTTTTCATTATTTTTTAATTTATACTTTAGTTTTTTAAAATTGAAATGGCTTTAATCTCATCAACTCCTATTCCACAACAGCCACCTATAATTTGAGCTCCATTTTTAATCCATGACTTAACTTCATTTAAATACCCAGCTGGCGTCATGTCATCTACAAATCTCCAGTGTGGTTTTTCATAATAACCTTTATTTGGATATGCCCCTAATATTCCATCATAATTCTTCTTTGCAGTTTCAATTGCTTTTCCTGTAATGTTTATATCTGAATGAGCAACCAATATTGGTCCACTGTGTAATTTTTTAAAATTATTTATGGATGTCTCAAAGTTTTCATAGACATGTGTATCAGAGTCAATAGTATCGTTATATCCAAGCATTATATTTTTTTGATCATCCATTACGCATGATACAGATAACCAAACAGGTATATTTACTTTTGTGGAACAATTTAACATTGCTTCAACTATGTCAGCTTGTGAAGACATAGCTTCTAAAATAATTAAGTCTACTCCAGCTTCAGATAAAATTTTTAGTTGTTCATGAAAACCAGGTATCATTGCTTTGATACCAAGTTTATAAAAGTTTCCAAAAGTTGATACACTTCCAGCTAATGCAGTATTCTTGTTAGTATTTTCAATTGCTTCTCTTGCAACCTTAACACTTTTTTGATTAAATTTTTCTATAGAGTCTTCATAACCATATTGTCTCATTGATATTGGAGTAGTGCTATAAGTATTAGTTGTAATTACATCAGCTCCAGCATTTATATAATCCTCATGCACTTTTCTTACTAATTCAGGATGATCAACAGAACACTTCCCACACCACATATGCTTATCCATCTCAGCACCATTTTTTTCTAGTTCTGCGCCCATACCTCCATCTAAAATAATGATTTTATTGTTTTCTAATTTTGTCTTGATTGGGTCGTATGACATAAATTTTATTCTTTACTATTTGTAAATGCACAAATTTTATTTCCATCTAAATCACGAAGATAAGAATAATAAACTCCTGAGCCTTCTGGTCTTTCACCACCAGATCCCTCACTAGTTCCTCCAGCTTTTAAACCTACCTCATGAAATTTATCTACGTGAGATCTTGATGAAGTTAAAAATGTGATTTGTGTTCCATTTCCAAAGGTAGCATCTTTTTTATTGAAAGGTTTAGTGACGTAAAACTCAATATCTTTGGTACCTTTTGCCCCATATGCTGCATAATCATCTTCTATTGTCTCGTTTCTATCTAAACCAATTACTTCTAAAACTTTGTCGTAAAATGTAATAGCCTCATTTAAATTATTAGTACCTACCATCACATAACCAATCATATAAACCTCTATTAACTAATTTTGATTATAAGTTATTTAAAATATTAATTCCAACCGGTAATTGCTTTTACTTCTAAAAATTCAGTGAAACCCCAGACACCACCTTCACGACCATTACCAGATTGTTTGTAACCACCAAACGGCATTCCAGTATCTGTGGCTTGACCATTGATATAAACCGTTCCAGCTCTAACTTTTCTAGCAACTCTTTTGGCTTTTTCTTTATCTTCAGTTTGTAGATAATTACCTAGTCCATAAGATGTATCATTTGTAATTGCTATTGCTTCTTCTTCAGTTTCAAATGGTATAATTGAAAGCACAGGTCCAAAAATTTCAGTTCTTGCAATTTTCATGTCATTATTTACATCTGAAAAAATTGTTGGTTTAACAAAATAACCTTTGTTAAGTCCATTTGGCAAATCTGGTCCACCTGCAGCTAATGTTGCGCCTTCTTTTATTCCCTCATTGATAAGATTTACAACTTTATCATATTGTACTTTTGAAACTAAAGGTCCAATATGATCTCCTTTTTTAGAAGCCAGATCAACTCTAATTTTATTTGCTTCATCAACAGCTTCTTTAACAGCTCTTTCATAGATTGGTTTTTCAACCAACATTCTTGTTGGAGCATCACATGATTGTCCTGAGTTGCTCATTATATTTCTTACACCATCTCTAACAGCATTTGGATAAGAATCCGCAAAAACTATATTTCCACCTTTGCCGCCTAGTTCAAGAGTTACTTTTTTTATAGTATCAGCTGCATTTTTTTGAATTAATTTTCCAGCTCTTGTTGATCCTGTGAATGAAACCATATCAATATCAGGATGACCAGAAATATGATTTCCAACAACTTCTCCATTTCCATTAACTAAATTAAAAACTCCTGCAGGAAAGCCAGCTTCATCAATCATTTCTGCAAACAATACTGCTGACACTGGAGCAATTTCGGATGGTTTTAAAATCATTGTACAACCAGCAGCTAAAGCAGGAATAACCTTTAATACGATTTGATTCATAGGAAAATTCCAAGGCGTAATTAATCCACAAACTCCAATTGGTTCATATCTTATATGGTTATTAGATTTAGGATCAAATTGATGTTCAAAATTAAAATCTTTTAAAATTTCAATGTTATTTCTACAAATATCCGCACCCATTTTAGTGTGTGTTTCGGAAGCGAAATCTAGTGGGGCGCCCATTTCTTTAGATTGTGCCTCAACCATCTCATCCCATCTTCTATTATAAATTTCATCAAACTTCTCAAGTAAAGCTAATCTTTCTTCCTTTGTAGTTTCTCTCCAAGTCTCAAATGCGATCTTGGCAGCATTTATTGCTTTATCAGCATCTTCTGCAGAGCCCAAAGATATTATTGCAAAAGCTTCCTCAGTTGAGGGGTTAATTACTTCAAAGTCATTTGGCTTAGCAGGCGAAACCCACTTTCCATTTATATAAAAATCTTTCTTTTCAATCATAAATTTATTGTAGCATAAAATTTAAATTTCATAACCTTTTTCTTCAGGCTCGTTGTCAATTAACTCCTCAGGAAAACCTTCAGCTCTAAAATTAATTTTATTTAAGTCTTCCATTCTTTTTACTATCATCGAGGACCAAGCTCTTGATCCATATTTTTTTTGACCATCCTTAAATATTTCAACAATTTTTGGAGAAATTTCTAAAGGTAAACTTAATTTTTTTGCTAGCTCATGAAACAGACCTGTATCCTTTAAAACAAGATCCATAGTAAAGTTTATATTATAAGAACCATTTAATATAACTTGGCTTTCTGTTTCATGAACAAATGAATTACCCGAGGAAACAGCGATTCCTTTGTAGGTTTTTACAAGATCTAGGTTTGATTTTTTGGCTACTGTCCATGCCTCTCCAAGGGCAACCAAATGGGTAGATGCTAAATAATTTGTAATTACTTTAAGAACAGAAGCAGTACCTAATTCTCCTGTATGTAATATTTTACGCCCCATTACAGTTAAAGCAGGTAAAATCTTTTCAAATGCATCTCTTTCTCCACCAACAAATATTGCTATATTTCCTGACGCTGCTCTATGGCATCCACCACTTACTGGACCATCTAGGGGTATTGCCTTTTTTTCGATTACTTTTTTACCAATTCTTTTTACCTCTGCCTCATCAGTAGTACTCATTTCCAACCATATTTTATTTTCAGAAATACCTTCTAGAATTCCGTTATCACCCTCCATCACTTCTGCACAAATTTCAGGAGACGGAAGACAAGTTATTATTAAATCAACTTTCTCTGCTAGCTCTTTAGCAGAGATTGCAATTTTAGCCCCCATGCTTTCAAATTGTTTTGTTAAATTTTTATCTAAATCTCTAACTGTTAAATTAAATTTATTCCTTAACAAACTCCCAGCTAGTTTACCTCCAACATTTCCTAAACCAATAAATCCTATATTCATTAATTTACCTCCTCTTTTTTTTTATATAATATCATTATGACACCAAATATTATTACTAATCCGCCAATAAATAATTCAGTTGTTGGTTTCTCGCCTAACAAAAAAATTGCTGCAAGCAATCCGGTGGGTGGTATACCCATAGTTACTATAGGCAACACTTTATATAATGGATTATTTTTTAAAACATAATAAAAGCAGCCATAAGTTATAGGTTGCATAATAAATCCTATGTAAAATGCTATTAACCAATGGTTAAATTTAGCAGTTGATAAATATGATATGGTATCACCTTCAATTACTGCAGAAATTAAAATTAAAGTGGGTCCCGAAAATAATGCAAGCCATGCAACTAAAGCTAAAGGATTAATTTCTTTACTCAAAGGTTTAACAATTACTTGGCCAAGCGCCCATATTGCGGAACCTAAAATAGTAAGAGCGATACCAAATATTTTTCCATCTAAATTAGGTGAGCCAGTTAAAATGTAAACTCCTACGAACGCAATTCCAATACCAATCAAAGCTCTTAAAGTTGGTTTCTCTTTCAACATGAAAAAAGCAAATATTACTCCAAATGGAACTTCAGTTTGTACTAATAATACTGCCGCTGATGCATCTATATAATTTAAACCAGTGTAGGTAATACTGTATTGCAAGGTGTTTGCTATAAACGAAGCAATAAAAATTTTTTTTAAGAAACCTTTGGGAATAGGAAACCACCAAATTAAAATAGAAGCAGCAAAAATAAATCTTAATCCCATTAGAAGTATTGGAGGAAAAGATTCAAAAGCAGGTTTCGCAATTACAAAACCAAAACCTAAAAATATAGGAACAAGTGATGCAACCAGAGTATCTTTAAAATTCATTCAATTGATTTAATATTAATGATTATTCAAGAACTTATGATATATTCACCTTTTTAAAATATGAATTCAACAAAAATAGAACCAAAATACATAAGTAAATCAAATCCACGAGTTGGCCTTATTGCTCTTGCAAGTGACTTTATGATTGAAAGAGATTTTATTAATGTAATTAAGGATAAGGAAATTGATTTTTTTGTTAATAGAATAGAGTGTTTTAATCCTTTAACCAAAGAAAATCTGATTAAAATGTCAGATAAAGTAACCGATGTTGCAAAAGATATTCTTCCAGATCAAGATATAGACTGCGTTGTCTATGGATGCACTTCAGGAACTATTGCAGCAGGCTATAACTCTATTAAGCAAAAGGTAAAAGCAGCAAAACCAATGGCACAGGTTACGACGCCAAGCACAGCTGCAATAAAAGCATTAAATAAGTTAAATATTAAAAAGTTATCACTATTTACCCCCTACAGCAAAAAACTTAATGACGAGGTTTTGGAATATTTTAAGTCAGAAGGATTTGAGATAACATCTAATTCATACTTTGATATAGAGGCAGATTATGACATAGGCAAAGTAGATCAAAATTATTTGTATGATGTCTTGTCTAAAATAGATTTAAATGGATCAGACGCATTATTTGTATCTTGTACAGCTCTTCCTGTATTGCCAATAATCGATAAACTTGAAAAAAAACTTAACACGACCGTTTTGTCAAGCAATCAGGCATTAATTTGGGATACTCTTGTCCAAATAAATAAAAATAACCTTGTAGAAGGTTTTGGTAAATTATTTAGATAAAAATTTATGTTATTTACTAAGGAAGAATATAAAAACCGGTTAAAAAAAGTTCAATCAATGATGCAGGATAAAGGTATCGAACTTTTAATATCTCATGACACTAACAATATGAATTATTTAACTGGTTATGATGCATGGTCTTTTTATTATGCACAGTGTGCAATTGTTCATATTAATGCTGATGAACCTTTATGTTTTGTAAGAGCTCAAGATTCAGGAGGTGCTTATATAAAAACTTATCTCAAAGATGAAAATATAATTGTGTATGATGAAAATTATATTCATACATGGCCAAAACATCCTTACGATTATTTAGTGCAAATTATTAAAGATAGAAATTGGGATAAGCTTTCAATTGGAGTTGAGATGGATGCTCACTACTTCACTGCTTTTTGTTATGAAAAGATAAAAAAAGGTTTACCGAATTCAAATATAAAAGATTCAGAAAGATTGGTAAATTGGGCAAGATTTGCAAAATCTGATGCAGAAATTAATTACATGAAAACTGCTGCATTAATTTCAGAAAAAGGAATGAAAACTGCAATGGAAGCAATAAAACCGGGTGTCAGACAATGCGATGCAGTAGGCGACATACAAAAAACTTTATTTAATGGGACACCAGAGTTTGGAGGAGAGTATTCTAGTATAACAACACTTTTACCAACAGGAAAAGGAACTTCTGCTTCACATTTGACTGCAACCCAAGATAAGTTTGTTGAAGGTGAGGCGACAATCGTTGAGTTATCTGGAGTTTATAAAAGATATCATGCGCCAATGGCTAGAACAGTCTTACTTGGAAAACCTGATCAATTAAAAATAGACACAATGAACAAAACTATCGAAGCTTTGCAAGCTGGAATAGATGCTACTAAACCCGGTAATACTGCAAATGATGTAGCCCAAGCTTTTTGGAGTATTCTAGATAAATACGGCATTGAAAAGAAATCGAGAACTGGTTATTCAATTGGCATTGGTTATCCACCAGATTGGGGTGAACATACTCTTAATATATATAAAGGAGAAATGACTGAACTTGTACCGAATGCCTGCTTTCATATGATAGCTGTAATGCAATTTGGTGATTGGGGGGTTGAAGCATCTGAAGCCATAAGAGTTACAGAAAAAGGGTGTGAATTATTCTGCAATTTTCCAAAAGAGTTACACATTAAGAGCTAATTAACTGTTGCAAACAACTTAACTAAATGTTTTAAAAACTAATCTATGTCAAAAAAAGAAGATTTCGTAAAATTTGATAAAGTCGACAAAAGTTACGATGGAAAAGTATTAGTAGTTAAAAATTTAAATTTAGATATCGAAGAAGGTGAGTTCGTAACAATGCTAGGACCCTCTGGTTCAGGAAAAACTACGTGCTTAATGATGCTTGCAGGTTTTGAAACTCCAACTAATGGAGAAATTTATTTAGATAAAAATCCAATTTCAAATATTCCTCCACACAAAAGAGGTATTGGAATGGTTTTTCAAAATTATGCTCTGTTTCCTCATATGACAGTTTTTGAAAATTTAGCATTTCCATTAAAGGTAAGAAAAATGTCCCAAGTGGAAATAGAAAAAAAAGTAGATAAAGCTTTATCAATGGTTTCACTCGGTGGATTTGCAAACAGAATGCCAGGTCAGTTATCTGGAGGTCAACAACAAAGAGTAGCAGTTGCAAGAGCATTAGTTTTCGATCCATCTGTTGTATTAATGGATGAGCCTTTAGGTGCCTTAGATAAAAATTTAAGAGAAAGTATGCAATATGAAATTAAACACATTCATGAAAGTATTGGTGTAACAGTAGTTTATGTAACTCATGATCAAGGTGAAGCATTAACAATGTCAAACAGAATAGCAGTATTTAATGATGGTAAAGTTCAGCAACTCTCAAGTCCAGATAAGTTATATGAAGAGCCTGTGAACTCCTTTGTTGCAGAATTTATTGGAGAAAATAATACCTTTGGTGGAGAGGTTTCTGAAATTTCAAATGGAACATGTAGAGTGAAATTAGAAAAGGGTGAAATAATTGCTAATCCGATTTCAGTAAAATCTGTTGGTGAAAAAACTACTGTATCAATTAGACCTGAGAGAGCATTAATTAATCCTAAAGATAAAATGGATAACAATCAAAAGGGTAAAATTGAGGAAGTGATTTATCATGGTGATCACACTAGAGTGAGACTTAATTTACTAGGTAATTCTGAATTTATTTTAAAAGTTCCAAACAGTTCTCAAAACTTAGATATAAAACTCGGCAATGAAATTAATATCGGCTGGAACAGTCATGATGCTCGAGCTTTAGACCCAAAATAAGCTAAATTACTACATTTTCGCCAAAATCACCTGTTGACTCTTATATTCTATGTTGCTGTACTTCTTTTTTTATAAAAAAACGTTTAAACGGAGGATAAATGAGAAAATTAAGTAAATTATTACTTGCTTTAACATTTGCAGTTTCTGTATCTACATCCGCTTTTGCAGTAGTTGTTGCATCATGGGGTGGAGCATACACAGAAAGTCAAAAATTAGGATATGGTGATCCAACATCTAAAGCATTAGGTGTACCGATTGAGTGGGTTGACTATTCAGGTGGACTTTCAGAAATTAAAGCGCAAATAGAGGCAGGAGCAATCACATGGGATATTATAGACGTATTTGCTTATGATACTATTAATGGTTGTGACGAAGGAATTTTTGTTGAATTTGATTTTGACAAAGATTTCCCACCAGCACCAGATGGTACACCAGCAAGTGAAGACTTCTTTACTGATATGCCAAGTAAATGTGCGGTAGGAAATATCTTATATTCTTGGAACTATGCTTACAACAGTGATTTGTTAAAAAGCACACCAAGCACTTTAAAAGATTTCTTTAACACAAAAAGATTTCCTGGAAAAAGAGCTATTTACAAAAGTGCATTAACTAACTTAGAAATTGCATTAGCAGCAGATGGTGTAAAAATGGGTAAAGGTGGAGAATTTATCTACAAAAAATTAGAAGAACCAGGATATGTTGACAGAGCAATGAACAAAATCAAAGCGCTATGTGAGGATCCAAATGGTGGATGTGTATTTTGGTCAGCAGGAGCTCAACCACCAGAATTATTAATGAGTGGTGAAGTTGTAATGGCTACTGGTTGGAATGGAAGATTTTTCAATGCAGCAGTTGGAGAAGGTGCTCCAATAGTTCAAGTTTGGGACGGACAAGGTCTTGACTATGAATATTTTGCATTAGTAAAAGGTGGACCAAACCAAGAAGACGCTATGAAGGCTTTAGCAATGATGACAAGTACTGAGATGTTAGCAGGAAGCGCAAAATATATTGCTTATGCTCCATGGAGAAAATCATCAATTGCAGTTATGGAAGCAGGTGAGCCTTGGTATAAAGATGGAAAAACTAATATGGTTCCACATATGCCAACTGCACCAGCTAACCTTAAAAGATACTTCTTAGTAGACGCTGAGTACTGGGCTGATAATGGTACAGAGCTTGGTGAAAAATGGGAAGCTATGAAAGCTAGTATTAAATAATTAAAGTTTTAAACACTTTAATTTTATATTATAGTAAGGGCGGTCATATTGACCGCCCTTTTTTTTTATGAGCTCAGAAACAGGAAAAATTTTAACAACAGATGGAATTCCCCTAGAGGAAAGTCTAAAACAGTCAGAAAAGAAAAATAAAATTAAAGCTTTTTTACTAGTTGCACCATTATTATTATTTTTAATTATCACATACATGATTCCAATTGGAGACATGTTCTCTAGAAGCATAGATGATAAGATGGTTACAAATATGCTTCCCAAAACCTATAAAGCAATGGAAAACTGGGATGGTAAAGAACTTCCACCAGAAGAAGTTTTTGAAGCATTTTATTTAGATTATAAAATTTTAGTTAAGAATAAAACTGCAGGAAAATTACAGACACAATTAAATTATGAAAAAAATGGTTTTAAAAGTGTTTTGAAAAAATTAGCAAGAAAACAAAAGAAATTTGAAGAGGGTAATTACAAAGAACAAATAATGAAAGTTCACAAAAGATGGAGAAATGTTGAATATTGGAGAGCAATTAAAAGAAGAGCTCCATCTTATACATATTCAAAATATCTTAAGGGTATAGATATGTACTCAAATGAAGATGGAAAAATTGTTCAAGTATCTGAGGATAGACGAATTCACAGAATTTTATGGATTAGAACAGTGGAGGTTGCTTTCTTTGTAACTTTGTTTTGTTTTTTAATGGCTTATCCAATTGCACATTTATTGGCAACTCTACCCATGAAATATAGTAATTTGCTAATGATTTGTGTCTTATTGCCTTTTTGGACTTCTTTACTTGTAAGAACTGCTAGTTGGATGATTCTTTTACAACAACAGGGTATTGTTAATGACTTTTTTGTTTGGATAGGTCTCGTTGCAGACGATAACAGACCAGAAATGATGTACAATAAAACTGGTACCTATGTAGCAATGACACAAATATTATTACCATTCATGGTGTTACCTTTGTACAGTGTTATGAAAACAATATCACCTAGTCTGATGAGAGCTGGCAAATCTTTAGGAGCTACACCGGCTGTAGCATTCTTTAAAGTTTATTTTCCACTTACAATTCCAGGTATTGGGGCAGGTTGCTTATTAGTATTTATCCTTGCAATTGGGTATTACATAACCCCAGCACTTGTTGGTGGTGCATCAGGAACACTTATTAGTAACCAAATAGCATATCACATGAAGAGTACTTTAGATTGGAGTTTTGCATCTGCGATGGGTTTAATGCTTTTGACAGGAGTACTTGTAATCTATTGGATTTATAACAAACTTGTAGGAGTTGATAATATTAAACTAGGATAATTATGGCTTTACCGAAATATACAGAACCACATTATAGAATTTGGCATTATTTTTATCTTTTTGTTTGTGGATGTGTTTTCTTCTTTTTAATTGCACCTTTATTTGTAATTTTTCCATTATCATTTAATGCGGAGGAATTTTTAGTCTTTACAGATGGAATGAAGAGACTGGATCCAGATGCTTTTTCATTAAGGTGGTATAATGATATGATTTATGGAACGAAAAATCCATGGGGATTAGCAGCAAGAAATAGTTTTATAATTGCTATATTTGCAACTTTAGGATCAATTATTTTGGGTACTCTTGCTGCATTGGGTTTAAGCAGCAGACATATGCCATATAAAGGTTTGATAATGGCAATTTTAATTTCTCCAATGATAGTTCCACTGATTATTTCAGGTGTTGCAATATTCTTTTTTATGGCAAAAGTAGGTTTAGCAGCAACACACTTGGGTATTATATTAGCACACATTATTCTTGGAACTCCTTTTGTTGTAATAACAGTTACTGCAACATTATCAGGTTTTGATCATAGCATAACACGTGCAGCATCTAGTCTTGGAAGCAGTCCTTATAATACATTTATGAAAATTACCTTACCATTAATACTACCGGGGGTAATTTCAGGAGGTTTATTCGCTTTTGTAACATCATTTGATGAGGTTGTTGTGGTATTATTCTTGGCTGGCTTAGATAATACAACAATTCCAATTCAAATGTGGACAGGTCTTAGAGAGCAGCTTAGTCCAACAATTTTAGCTGTAGCAACTTGCCTAATAGTTTTATCAGTATTAATTTTACTGACTGCAGAGCTCTTAAGAAGAAGATCTGAAAGATTAAGAGGAATAAATAGATAGTTTAGTTTATAGAGACTCAATTACTGTAGCAATTCCCATACCCAAACCAATACACTGAGTTGAAAGTGCATATTTTTTATTTTCTCTCTTAAGTAATTCAGCAGCTTTGCCTGTAATTCTTGC
Organism: uncultured Pelagibacteraceae bacterium; assembly: GCA_902563435.1. Taxonomy (GTDB): domain Bacteria; phylum Pseudomonadota; class Alphaproteobacteria; order Pelagibacterales; family Pelagibacteraceae; genus Pelagibacter. Next base: position 49,583 of record CACEXE010000001.1, read on the forward strand.
GCCTGTAGCTCCAAGAGGATGTCCAAGGGCAAGTGCTCCACCATCTAAATTAACTTTATCTTTGTCTATACCTAAATCTTTAATACATGCTAAGGATTGCGATGCGAAAGCCTCATTCAATTCAACAATATCAATTTTATCTGCTGTCAATTTAGCTCTTTCCAAAGCTTTTTTTGATGCTCCAATTGGACCTAATCCCATATAGTCAGGGTCACAACCTTGCACTGCCGTAGAAATAATTCTTCCCAAAATATTTAAATTATTTTCTTTTGCATAAGTTTCTTCACAAACCAATGTTGCAGCTGCACCATCGGTTAAAGGTGATGAAGTGGCTGCTGTAACAGTTCCATTTTCGTCGAACGCGAGTTTTAATCCATCCAACTTTTCCATTGTGCTGCCTGGTCTAATATTTCCATCGGTATTACAATCCCCGATTGATACAATTTCATTTTTAAAATTACCTTTTGTTTGTGCTTCATGTGCTTTTTGATGACTTGAAATTGCAAATTCCTGTTGTTCACTTCTTGAGATATTATATTTTTTAGCAACATTTTCAGCAGTAGTTCCCATTGAAAAATATACGTGAGGATTGTCATTTTTATTTTCTGGATAAGGTATTGGATCAAACCCTGTATTAACTCTTGTCATACTTTCAACTCCACCACATATAAATACCTTTCCTGCACCTAATGAAATTTTACCTGCAGCAATATGAATAGCTTCCATTGAAGAACCACACCATCTGTCAACTGTCATTCCTGAAGTTTTGACATCCATATTAGTTAAAAATGTTGTCAACTTTCCAATATTAAATGATTGCTCTCCAGTTTGAAATGCACAACCAACAACAATATCTTCAATGTCTTCTTTTTTAACATTGGATTTAGCAACTAAATTTTTAATTACCTCTGCTAATAAATTTACTGGCTTTGTATCTACTAGGGCACCTTTTCTCGCCATTGTAAAAGGTGATCTAGAGAAGCCGGCAATTACAGGTTTAAACATAATAATAAATATAAGGTTAATCTGGGAATGGTAAAGAAGTTATAATGCCTTTTCTATTTTTTCCATTGAAAGTATTCACAAAGACCTCATTTCCAATTTCCCAATAATCTTTTAAAATCATAGAAAGACCTATATTCTTTTTAAATCTTGGAGAATATATTCCAGATGCAATTTGCCCAATTTTTGCATTGTTTTTTGCGTATACTGGTAAAGGCACCCCAGTAGGTTTACATGGATCTCCATCAAACAAAATTCCTCTCATTCTTTGTAAAATTCCGTCAGATTGGATCTTTCTTAAAGCCTCTTTACCTATAAAATCATGATCATCCTCTTGTTTACAGTATTTTTCAAGATTACACTCGAGGGGATTATTTTCTCTTGTAAAATCATTTCCGTAAGACATTAAACCAGCCTCAATTCTATCAATTAAATTTGGGCATCCAGGAGAAATGTTAAATTTTTGTCCATTTTCCCATACAGTGTCCCAAAGTTTTTCTCCAAGTTCTATTTCATTAAAATGGGTTTCAAATCCCTTAAAATATATTTCAAAACCATCTTGTTTACTGTAACCAGATCTAGCAATAATTTGTTTAGTTCCTAAAAAATCAAAAACTTTAAAATTAAAAAATTTTAACTTCTTTATATCCTCCCCAAATATTGAAATTAGAAGATCTTCAGATTTTGGACCTTGAATAGCTAGTGGATAAACATCTGGTTCGATAATTTCTACATTTAAATTTGATCCTAATGCAATTCCTTTAGCCCAAAGTAAAATGTCAGAATCTGCAATAGAAATCCAAAACATATCATCATCTAGTTTTAATAAAACTGGATCATTAATCATTCCAGCAGTTTCATCAATTATTGGAATATAAAAGCATTTACCGGTCTCCATTTTTTTTATGGATCGAGGTGTCAATTTTTGTACGAGTTTTTCAGCATCAGGCCCTGTAATTTGTACCTGTCTTTGACAAGACACATCCCACACTTGAACCTGCTCTCTTAAATGCCAGTAGTCTTCTTCAATAGTATTTTTAAAACCTTTTGGCAGTAGCATGTGATTGACAACAGTAAAATCAGATACTCCACATTCCTCTACTTTATTTGTAAATGGAGTTCGTCTTATACGTCTAGACATATTTAATTTTATATTTTTTTGTGGAATTAAATTTTCTTTACTCATTTTATTTAGTCCACCATATTGTGTAGCTATTTTTAGAAATTATAATCGGTATATGATATTTTTTGTTTTGGTCTTCCATTTTAAATTTAATATTAATTTCTGAAATTATTTTTTTTTCTGAAAAATAATTGCCAGTTTTGCAAACCATTTCATATTCACACTTACAGTCGTTTTTACTTAACTCAAATTCTTGAAGTATTCGACCACCTTCATCAGATTTAGTTTCACAGAAAACTTTTTTTTCTCCACTCTCACTAATTTGATAAATAATTACATCAATATTTGCAGCGTGTGAGCCATTTGTTGCGTCTAATAAGTGAGAAGAGAAAGTTGCCACAATTATTCTATTGATGATTTTTCTCTTTTACTTGCAACTGCAGAGACTATTGGGCTTAATACAGGTTTTGCTTTAACATTTACGCATGCTGGCTTTCCACTTTCCATTGCTCTTTTAAGTGCTGGACCTAGCTCTTCTCTTTTATTAACTAATTCTCCATGTCCTCCAAAACCCTCAAATATCTTGTGAAATGGTATATCGCGGAAGTCAGTTCCCACACTTTTTCCACTTTTAAATAATCTCTCTTGTTGCTGACCAATTGAAGCAAGACCTCCGTTATTATCAATTACAACAGTAATAGGTTTTTTCTCGTAAAATACACTTTCAATAGACATACCTCCTGATAAAAACGCACCATCACCACTAATCAAAACTACATTAGAATCTGGATTATGATTTTTAGCAGAAAGAGCGAATGAAACTCCAACACCTAACATACTAAAAGTTCCAGGATGTAATATTCCTTTTAATTTTTTCCCTTTGGCACCTGCAATGTTGATTGCAATTTCTGACCAAAAATGAGTATTTCCTCCATCGATTACAAGCCAATCATTTTCATTCATTGCATCTTGAACGTCCAATGAAAGTTGTAGAGGGTGAATTTTTCCTCCATTTTTTTTTGATGCTTCAGCTTCAATTTCTAAATCTTTCAAAGATTTATCAACCCATTCTTTCTTTTTTTTTTTATTTTCTTCAAACCAATTTACACCTAAAGACCATTTATTATTTTTTTTTAAGTTAGATAATGTATCTAAAAAAACACCAGGATCACTTAGTAAACTTAAATCTGCAGCTCTATTAAGTTCTAATTCTTCATGTGAACCATTTACACAAACTAATTTTGTTGATTCTGGTATAAAAGGTGGATTTCCAAAATTTAATTGATTGTCCAATCGCGCTCCAATAACAAGAACCAGATCTGAATTGTGTAATGCAAATTCTGAGGGAGGATATTGATGTATATCAGCCAATCCCATGTAAGCGTTAGCCTCTTCTCCTAATAATTTTTGATGATACGGAACATTAAAAATTGGTATATTTAAATTGTTACCAGCAGCTTCAAGATTTTTTTCTGAATGTGACCACCAAACACCGTGTCCACCAATGATAACTGGTTTTTTTGAATTACAAGCAAGTTCTAAGACTTCTGAAAGTGAATTTGGATCTGGCCACGCTTTGGCTATAGGTTTTGCTTTTTGAGAATATGGTCTTTCTTCTAAACCAACTTCCTCTTCAAAAGATGAAAACATTATATCAACAGGAAGACTAAGATGCACAGCACCAGGGTACCCGTTAGTTGCAATATGATATGCTTTGTCTACAAATTCTCTTATTCTAGTTCCATCAGTAATACTTGCGCTATATTTTGTTAAAGGGGCTGCAATTGAAACATCGTCAATTTCTTTAAAGCCACCTGAACCTTGTCTTTTAAGACTGCTAGATCCTGTAATGTAAATAATAGGACTTCTCTCACCCCAAGCCTCCATCATTGATGGGACAGCATTAGTAAATCCTTCAGGTCCAACTAAACATACTGATGGTTTACGAGTAATTCTTGTATTGCCATCTGCTAAATGCCCAGCAATCTGCTCATGAGGAGTGTTTATAACTTCAATTTGGCACTCAGCAAAACCTTCAATTGCTGGATTACAAAAACCTCCGGAAAGAGTAAAAACTTTACTAATTCCCTTATCTTTTAAAGCCCTAGCAAGCAATGCTCCACCTCTGATTTTATTTTCACTCATTTAATAATTAACCTTATTAATAGTATTCTCTATTACTATCTTAGAAGTAACTTCATTAATATCATTTAATCCTACTAATCCTAAAGTAGTGCTAACTTCTTCTTTAATTATTTCCACAATTCTCCTTAATCCTTTTCTTCCATCAGCGCCCATTGCATACATTACGGGCCTACCAATCATTACATAATCCGCCCCAAATGCAAGCGCTCTAACGATATCGCTTCCACTTCTTATTCCACTATCAAAGATTAAAGGAAAATCACTTCCGACTGATTTTCTGATTAGTGGAAGCATATTTATTGCTGCTGTAGCGCTATCCAATTGTCTGCCTCCATGATTTGAAACTTGAATTGCATCAGCGCCTGCCTCTTTGATTTGTACTGCATCATCAGGAGACATTACTCCTTTAATTATAAGTTTACCCTTCCATTTATCTCTCACTCTCTTAAGAGTGTCCCAATCAGTAGACCCTCTACTTTCTTTTCTTTTAAAAATACCGTCTCCACTTTTAGATGTTACATAGTTCATTGGTTTAGGAATGCCGTTTAGTAAAGTTGATAAAGACCAAGTAGGGTGAGTTGCAAAATCAAAAAATTGTTTTGGACCAATCTTAAAAGGGTAGGAGAAACCATTTTTATCATCTCTAGTTCGTCTGGATAGTACTGGAACATCTACAGTTAATATTGCAACTTCATATCCAGTATTCTTTGCTCTATCTAAAAGTTCCATAACAAAATTTTCATCCTGAAATATATATAGCTGCATCCATGAGTGACCTTCTGAAAGTTCATACATTTTTTCTAAAGTTGTAGTAGAAGCCATAGAAACACATGTAGGTATATTATTTCTTGCACTTTCTGCTGCTAACATTGAGTCTGCTCCAGGCCATGATAAATTAGTCATTCCCATTGGAGCAAAACCAAAGGGAAAATTGAATTCATACCCTAATACTTGTTTTTTAAGAGATCTCTTTTCAACATTTCTTAAAACTTTAGGTTCAAGTCTAATTTGATCTAAAGCTCTGCTATTTATTTCTGCTAATTTTTCATCTCCAGATGCTCCATCAATAAAATCAAAAACTAACTTAGGTAGACGTTTTCGTGATAGTTCCCTTGCATCTTTAATGCTAAAAATTTTTTGACTTGGTAAAATATTATCACTCATTATTAATTTTAATATATTCTTTTAAATTAAGTTGTTTATTTTGATCAACAAAATAAGCATTATGACTTTCTCTAGAAGAATAAACCTCTGTTGGTTTTCCGTCAATAAAAAGTACCGCAACTCCATCATCAACAGCTACACCACTTGGTAAAGTTTTATTTTTTATATTTTGTCTATATTTATCTGCTCTTTTTACATCTGAATAATGTGGGGTAAAACTTCCAGATATAAGCCCAATGCCACTTAGTGGTTTGAAGCTAGGTCCATCTGAGTCTGTCAGAAAACAATCAAACCAACATGCAGCTCCAGCACTTACACCAGACAGAATTATCCCTGAGTTATAAACTTCTTTAAAAATTTCAAATAAATTATTTTTTTTCCATAAGTCGAGCATGAATTTAGTATTTCCTCCGCCAACATAAATAGCATCTAAATTTGAAATCCAGTTTTCAAAACCCTTAACTTTGGAGACAAGATTGAAATGAGAAACTTTAAAGTTAGTATTTTTAAATCTTTTATAGAATAGCTCAGTTTTTTTGGAATCATCATGACTAGCAGTTGGTAAAAACCCTATAGAGCATTCTTTTTTATTTATTTGATCTAAAAAAAATTGATCTAAATCCCAATCTTCATTATGAGTGAAACCACCACCTCCAACCGCTATTATTTGTTTTTTACTTTTCACTAAGTAAATTTTTTTAATTTGTGGTTTTAATACCAGGCCAAGGATTAGGCACTTTTGGAATATTTCTATTTAGACCTCTAACAATTTCTCCTTTTGCATCATACATCGGCAACTTACAGATTTCTCCTTTATGAACTTTTCCATCAGTGCATTTAACTTCAACAACATCTCCTGGTCCATTTTTATCATTATCGAGGTGCACAATACCAACTCCACAAATTTGATATGGTGACCAAGTACTAGAAGTTATTTTACCAATAATTTTTTCATTAATTTTAATGCTTTCACCTTTAATAGCAGTTCCCTCTGCAACTCTAATTCCCCACGTCTTGCATTTTTTATCTGATGTCATGAGAGCTTCTTTTCCAATAAAATCTTCTTTATCAAAATTTATAAAACGTCCAAGACCAACTGAAAATGGATTTGTTTTTTTTGTAAAATCTTGTCCTGCAGATAGTAGACCTGCCTCAATTCTTCTACATCTAAAACCTGGAGTAGCTACTAAAATCATACCTAATTTTTTTCCCTCCTCAAGAATATAATCTCCAATTTTTTCAGTTTCATTTTCAGGTCGAAAATAAATTTCCCAACCAAGCTCATTTGTAAAACCACTTCGACTTACAATTACTTTTTGATCTAAGATTTGTAATTCTTTCCAATCAAAATATTTCCAGTCATTTTCAGAAAATCCATCTGCTATATTTTCTAAAAGATTCATTGATTTAGGGCCTTGAATTTGACTTACCCATACGTCAGGATCTTTTATTTCAACATCCATATTTTTAGAGTGAGCTTTATACCAAGAAAAAAGATCTCCATCTGCTTGAGCAAACCAATATTTATCTTCGTCAATTTTTAATAAAACTCCATCTGTAATCATTCCCCCATCATGATAACAAGCAAACTGGTAGGAACATCTTCCTTTTGATATTTTTGATACATCTCTTGGAAATATTTTTTGTAATAATTTTAATGAGTCTGGACCAGATATTTCAAATGGATGTTCACCAGTATGTCTAAATATTATTTCTTGCCTTCCTTTCCAATACATTTCCTCGGAACTAACATTTGACAATTTTTCAAGTGTTAATCTTCCAGCATAATTAGAATATTCAGGGTCATACGGTAGCTCTTGATAAGTTAGTGGATGAACTTTAATTGACCTTGCAAGCTCCAAAGAGTTAGAATTTTCAAGGTTAACAGGCTTTACCGTAAACCTATATTTATTGATTAAATCTTTCATTACTTTTTTTTAAATAATCAAAATACATCAATAAAACAAATAAAAAAGAACCATTTTCACTGTTGCTATATAAGTTGCTAATTGTTACCTTTTATTTTTTTAAAGAGAGGAAATTATGAAAAACATTTTTAAATTGATATCAGTTTCATTGGTATCACTATTAGTAACTTTTTCTTTTGCTAATGCATCAAGTGGAGTATTTAAATTATCTCATGATGTTGGTTTTGGAAAAGATACAAATTTAGACGCAATTACTAAAGGACGACTGTTTCAGGTAGTTATAATGACACAGAACCGTCTTGTAAGAAAAGATCTTAAAGGGGTTACATCTCCTGAGTTAGCAACAGATTGGTCAGGAAATGCAGATGCAACAGAATGGACTTTTAACTTAAGAAAAGGTGTTAAATTCCATGATGGATCTGATTTTGACGCAGAAGATGTAAAATATTCTTTGATGAGAGTTAAAGATCCTGAAATTGGTTCACCTGCTAAGAAAAGTATGAGCGCCGTAACAGATATTGAGGTCGTAGACTCACACACAGTAAAAATGAAGTTGAATACATCTTTTGCAGATTTTCCACTTTTATTAACTGATTACAGACTAAGAATGATACCTAATGGATCAGGCGATACTATTGGAAAAACTGGTATTGGAACCGGACCTTTTATAGTAGAAAAGTTCGATGCTGAGGGAACAACAATTCTTAAAGCAAACCCAGATTATTGGGAAGGAGCTCCTAAACTTTCTGAAGTACATGTTATAGCTATCCCAGATGGTCAAGCTAGAATTCAAGCTCTTCTTACAGGTCAAATAGACATGAATAGATATGTTCCATTCAATCAGAAAAAAATATTTGACGGCAATTCAAAGTTTAACGTTTCAGTTATACCAACAGGAAATTGGAGAGGTATGGTGATGAGAACTGATGTTGCACCATTTGATGATCCTAGAGTGAGAAAGGCTGTTAGAATAGCTGTAGATAGACAAGAGTTGGTTGATTTAGTTATGGCTGGAGCAGCAACAGTATCATGTGATACCCCTGTTGCACCTTCTGATCAATACAGAATGGAGAAGAATTGTCCACCTCAACCAGCAACTGCAAAAAAACTTCTTAAAGAAGCTGGATATCCTGATGGTATTGACATGACAATTCATGTTTCTACAAAAGAACCAACATGGCCAACTATTGCTGAGGTTTTACAGCAACAATTTGCTAAAGCTAACATAAGAGCAGATATCCAAATGACACCGTCAAAAAGTTACTGGAATGAAACTTGGATGAAAAAGGCAGTAGCAATGACACGTTGGAATGAAAGACCTGCAGACAGTATTTTGCATGAAGCTTATCATAGTGAAGCAAAATGGAACGAGTCTTTCTATAAAAGTGCTTCTTTTGATAAGAATTTAGCTGAAGCTAGAGGAGAGTTAAATTTTAATAAAAGAAAAAAAGCATATATTAATGCTCAGAAAACATTATGGGAAGAATCTGGAACTATGATCCCTTACCATGTTTCTCGACTTGTTGTCACATCTTCTAAAGTTAAAAATCTTGATGAAGTTGAGTATTTTTCAATTAGATGGCACACAGTAAGCGTTGATTAATAATTTTGTTTTACAGGCCTTTAAGTAGGCCTGTAAAACCTCTTTCATTTCTATATAAATAATTTAAAATTTAGGTGTTCTTATGCTTTTTTTAATTATTAAAAGAATTCTATTAGGTTTTATAACGTTATTTATTGTATCTTTAATCACTTTTGTTGGAACAGAAATTTTACCAGGCGATGCTTGTACAACATATCTTGAAAGACAAGCGTTTGGTGAACAATTAGAAGCCTGCTATAGAAGACTAGGTTTAAACGTTCCTGCCTATGAGAGATATGTATCCTGGGCAGTAAATGCTATTCAAGGAGACTTTGGTTATTCATTGAGTGGAGAGATGCCGATCAAAGAGGTTTTAGGACCACGTATTAAAAATTCATTAGTTCTAGCATCAGCTGCTATTTTTATCGGTATACCAATTGCATTAATACTAGGAATTGTAACAGCTCTTTGGAGAGATAAATTACCTGATGTTGCAATTTCTACAGTTACTATATTTGCTATGACTATTCCAGAATTTATCAGCGCTACACTATTAATTTTAATTATTGCAATATGGCTAGAATGGTTGCCTGGTATAGTAATAGTTCCAACTGATGTTTCATTCTTTGAACTATTACCAAATATTATTTTACCGGTAATTGCTATTGCAATGATTATGACTGCTCATATGGCACGTATGGTAAGATCAAGTGTCATTCAAGTTATGGCAAGTGAATATGTTCAAATGGCAATTTTAAAAGGTGTTCCATATTGGAAAATGGTTTTTAAACACGTTTTACCAAATGCGTTATTGCCTGCTATTAATGTTGTAGCATTAACAATTGCATGGTTATTAGGTGGTGTTGTTGTAACTGAGGTTGTGTTTAATTATCCTGGTCTTGGAAGATTAGTTATTGAGTCGATTTCAAATAGAGATTTGCCTACAGTTCAAGCGTTAGCAATAATTCTTGCATCTATTTATGTTAGTATAAATTTATTGGCAGATCTAATGACTTTGATGCTTAATCCAAGATTAAAGACTTTACAGATAAGAAAGTAAAATGACAGTAAATAGTATATATAAAGAAGAGAAAAAAAGTGCTTTTCAGAAGGTTTTTGAAGTTATAATAACTATGGCGTCAAGACCGTCTGGTTTCATCGGACTAAGTATTTTAGTTTTTCATATTATTCTTGCTTTTATTAGTCCCTATATTGCGCCTTATGATTTTAAAGCAATAAATCCAACCTTAATGCTTCAGGCTCCATCTGCTGAATATTGGTTTGGAACAGATGATCTTGGTAGGGACGTTTTTACTCGAACAATTTTAGGTGGAAGAACAGCTTTAACAATTACATTCTTCGGATCTTTGATAGCACTTCTTTGGGGAGGTCTATTAGGAATTTTTTGTGGACTAGTTGGTGGAAAAATTGACGATATTGTAATGAGAATTGTTGATGCATTTTTGTCTATACCATGGATATTAGCAATGCTATTAATTGTATCTTTGCTAGGCACATCTACTGAAGTATTGATACCTGCTTTAGGTTTTTTTTATGGCAAAGGAATTGTAAGAGTAGCTAGAGCAGCAACTCATGATGTTATTGCAAAAGACTTTATAGTATCTGCAAGAGCAAGAGGACACAGTAATTTTTCAATTATTTGGAATGAAATAATACCAAATGTTCGAGATGCAATTTTGGTAGAAGGTGCGATGAGATGGTCTTGGATGTTACTTGGTTTCAGTTCTTTATCTTTTTTAGGTTTTGGAGTTAGTCCTCCTACCCCAGACTGGGGATTGATGATATCAAATGCTAGAGGTTTAATGTCTTTTGCTTATTGGGCTGTAATAGCACCGATTGTTGGATTAAGTAGTCTAATAATTGGTATTAATTTAACAGCAGACGCTTTTGCCAAAGCACTAGGTATAGATAGATCAACTAAAGCTCCTGTTTAATTATGAGTGATATAATCCAAAAAGTAAAAAATCTATCTATTGGATTTAAAAGTAAAAAAGGTGAAGAAATTTTAATTTTAAAAAATATAAGCACAAAAATTAAAAAAGGTGAAACAGTAGGAATTGTGGGGGAATCTGGATCGGGAAAAAGCACATTGGCATTAGCAATGATGGGGTATGTAAAACATGGCCTCTATACGATTGGAGGAAAGTGTGAGTTTAATTCTTCAAATCTACTAAATATGAAAAGTAAAGATTTAGAAAAAATCAGAGGCAGAAAGATAGCAATGATACCGCAAAATGCAGGTCAGGCATTAACACCAAACTTAAAAATAGGTTATCAAATTGATGAAGCTTTACAATTACACTCTGATTTAAATGAGAAAGAAAGAGAAAAAAAAATTTCCGAATTATTAAATAAAGTTAGACTTCCTTCACCAGAAACAATTGCACTTAGATATCCACATGAACTTTCAGGAGGACAACAGCAGAGAGTTGCCGTAGCGATGGCGTTAGCTGGAACTCCTGATTTGCTTCTTTTAGACGAACCAACTACAGGATTAGATGTTACAACACAAGCTCATGTATTAGAGCTTCTCAATTTTATTGCAAAAGATACAGGAACTTCGATGGTTTATGTAAGTCATGACTTAGGAGCAATAGCCCAAGTGAGCGATAGAATTATTGTTATGTATTCAGGAGAAATTGTTTTAGAGGGTCCTTCAAGAGATATTCTCAAAAGACCAATTCATCCCTACACACATGGATTACTAAAATCTATACCAAAATTATCTTTAGCTGGCCTACCTGAGTCAATGCCTGGTAGTCAACCTCAACCGGGAATAATTCAAAGTGGTTGTAGTTTTTTCGATAGATGCAATTTTTCTGAGGATAAATGTAAAAATAATTCACCACAATTAGAGTTTTTAAAAGAATTAAATACTAGCGTTAGATGTTTTAACTATGAAAAACTTTTGAAAGAAAGTCAGGTTAATCAAAATGTAAATAAAATTAAAAACAATTCAAAAGACAAAGAGATATTAAACTTATCAGAGGTCTCTATAAGCTATGCCAAACAAAAATTATTGGATCAAATTTTTAATAGAATTTCTGATGACAATCCAACGGTGAAAGATATTAATATTAATATAAAAAAAGGAGAGACTATTGCTCTTGTAGGAGAGTCAGGTAGTGGAAAATCAACAATTCTGAAATCTATCGCTGGGCTGCTCAGAACTAAAGATGGTTTAATACGGTTCGATCAAAATAGAAATTTATCATCTGATTTGAAAGAAAGAAATCCCAATGATTTAAGAATCATTCAATTAATATTCCAAAATCCAGATGAGTCTTTGAATCCAAACCACACAGTAGAAGAAATTATTGCTCAACCTTTGAAATTATATTTTGGATTAAAAGGTGAAGAATTAAATAAAAATATTATAGATCTTTTGCAAAAAGTAAGACTAGGAGACTTTTACATGTCTAGATATCCAAGACAACTGTCTGGTGGAGAAAAACAAAGAGTAGCAGTAGCAAGAGCTTTTGCTGCAAAACCAGATATAATTTTATGTGATGAAGTAACATCTGCATTGGATGTTTCAGTACAAGCTGCTGTACTAAATCTATTGCAACAACTTAAAGAAGATTTTGGAACAACATACATATTTGTGTCCCATGATTTAGCTGTTGTAAGAGCAATAAGTGACAGAGTAGCAGTCCTCTATCAAGGAAGGCTCTGTGAGGTAGGACCTTCAAATGATGTTTATAAATTTCCATCCCATCCTTATACTGAGGTTTTATTGGGTGCAGTTTTAGAACCAGATCCTGATATAAAACCTAAACTAGTTGCAGAAGATATCGTGGAAGAAAAGCCACCCGAAAAAGGTTGTAGTTTTCAAGGCAGGTGTTCAAGAATTGTAGGAGATATTTGTAAAAAAGAAATACCACCTTGGCAATTAACTGATGGTGGTAACGCTATTAGATGTCATATACCTATTAAAGAATTACAAAAAGAACAATTTTAACAGATTAATTTATTATTTTAAAATTTATTTAATTGTGCTTAAATACCTTAGGTATGAAAAATAATTCTACATTAGTGAAAAATTTACTTTCAGACTATAAAATAAATATCTACTTCCAAAATATTTCTTTAATGTTAATTGGAACATTAGTTTTAGCTTTTTCATCAAAAGTACAGGTTCCATTCTGGCCAGTTCCTATGACTATGCAAACATTTGTAGTCTTTATAATAGGAATGACATTTGGATCTAAATTAGCTTTTTTCACACTTTTACTTTATTTATTTGAAGGGGCTATCGGACTTCCAGTTTTTGCAAAAGGTGGAGGATTACTTTATTTAACTGGTCCAACAGCTGGTTATCTTTATGGAATGACAATTGCAGCTGGATTTATAGGTTATTTAGCAGAAAGAAATTTTAACGAATCGTATTTAAAAAGTTCAATTTCTCTTATGATTGCAACATCAATTATTTTTATAATAGGTGTGGGTTATTTAGGCTCAGTTATAGGTTATGATAAGGCTTTAGCAGGTGGTCTATATCCTTTTTTACTGAGTGAATTGTTTAAAATTGCTATAGCAGTGGCAATAATTCCATCAATTACAAAAATAATTAAATAATAATATTAAAATATTTAATGGCTTTAAGTTGCTCTTGAATAAGATTTTCATTATAAGCTTTTATTTTCATTATGAAAATTAACAAAGTAGTAGTTATAGGTTCAGGAACAATGGGCAGTGGAATTGCTGCTCAATTATGCAATGCAAATATTCCAGTAACTTTGTTAGACTTAACAACTGAAATTTCTGAAAAAGCTAGGGATAGAATTTTAAAATCTAGACCTCCTTTATTAATAGATAAGTCAAAAATAAATAATATTAATGTTGGAAATATAAATGATAATTTCAATGAAGTTGGTGAAGCAGATTGGATAGTGGAAGCAGTCGTTGAGAGAATTGATATTAAACATAATATTTATGAAAAAATTTTTAAGGAAAGAAAAAAAGGATCAATAGTATCTTCAAATACATCTTCTATTCCAATTAAAGTTCTTTCAGAAAAACTTTCAGATGAAGAAAAAAAAGATTTTTGTATAACCCATTTCTTTAATCCAGTCAGATATATGGATTTGTTAGAAATTGTAAAAAATGAAAATAATGATTTAGATCAAATAAACTCACTTAAAAGTTTTTGTGAAAAAGATTTAGGAAAAGGAGCATTAATCTGTAATGATACTCCAGGATTTTTAGGAAATAGAATTGGTGTCTATGCTATGCAAGTGGCTATGACTGAAGCTTTTAAAATGAAATTAACAATTGAAGAAGCTGATGCTGTTTTTGGAAGGCCAATGGGAATACCAAAAACAGGGGTTTTTGGACTTTATGATTTAATTGGAATTGATTTGATGGCTGATGTTTTGAAAAGTTTTATAAAAGAACTTCCAGAAACTGATGACTTTCAAGTTGTAGCGAAAGAAATACCATTAGTTAAAAAACTTATAGAAACTGGGTACACTGGAAGAAAAGGGAAAGGCGGTTTCTATAGAATGAATAAGTCTGATAATAAAAAAGTTCTTGAGGGGATTAACTTAGAAACAGGTGAATACTCACTATCACAAAAGTTCAATTTAGGATCAGAAAAAATGGATATTGTTGGTCTTATAAACAGAAAAGACAAATATGGTGAATACGCTTGGTCTGTAATTTCAAGAATTATTAAATATGCATCATCTTTAGTTCCGGGTATTACAGATAAATTTAATGATATCGATGAAGCAATGAGACTAGGTTTTAATTGGTCTAAGGGACCTTTTGAAATGTTAAAAGAAATCGGTGTTAAGAATTTTTTTGAAAGAATAGATAGATTTGAAAATAATAAGTTTCTTGAAAACTTATCTCAAAGTAAAGATGAAAACTTTTATGGTGAAAGACAACAATACACTGATTTAGAAACTTTAGGAAAAATAAAACCTAGAGCAAATAAATTAGATAAAAATAACTCTGCTGAAACCTATAGATTTGAAGATTTTAATATTGTTGAATTCACAACAAAAGCTAACGCTTTAGACTATGACTCAATGGATAGCTTAAAAAATGCAACAGACAAACCTTTAATAATAATTAATGAAGCAATGCAATTTTCAGCTGGTGTAAACTTGTCTTACACAATGAATTTTGCAGACAAAGGAGATTTTAAATCTATTGAAAAGTTTGTTAAATATTTTCAAGAGACTTGCAAACATTTAAAATATTCTAAATATCCAGTTGTATCAGCGCCATCAGGGTTGGCGTTGGGTGGAGGTTTTGAAGTTTTATGTCAAAGTAACTTTGTTGCATCCCATACCAATATTGTAGTTGGCTTAGTTGAGACTATGGTTGGATTAATTCCAGCTGGTGGAGGATGTAAAGAAATGCTTTGGAGATGGTCTCAAACTGAAGAAGCAAAAAATGATCCTGATTATGCTCCTTTAAAAGTATTTGATATTATTGGATATGCTAAAACTGCTACCTCGCCAATTGAAGCCGAGCCACTTAAATATTTAAGACCAGAAGATAAAAAAATAATGAGTAGAAATAGCTTATTATCAGTTTCAAAAGAAATTATTCAAAATAATAACGAGTTTACTCCTCCAACCGAATGTACTTTTAAACTTTCAGGAAAAAACGTTTATGACAAAATGTTAAAAATGTTAGAGAAATTATATAATGAAAAAATTATTCTTGATCATGGAATGGAAGTTGGCAAAGAGTTAGCTAAAGTTTTAAGTGGTGGTGACACTACTTTAGAAAATACTCTATCAGAGGATGATTTGTATAAATTAGAATTAGATGCATTTATGAAGCTAATAGAGACAGAAAAAACCCAAGATAGAATTAAACATACATTGAAAACTGGTAAACCTTTGGTAAACTAGCATTATGGCAAATAGACCAACAAAAAAACAAGCAGATAACGCTACAAAGATTTTAATATCTTGGAAGAAAAAAATGCCATTTTATTATGCTGCAGCTATTATAATTGCTTTACTAATAATTCTATTTTCGTCAAATTCGAATAAAGAACTTTCTATGCATCAAAAAAATATCAATGATTTTAAAAAAGCAGCAGAATTTATTCATAGAAATAGCTTTAAAAATTGAAAGATAAAAATAAAAAACCAATCCAACCAGTAAGTGGAACAAAAGTACCAAGATATGCGGGACCATCAACTTTCGCTAGATTGCCAGAATTAAGAGACGTTGAAAGTTGTGATGTAGCAATTGTAGGAGTTCCTTTTGATTCAGGAACTAGTTACAGACCTGGAGCACGATTTGGACCCCAAAGTATAAGACAAGCTTCAAGGCATTTGAGAACAAATTATCATCCAAATTACGATGTTGAACCATTTAAAGTGCAACAAGTTGCTGATGCAGGAGATATTGCCTGCAATCCATTTAATATTGATGAAGCTATAAGACAAATAGAGGTTGGTGCTACAGATCTTTTAAATAAAGTAGGAGGGATTATTAGTCTTGGTGGTGATCATACGATAGCTGTTCCATTGCTTAGAGCAATTAATAAAAAGAATAAAGGTCCAGTTTCATTAGTCCATTTTGATGCTCACTTAGATACTTGGGATACTTATTTTGGAGCACCTTACACACACGGTACACCATTTAGGAGAGCTAGAGAGGAAAATTTATTTTTAGATGATGCATCAATGCACGTTGGAATTAGAGGCCCACTCTATAGCAGGGATGATATTAAGAATGATGAAAGTTTTGGTTTTAAAATAATTCATTGTGATGAATTTCAAACAGAAGGTATAGATAAAATAGTTGAGAGAATTAGAAAAAGAGTAGGAGACAATGCTTTATATCTATCGATAGATATTGATGTCTTAGACCCAGCTTTTGCTCCTGGAACAGGTACACCTGAGATTGCAGGCATGACAACTAGAGAAATTATAAATGTTATAAGAGGATTGTCAGGCTTAAACTTAGTTTCAGCAGATGTTGTTGAGGTAGCACCAGCATATGATCATGCAGAAGTAACTTCTTTAGCAGCTGCAACAATTGTTTATGAATTGACAAATTTGTTTGCAAAAGCCTAAAGAACAGATAGCTTAATATATGCTAGAAAAAAGAAATTTTTATATAAATGGTGAATGGGTAGAGCCAAAAAATTCTAAAGATATTCAAGTAATAAATCCTGCTACAGAAAAAAGTTGTGCGGTTATTTCACTGGGTGGAAAAGAAGACGTTGATGATGCAGTATCAGCTGCAAAAGCTGCTTTTCAAACTTGGGGTTTCACAAAAAAAGAGGAGAGGATTGAACTATTAGAAAAGTTTTATGAGCTATATAAAAAAAGATGGAATGACACCACAGAAGCAATAATGATGGAAATGGGAGCTCCAAAAGATTTTGCATCGAAACTACAAACTGGCACAGGAGCCAGTCATACAAAATCATTTATAAAGTATCTTAAAGCTTTTGATTTTGAAAAACCTTTAGGAGATCACGCACAAGATCAGAGAATTATTTATGAACCTAAAGGAGTTTGTGTATTAATAACACCTTGGAATTGGCCAATGAATCAAGTTTGTTTAAAAGTAATACCAGCTTTAGCAGCAGGATGTACTATGATTTTAAAACCTTCTGAATTAGCACCTTTATCATCTATAATACTTGCAGAGCTTATTAATGAGGCAGGTTTTCCAAAAGGTGTATTTAATTTAGTTAATGGAGATGGAGAAACTACTGGTAATGCACTAACTAGTCACAAAGATGTAAATATGATATCTTTTACAGGTTCAACAAGAGCAGGAGCTTTAATTTCTCAAAACGCAGCAAAAGACTTTAAGAGAGTAAGTCTTGAATTAGGTGGAAAAGGAGCAAATATTATTTTTAAAGACGCAGATTCTGAGGCAATTGAAAGAGGAGCTGCAAGATGTTTTAGAAATTCAGGTCAATCATGTAATGCACCTACAAGAATGCTGGTAGAAAAATCAATTTATGATGATGCAGTTAATAGATTAAAAAAATTTGCTAAAGAGTATAAAGTTGATATTCCTCAAAAAGAAGGAGACCATATAGGTCCAGTAATATCAGAAACACAATATAATAAAATTCAAGGTTTAATTAAAAAGGGTATAGATGAAGGTGCTAATTTAATAGCAGGGGGACCTGGAAAACCTGATGGTTTTAAAGAGGGTTATTATGTAAAGCCAACTGTTTTTGCCGATGTAAACAATAATATGGAAATTGCTAGAACTGAGATTTTTGGTCCAGTATTGTCAGTAATTCCATTTGAAACAGAGGAAGAGGCAATAGAAATTGCAAATGATACTCCTTATGGTTTGACAAACTATATTCAAACTAAAGATCAAGAAAAAGTTAAAAGAGTTGCAAGAAAACTTCGATCAGGAATGATTGTTGTAAATACTGCTTCACTTGCTGTAGACGCTCCATTTGGAGGATTTAAACACTCTGGAATCGGAAGAGAAGGTGGAAAAGAAGGTTTATTAGAATTTTTAGAAGTAAAATCTATTGGTGGTTGGAATTAATTCAAAGATTTATTTTTAATACCATCTAAAAAACTAATACATTTTTTAATTTCAGATAGTTTTATAAACTCATCAATTTTATGAGCTTGCTTTATAGATCCAGGTCCACATACAACTGTACTAATTCCAATCTCCTGAAATAATCCTGCTTCTGTTCCGAAAGAAACTACATCTCTAGAATTATCTCCAGTTATGCTCGAAACAAACTCGCATGCTTCTGAGTTAGGGACTCTATCGAAACCAGTAATTTCACCAATTATAGTTTTTGTAATGGAAGATTCTGGATAAATTTTTTGCATTTCTGGTAAAAGAATTTCATTTGTAAATTTATCTATTTCGTTATTTAAGAAAATTCCATCTTCTTTAACTACGGGTCTTGTCTCCCAGTTTACATGGCATTTATCAGCAATGACGTTGTGTGCTATGCCACCAAATATTCCACCAACTTGTAAAGTTGAGTATGGAGGATCAAAGATAGAGTCTTCAAGCTGTCTTTCTTTAAGTTTTTCTTTTAATTCTAATAGTTTATTTACATATCTTGCTGCAAATTCAACTGCACTCACACCTTTATCTGGTTGAGAACTATGACCTGCAAGACCTTCAAAATAAGTGGTGTATTCATAGCATCCTTTGTGTGCATCTATTATTTTCATATTAGTTGGTTCACCTACAATGCAAATACAATCATGTATTTCTCTTTTTTTTAATTCTTTAATTAAAATAGGCGCACCTATGCAAGCTGTTTCCTCGTCAAACGTAAATGAAAAATGAATATCCCTGTCTAAATTTGAAGAAGAAAAAATAGGTGCATATGCCAATGCACATGCTATAAATCCTTTCATATCACATGAGCCTCTACCAAACAATTTATCTTCTTTAATTGTTGCATCAAAAGGATCTGTTGCCCATCCTTTAGAAACAGGAACTACATCAGTATGTCCAGATAAAATTATTGGTTTTTTGTCACTCGCTTTTTTAGCTTTTATAGTTGAAAATAGATTTACTCTTTTTTCGTCTTCATCATATGTTCTAAAGGATACCGCACCCAATGAATTCAAAATATTATCGCAATAATTAATTAGTTGAGTATTGTTTTCACCAGAAACAGTTTTAAAAGCAATTAAATCTTTTAATATCTTAATAGAATTTGTATATATTTTTTCTAAATTATTTCCTGTACTCATTTATTTTTAATTATATATTAAATTTATGAAAGAACAAATAACCTACGATATTTATGACAAAGTAGATATTAGAGTAGGAACAGTGATATCGGTAAAAAAAAATGAAAAAGCAAGGAAACCATCCCTTGTTGTTGAGGTTGACTTTGGCAAAGATATAGGAATTAAGCAATCATCAGCACAGATAACTCATTATTATAATGAGGAAAATTTAGTTGGAAAACAAGTTATTGGTATATGTAACTTTCCTGGAAAAAATATAGCAGGTATTGTCTCTCAGGTTTTAATACTTGGTTCTATAGATGAGGAAGGCAAAGTTGTTCTTGTTCACCCATCCCAAAAAGTAGAAAATGGTTTGCCTGTAGCATAAACATGCACCCCGAATTACTGTCTCTATGTTTGTTTATGTTTGTTACAAGCTGTTCTCCAGGACCAAATAATATTGTTGCCTCTCACTCTGGTTTTAATCATGGTTTTAAAAAAACTATCCCTTTGATGTTGGGAGTAATTTTTGGATTTACATTTATGTTAGCAGTAATAAACTTTGGTTTAATAAATATATTTAGGCTTTATCCAATAATCCAAAAAGGTTTAATTATAACGGGTACAATTTTTTTAATATATTTGTCTTATAAAATATCATTTTCAAAATCATCAAACGAAAGTGATAATTTAAAACCTGTAAATTTTGTTGAAACATTTCTATATCAATTTCTAAACCCTAAAGGGGTAATTGTTGCTATAATTGCAGTTTCTACCTATGTAGAGTCAGGTGGTAACTTTATTTCATATTCAATTTGGCTATTAAGCATTGCCTTTTTGTTTGCAGTTATTAGTATTATTTTTTGGACTATAATTGGAAAATTTATGAGGAAATTCGCGACAAATGAGAAATTTATTAAATGGTTTAATTATGTTATGTCGGCACTCTTATTAAGCTGTATAGCAACTTTTTATTACTAAAAATATGAAACCAGGAAATCAAGATTCATTTAATTGTCTAAAAGAAATATCAGTAAATGGAAAAAATTATTTTTTTTATTCGCTAAAAGAAGCAGAGAAAAATGGCTTAGAGGGAATAAATAAATTACCAAAATCAATAAAAGTCTTACTTGAAAATCTTCTTAGATATGAAGACAATGTGACAGTCAATAAAGAACAAATTTTGGCGATTAAAGAGTGGTTAAATTCAAAAAAATCTAAAACAGAAATTGCATATAGACCTGCAAGAGTGCTTTTGCAAGATTATACAGGTATACCAGCTGTTGCTGATCTTGCTGCAATGAGGGATACAGTTAAGGAAAAGAACAAAGATCCAAATACAATTAATCCTCTCTCTTCAGTTGATCTTGTAATCGACCATTCTGTTCAAGTGGATAAGTTTGCAACAAAAAATTCATTAAAAGAAAATGTTGATATTGAGTTTGACAGAAACTTTGAGAGATATTCTTTTTTAAAATGGGGACAGCAAGCCTTTAATAATTTTAGAATTGTTCCACCAGGTACTGGAATTTGTCACCAAGTAAATTTAGAATATTTATCAAAAGTAGTGTGGAATGAAAAATTTGAAGATAAAGAATACTTATTTCCAGATACTCTAGTTGGAACTGATAGTCATACTACTATGGTCAACGGTTTATCAGTACTAGGTTGGGGAGTAGGGGGGATTGAAGCAGAGGCAGGTATGCTAGGACAACCTATATCAATGTTGATACCAGAAGTGGTTGGATTTGAAATGAAAAATAAGCTACCTGAAGGTACAACTGCTACCGATCTAGTTTTAACAGTAGTTAAAATGTTAAGAGATAAAGGAGTTGTAGGTAAATTTGTAGAATTTTATGGTGAAGGTCTAAAAAATCTAACACTTGCTGATAGAGCAACTATTGCAAACATGGCACCAGAGTATGGTGCTACTTGTGGATTTTTTCCAATTGATGAAGAAACATTAAAATATTTAGAATTTTCAGGAAGATCAAAAGAGAATATTCAAATTGTAGAAAAATATGCAAAAGAACAAAACTTGTGGGCAAGTGAGGACGTTGTTTTCACTGATACATTGTCTCTAGATATGTCTACAGTGGTTCCAACAATTTCTGGACCAAAAAGACCACAAGACAAAGTTTTTTTAACAGAGGCATCAAAAAATTTCATAAAAGTTTTTGAAGATGTATGTAAAAAAACTGATCCAACAGTAGCAAAAGTTAAAGACACAGATTTTGAGATAAAAGATGGAGATATATTAATCGCAGCTATTACATCATGTACGAATACCTCCAATCCAAATGTATTAATTGGTGCAGGATTGTTAGCTAAAAATGCAATTGAAAAAGGTTTAACAGTAAAACCCTGGGTTAAAACATCATTAGCACCTGGATCACAAGTTGTTACTGATTATTTAGATAAAGCTGGTTTAAGCAAATATTTAGATGAATTAGGTTTTAATTTAGTGGGTTATGGTTGCACCACATGTATTGGCAACTCTGGACCTTTACCAGATAACATAACTGATGCTGTTAAAGAAAATAATTTATACGCAGTCTCAGTTTTGTCTGGAAATAGAAACTTTGAAGGAAGGATCTCTCCCTTAGTAAAAGCAAACTATTTAGCTTCACCTCCTCTTGTAGTAGCCTATGCAATTGCAGGATCTATGAGAATGAATTTGTATAAAGATCCATTAGGTAAAGATAACAAAGGACAAGATGTTTACCTAAAAGATATTTGGCCTACCAACAAAGAAATTGAGGATACTCTTAAACAATCTTTAAGCCCAGAAATGTTTGTGAACAGATATTCAAATATCTCTGAGGGACCAGAGCAATGGCAAAAAATTAAAGTGGACAAAGGAAGTATTTACAATTGGGAAGAAAATTCTACCTATGTAAAAAAACCACCATTCTTTGAAAATTTACCAGATGAACCAGAGGGCTTTAAGGAAATAAAAGATGCAAGACCGTTACTAATTTTAGGGGATATGGTAACAACAGACCATATATCTCCAGCTGGAAGTATTCAAAAAGAAAGCCCAACAGGAAATTATTTTATGAAGCATCAAATTTTGCCTAAGGATTATAATTCCTATGGTGCAAGAAGAGGAAATCATGAAGTAATGATGAGAGGTACATTTGCTAATATTAGAATTAAAAATGAAATGGCCCAAGGTACAGAGGGAGGTTTCACTAAACTATATCCTGAAGAAAAAGTAATGCCTATTTATGATGCTGTTGTTGAATACAAAAAAAGAGGAACTGATTTAGTAGTATTTGGTGGAAAAGAATATGGAACTGGTTCTTCAAGAGATTGGGCAGCAAAGGGAACAAAACTATTAGGTGTAAAAGCTGTAATTGCAGAAAGCTTTGAAAGAATACACAGATCTAATCTTATAGGCATGGGAGTTTTACCTTTGCAGTTTGTAGAAAATATGAACAGACAGAATTTAAACTTAAAAGGGTCAGAATTAATTTCAGTATTAGGTCTTGAGAAAGGAATTAATCCTGGCGATCATTTAGAAGTTGAAATTAAATATGTAACAGGGGACATTAAAAAAATTAAAATGTTATGCAGAATAGACACTAAAAATGAATTAGAATACTATAAGAACGGTGGTATTCTACAATATGTTCTAAGGAATATGATCAATGGATGAAGAAATAGAAATTATTAATACAAATACAAGAATTGAAAAATTTAAAAATTTTTTAATAGCAAAAAGAAAACAATTAATAACTTTGTTAATATTAATTATTTTGATATTGATCACCTTTTTTGGCTATCAAGAGTTCAACTCTAGCAGTAAAGAAAAGTTAGCAAATAAATTCAATTCAATTGTTACAAATTTTGAGACGGGTAAAAAAGAAAATATAAATAATAACTTGATAGAAATCATAAACACTAAAGATAAAACATACTCTCCTTTAGCGTTCTTTTTCTTACTTGATAAAGATTTAATTACTTCAAGTGACGAAATAAATTCATATTTTGACCTTCTTATAAATGAAGTATCGCTTGATAAAGAAATTAAAAATTTAACTATCTACAAGAAGGGTCTATTTAATTCAGACTTTGTTCAAGAAAACGAATTATTAAATATTCTTAATCCAGTAATAAAATCAGAGAGTATATGGAAACCCCAAGCACTATATCTTATGGCTGAGTTTTACTTAGCAAAAAATCAAAAACAAAAGTCCAAAGATTTTTTTGATCAAATTATGAATATAGAAAATGTAAGTCCTAAAATTAAATTAGAAGTTCAAAGAAGATTGCGTTCAGAATTCGGTGAATAAAAGACTTCTATATATATTAATTTTTATATTTATAACTAGCTGTAGCCTTTCTAAAAAAGATAACGATATTGATGATAGATCATTAAATATTTTTGAAAAAATAGAACCAATAAAAAAAGAGTTTAACCCTGATTTAAAAATAAAATCTATAATTGAGTTTAAAAATAAGCCATTTCAGAACAACAAAACTAATAGTAACGGTAATATTAACTTTGATACAAATTTTACAAAGTTTTCAGATTATAAATTTAGTAAAATTAAAAAATTTGAATTTTATCAACCTGAATTATTTTTTACTAACTCTGATGAAATAGTATTTTTTAATGGGAAGGGTACGATATTTAAATTAAGTCAAAATCTTAAAGAAATATGGAAAATAAATAATTATAATAAAAAAGAAAAAAAACTTAATCCAATTTTATACTTTGCTCAGATAGATAATAAGTTAATCGTAAATGATAGTTTGTCAAAAGTATATTCTGTTGACTTAAATACAGGAAAAATTCTATGGACAAGATACAGTAATTCTTCGTTTAATTCTAATATTAAAGTATTCAAAGATAAATTTTACACAATTGATTTTGATAACGTTATAAGAGCTATTTCCTCAAAAAATGGAAATGAACTATGGAATTTTCAAACTGAAAACTCATTTATAAAATCAGAAAAAAAATTATCAATAGTTATAAAAGATGAAATTATATTTTTTGTAAATAATTTGGGTGATGTTACTGCACTTGATGTAAATAATGGTAGTCTAGTTTGGCAAACACCTACACAAACAAATACAATATATCAAAATGCTTTTAGCCTTGAGAATTCAGATTTAGTTTTTGAAAATAATACTATTTATTTTTCTAATAATAAAAATGAATTTTTTTCTATAGACGCTAGAACAGGAACTATAAAATGGGTTCAATCAATAAATTCAAGTTTAAGGCCAACTATTATTGCAAATTTAATTTTTACAGTATCAAACGAAGGATTTCTTTTTATTATAGATGATCTGACTGGCAATATAATAAGAATTACTGATGTATTAAAAAACTTTAAAGACAGACTTGAGATTAAGCCAATTGGATTTATATATGCTAAAAATAAGGTTTATGTATCATTAAGTAATGGAAGATTGGTAACTGTTAATTCTTCAATGGGCATTCAAGAAAATATAACAAAAATTAGTAATTCAAAAATATCTAGACCATATATTTTAAATAATAGTATGTATTTAATTAAAGATAATGCATTAACCAAAATTGAGTAATGTTCTTAAAAATTCTTGAAAAATTAGGAAGAAAAAAAGTAGTTTTAGATAGAGGTCCTTCACATCCTGAGTTTGATAAGGCAAAACCCTGGATGAATAGGTATTACATTCTATTCAGACATAGACCAAAATGGTTTCCATTTAACATACTTATACATGAAATGTTAGATGATGATCATGGTGATGGCGTTCATAATCATTTGTTTCCATACATCACAATCATTTTAAGAGGAGGATATTGGGAAACATTAAAAACAGGAAAAGTGTGGCGGGCACCAGGATATATCGGATTTAGGTCAGCTAATAATTTTCATAGAGTAGACCTGGAGCCAGGAACTAAACCAATGACAATTTTTTTAGCAGGCCCATATGGATTTAGAAAAGGACCAAGATCGGAATATGGAATAGATTTTAAAACAAAAAAATGAATTTAAGAAAATCTTATCTAAAACACTGCAAATATAAGGATTTGGAAATAAACGAAAATCAAATAAAAATAGTCCAAAAATTAAGTGAATATTACAATCTTAACTTCAATCAGTCATTTATTAAAAAATTAATCAAAAATAAAAAAAATAAATTAGGCTTTTATTTAGTTGGCGATGTAGGTGTAGGTAAAACTATGATTTTAAATTTTTTTTTTGAAAGTTTAAAAGAAAAAAAATCAAGATTACACTTTAATGAGTTTATGGTTGAATTTCATGATTTTATATTTGAAAATAAAAAAAAAGGAAATGACAAAGGGTTAGAAAAATTTGTTAAAAATTTAAGTGACAAAACAAAAATATTATATTTTGATGAATTTCAAGTAACAAATATTGTTGATGCTATGATCTTAGGTAAATTATTTGAAAGAATATTTAATGAAAATATAAAAGTTATTTTTTCTTCAAATACAAATATTAAAGATTTATATAAAAATGGATTACAAAGAGACCAATTCATTCCTTTTTTGAATATTTTAAAAAATAATTGTTCTGAATTAGAACTTAATATTGAGGAAGACTATAGAGCTACAAAAAATACAAATTTAACTCGATTTTTGTCTCCAATAGATAATTTATCTAATTTTAAGTTTAATAAATCTTTTAGAAAAGCTACAAAGAATAAAAAACAAACTACTAAGACTTTAGATGTGAAGGGTCGTAAATTAGTATTTGAAAACTTTCATGAAGGAGTTCTTAAGGTTTCTTTTGACGAAATTTGTAACAGAAATCTTGGATCCGAGGATTACATTAAAATTGCGAATGAAAGTGATTTTATTTTTATTGAAAATCTACCTAAATTCAATGAAAGTAATTTTAACCAACAACAAAGGTTTATTACTTTTATCGATATTATTTATGAAAAAAAAATACCATTGATGATCAAATCAGAAGTTGAATTAAATTCACTCGATTCCTCTAATAGCATTAAAAAGCCTTTCAAAAGAACAGTTAGTCGATTGTATGAACTAACATCACAAAACTTTAATTAATTTATGAAACAAGAATTTTACAATCTAGAAATTAATACAAATGGCCAAAAACTGTATGAGTTTACTGATGAAACAATTGAATGGATTAATAATAATAACTTTAAAAATGGAATTATTAATCTCAGCATACAACACACTAGTGCCTCACTAATTGTTCAAGAAAATGCTGACCCAGATGTACAAAAGGATTTAATTAATTATTTCGATAAATTGGTACCTATGGACAACAAGTTATATATCCATACAACTGAAGGAAAAGATGATATGCCAGCTCACATCAAATCTGCATTAACCAATAATCAAATCTCCTTTAGCATAAAAGAAAGTGAATTACTACTAGGAACTTGGCAAGGTATATATTTGTTCGAACACAGGTTAGATGCAACAACAAGAACTGTAATTCATCATTATATCGGAGACTAATTTTTTTTCTTAATTGATTGAAAAGCATTCAATGCATCAGTCCTAGCTTTTTCATGAACTACAATTGGCATTGGATAGTTCGAGCCTATGATAGTATCAATTGCTTCTTGATATTTTTTTTCCATTTCCCATGGTTTATGAATAAATTTTGGAGGAACTTTTGATAATTCAGGAACCCATTTTTTTACATAATCTCCCTGTTTATCAAATTTTTCACCCTGTAAAATAGGGTTGAAAATTCTAAAATATGGTGCAGCATCTGCACCACACCCAGCTACCCATTGCCATTGAGCAACATTATTTGCTTCATTAAAATCTAAAAGACAGTTTCTGAAATATTTTTCTCCTTCTTTCCAGTTAATTCTTAAATGCTTCACAAGAAAAGATCCAACTACCATTCTAATCCTATTATGCATCCATCCTGTTTCGTACAATTCTCTCATTCCAGCATCTACAATTGGATAACCTGTCATTCCTTTTTTCCACGCATTTAAAAATTTAGAATTATTTACCCATGGAAACTTATCAAATTCTTTTCTTAAGTTTCCTTTAAGCATTTGCGGAAAGTAATTTATAAGACTATGTGAAAACTCTCTCCAACCAATTTCATTGGTATATTTTTTTATACTCACATTATTTGATTTTAGTTTTTTGCATTTTTGCCAAATATCTCCAACATTTATTTGTCCATTTCTTATATATGGGGAAAGTAATGAAGTTCCTTTAATTGATGGAAAGTCACGATCAACACCATAATTAAGTATGCTTTTGTTGACAAAATTATCTAAATTTTCATGGGCTTTTTGTTCTGAAGGTTCCCAATATTTTTCAAATTTCTTATACCAATCAGATTTAGGTAAAATATCCTCAGATTTTATTTGATTTTTGAACAATGTGTTTATCTTTTTACACTTCTTAACTTTGTTTATTTTATCAGGCAGTCTTTCTAAATAAAATTGTTCTGCATTTCTCCAAAAAGGACTGTAGACTTTAAAAGGTGTTCCATCATTCTTCGTAATTTTATTATACTCATTAAGCACATTTCCTTTAAAAAATTTAAAATCAATATTTTTTTTTGAAAAACCAGTACCAATTTTTTTATCTTTTTCTAACTCATTTGGTTCATAAACTTTATTCCAATAAACAGATATTTTACTATTAGATTTTATTTTAGAAAAAAAATTTATTTCATCATCTTTAATTATTTCTAATCCAATATTTAATTTGTTTAAATCAGATTTAAAATTTTTTAGGGATTTACTTACCCACCATTTTTGAGCCTCTCTTTTATGATCGAAAATATTACTATTAAAAATAAATACTGCGGTAACGGCATCATGTTGATTTGTAGCATAAGTTAGTGCATCATTATTTTGTATTCGGAAATCATCTCTTATCCAAACGAGTGCTGTATTAGCCATTTGATAACTGTTCTGATCCTTTAGACAGAAGTTCGTTATAAAGTTTTAAATCTGTATCACCTTCACATCCAATTAATAAAACGTTCGAATTCATATCTAATTCAAGATCCTTTTTAATTTCTTCGTTATTACAACTAACATTTATACTTATTAGAGCAGGTGCTGAGCATTCTCCTGCAACAATGTTATCGTCACCAAAGTATCCCTTAGCTAACATCGCAACTGATAATGGTATGTCATCATCTGGAATACTCATACAATTATTTACTGAGTTTTTAAGAATTTGCCATGGGACTAATGATACATCTCCACATGACATTCCCCCCATAATGCTCTCTTTTTCTATTTCAACTCTAGTAAGTTTGCCTGCATCTATACTTTTTAAGACACAGTCTGCATTTTTTGGTTCAACAATAATAATTTTTGGAATTCTTCTAAAATACCGGGCAACTCCCGCTATTACACCAGAGGCCATTCCTCCTACACCTGCCTGTAAAAATATATGTGTAATATAATGATCAGTTTGTTTGGAGATTTCTTCTATCATGACTGAATATCCTGCCATGGTTAGTTTTGGTACTTTTTGATAATCTTCCCAGGCAACATCTTGTACAATTTCCCAGCCATTTTCCTTAGATTGCTTTATGCATTCATCTAAAGAATTTTCGTAATTTCCCTTTACTCTTGTCACCTCCGCTCCAAGTTTTCGCATCTCGTCAGCTCTTGTTTCAGTAACAAATTCACTTATGAAAATTTTACATGCAATACCCACTCTTTTTGCACCCCAGGCAACTGATTTTCCATGATTTCCTGCTGTTGCTGTAGCAACAACTACATCCTTTCTTCCAGCTGAAACTTCCGCTACTGCATAAGCACCACCAAGAGCTTTAAAAGATTTAAGTCCAAATCTTTTTGACTCATCCTTGTAAAAAATGTTTTTAAGGCCAAGATCTTTTGAAAGTTTATTTAAATTAAGTAGGGGAGTAGGTTCATAATTCTCCCAACCAGACAAAGATTTAAATGCTTTATCAATAGTTTCTTTATTTAATACACTTAGTATTTCTTCTCTACTGAATAAATAATTTTTATTTTTAATAAATGATGAAAATTTATTAATATGACTATAATCAATAGACATATTCTAGCAATCCAAAGTATTAGATCTTTCCCACTTTGTAATAGGTTTTAATTTATCAAATTTTTCTTTTGACTTGAAATTTTCAATTTCAGATTTTTTTAATTTGATATAACTGTTTAAAACATTTTTTCCAAAAGCATTTTTCATTACTGTATTAAAATTTAACAATTCTAGGGAATCTTCTAATGTATTTGGTAATTTTTGTAGGTTAGGATATTTTTGGTGATCAGTATACATATTACAGAATAATGGTTTTCCAGGATTAACTTTTTT
The DNA here is from genome assembly GCA_902563435.1 of uncultured Pelagibacteraceae bacterium. Lineage (GTDB taxonomy): Bacteria > Pseudomonadota > Alphaproteobacteria > Pelagibacterales > Pelagibacteraceae > Pelagibacter. The sequence continues at coordinate 79,509 of CACEXE010000001.1, forward strand.
TCTAATTCCATTTATACCTGCTGCTAAAACACCTGCTTGTAGTAAATATGGATTCGCTGACCCATCCATTAATCTAAGTTCAAATCTTCCTGGATCTGGAACTCTAATCATATGTGTTCGATTATTCCCCGTATAAGAAATACTACTTGGTGACCATGTTGCACCAGATTTAGTCGGTGGCGCATTTATTCTTCTATAACTATTTAAAGTTGGATTAAAGAATGCTGATAATGAACCTGCATTTTTAATCACTCCACCTAAAAAATTGTATGCTAATTTACTAAGTCCAAGTTTGTCATTTTTATCTAAAAATTTATTTTTTTTCTTATCCCATAGCGAAATATGTGCATGACATCCATTACCCGTCAGTTGCTCAAATGGTTTTGGCATAAATGTTGCTCTTAACCCATGCTTTTCTGCTATGGATTTAACCATAAATTTAAAAAATGTATGTCTATCTGCTGTAGTTAAACAGTCAGTGAAATCCCAATTCATTTCAAACTGGCCATTAGCATCTTCATGATCATTTTGATATGGGTTCCATCCCATTGTAATCATACAATCGCATATTTCCCTTATTAAATCATATTGTCTCATTAAAGCAGATTGGTCATAACAAGGTTTAGATTGAGTATCTCTAGGGTCGGCAATAGAACTGCCATCAGGTGATATAAGAAAATATTCACACTCAACACCTGATTTCATAGTGTAACCTTCATTTGATAGTAATTTTATTTGCTTTTTTAACATCACTCTTGGTGATGCCTCAACAGGTTTACCGTTCATCCACAGGTCTGAAGCAAGCCAACCCACTTCTTTATTCCAAGGTAATTGAATTAAACTATTTGGATCTGGTACAGCGAACATATCCGAGTCTGCTGGTGACATATCAAGCCAAGCAGCAAATCCAGCAAATCCTGCACCATTTTTTTGCATCTCTTTTATTGCTTGTGCGGGAACTAATTTAGATCTTAATACACCAAATAAATCAACAAAACTTATTAAAAAATATTTAATTTTTTTTGATTTAGCAATACTGGATAAATTTTTGGACATTAATAAACATACTACGAATTATTTATTTACTATCAATAACTATTTCTTTTTTATACCTGGTATCCAGCTAGTTCCTGCCAAAGGAACTCTAGCCATTGCTGCAGCTTCAACAGTTAATGCACATAAATCCTCCGGTTCTAGGTTGTGAACACTATTTTTTCCACATGCTCGTGCAATAGTTTGTGCTTCCAAAGACATGACCTTTAAATAATTTGATAATTTTCTACCTGCTTTTTTTGGATCTAATCTTTTCATTAGCTCTGGTTTTTGAGTTGAAATTCCGGCAGGATCATTTCCCTCATGCCAGTCGTCATACGCTCCAGCTTTAGTTCCAAGTTTTTCATATTCTTTTTCCCATTTTGGGTCATTATCACCAATTGCAATCATTGCTGCACTTCCGATTGATACTGCATCAGCTCCTAACGCAAGTGCTTTAGCTACATCTGCACCATTTCTTATTCCACCAGAAATTATTAGTTGAACTTCTCTATGAGAATTTAAATCTTGTAAAGCATCTACAGCAGGTCTTATGCAAGCTAAAGTTGGTTGTCCAACATTTTCAATAAATACTTCTTGTGTTGCTGCTGTACCACCTTGCATACCATCTAAGACAACAACATCTGCTCCAGCTTTTACAGCTAATGCTGTATCATAATAAGGTCTTGCTCCAGCAATTTTTATAAAAATAGGAACTTCCCACTTAGTAATTTCTCTTAATTCTAAAATTTTTATTTTTAAATCATCTGGACCAGTCCAATCAGGATGACGACACGCAGATCTTTGATCAATACCTTTTGGTAGAGTTCTCATTTCCGCAACACGATCATCTATTTTTTTTCCTAGTAACATCCCGCCACCACCTGGTTTTGCACCTTGTCCAATCACCACTTCAATTGCATCTGCTTTTCTTAAATCATTTGGGTTCATTCCATATCTTGAGGGCAAAAGTTGATAAACTAAATTTTTAGATTGACCTCTTTCCTCTGGTGTCATTCCTCCATCGCCTGTTGTGGTTGATGTCCCAGCTTCACTTGCTCCTCTTCCTAATGCCTCTTTAGCTGAACCAGATAATGCTCCAAAACTCATACCCGCAATCGTAATTGGAATATCTAGCTCTAATGGTTTTTTTGCATATTTTGTGCCTAAAGTTACATTTGTAGTACATTTTTCTCTATATCCCTCTAACGGATATCTAGACATTGAAGCACCTAAAAATAATAAATCATCAAAATGTGGAAGCTTTCTTTTCGAACCACCACCCCTGATATCATAAATTCCGGTTTCAGCAGCTCTCCTAATTTCAGAGTTAGTGTATTCATCAAAGGTCCAGGATTGACGAGGGAGAGTTTTATTTCTCATAATTAATAGTTAGATACATTATCAATATTAAAATTATATAGTTTTCTTGCAGAACCATATCTTTTAAAATGTTCAGGTTTAATATTTGATCCAGCCTTTTTTAAAAGCTCTTTTAATTTTGTCTTATGTTTTTTACTCATTTTTTTTTCTTCACAATCAGCTCCTAAAGATTTTACTCTTCCTTTTACATATATGTCTGTTTCATATAAACTATCGCCTAATGCTTCACCTGCATCACCACAAACAACTAGATTTCCAGATTGTGCCATAAATGCTGACATATGACCAACAGATCCTTTTACTATTATATCAATACCTTTCATTGAAATTCCACATCTTGAACTTGCATCACCATCGATAATTAATGTACCACCATGAGCAGTAGCCCCTGCAGATTGTGATGCATTTCCTTTTACATGAACTTTTCCAGACATCATATTTTCTGCAACTCCAGTTCCAACATTTCCATCAACTATAATATTTGCATTTTGGTTCATACCTCCACAATAATACCCAACATGACCTTTAATGGTTACATCAATATTTTCTGTAAGACCTGCACAGATAGCATGATTACCTTCAGGGTTTGATATTACAAAGTCCCTTTTATTTTTTTTTCGATCAATATTTTGAAGTTTTTCATTCACATATCTTAGTTTTAATTTCTTTAAATCAAGTATCATTATTTCCCCCAAGAATAAACGATACCTGGCTCAGGTTCAAAAATTTTTGCATTATTTACATTTGGTAAATGTGCCATTGCTTGAAACTCTGATGAAATTGCTACATAATCTTTTGTTTCAGCAATAACAGCAGGCTTACATGCTATCTCATCTCTTAGAACTGCAAAGCCACTATGTGTTCCTGCAATAAAAGTATAAAACCCATCAAGATCGTTTAACCCTTTATTTAATGTTTGTTTTAAATTTCTTTTTTTTAAACTATCTGAAATATAACCAGCAGCAACTTCCGTATCATTATCAGAACTAAATTTCGATCCACTCTTTTTTAATTTTCTTCTTAAGTTATTATGATTTGACAAGGAACCATTATGTACTAAACATTCATCTTCACCTGTAGAGTAAGGGTGTGATCCGTCAGTTGTAATTGCACTCTCTGTAGCCATTCTTGTATGGCCAATAGCATGAGTTCCTGAGAAATTACCTAGATTAAATTTTTTAACAACATTACTTGGTTTTCCAACTTGTTTAAAAATTTCAATCGATTTTCCATAACCAACAAGTGATATTGTTGAAAAATCCTCTAAAATAGGGAGAATTTCATTTGGTTTTTCAATAGATTTTAAAATTACATGGTCGGAATTCTTTTCTATAGTTGTAAATTTTACTTTCTTTTTAATTTCTTTTTTGAATTTTTCAAAACTCATTTCATTTAAACAAACAGAATATTTATAAATTTTATTTTTATCACTGTTATAAATTGCAAAACCTGCACTGTCAGGACCCCTAGACTCCATACTGACTAACATTTTAGAAAGCATCCCTCCTAAGGATTTTTCAAATTTTTTAGATTTTAGATAAATTCCAACGATGCCACACATAAATTAGTTTTAAATTAGTGATAATAATTGGTCTTTATAGTAAAGCACATTAATTATAACAATAATAATGATTGCGGCATAGACACCATATTTAGATTTAGGCCATGTTAATCTAGCCATTTTACTTGGTGTTTTGTTGAGATTTTTTTTTTCTTCGTCCATACTTTGTAAAGGGCGCATCTAAATTAATGCGCCCTTATCTTTTTTTATTTATCCATCGGTAATATTACTCTTCCATGCATTTGAACTTGGTCTTCTTCTTGCAAGCTTAGAAAGTTTATCACTTTCTTGTTTTGAGCTTACAACTGTCCAACCTATCCAAATAACAGCAAGTATAAGAACTAATATACCTTCTGATCCTACTCCTGGATAAATAGCACCCGCCACATCCTCTGCGGGTTTATTTAAGTGATCTATCCAATTAGATACTGTAGCCATATTATCCTCCTTTAATTACTAGATGAAGCAACTGTGCGTTCATCTTCTTTTGCTTCCTCCATTATTTGGTAGTCCAAACCAGCCAACTCAACTTCCCTCGGAATTCTGAGTTTGCCAATACCATTTAACACTCTAGCTATAATGTAGCCTGGGATCATTCCAAGAACAAAGAACATGATTATTGCACCTATGAACATTCCTAAAGGATTAATTGCAGCATATGTAGTTCCATCCCACATAGCACCAACACTGTATCCTGAAGAAGGGTATCCATTTAATACAAAACCACATATCACAAGTCCTGCAAACCCAGCGTAACCATGAACTGCTACTGCTCCAACTGCATCATCAATTTTGAACCTTCGTTCAACCCAGTAATGCATTTTGTAAGCTATAACGACACCAATCATTCCAATTATCAAAGATTGTATTGGATGATAAAGGTCATTTCCTGCAGACGCACAGATTATTCCAGCTAAACCACTTGAGTAAGTCCAGAAAGGATCACCTTTGGAAACAACATAACCTGCTAATAATCCTCCTGAGAGAGACATCAAAAAGTTCATTGTTATTCCACTAAGTGTGGTTGGCGTTACATAAATTGTGGTTGCGGTAAAGTAGGTTACACCTTCCATGCCATACTCAGGTCCAAGATCGTAAATTGGAATATTACAAGCAGCATAAAATCCCCAAAAACCAGTATAAATTAAGAATAATCCAATAGTTACTAGCCAAGGATTTCTAGGTCCTATATTTCTAGGTTCACCGCTTGATGAAAATTTTCCAATTCTTGGTCCTAAAACAGCAAGCACCCCTAAAGCAAATCCACCAGCTACTGCGTGAATTACCCCTGAGGCATAAGCATCATGGTAACCGAGTATCTTCAACATCCATCCGTCAAAGTGCCATCCCCATGCAGCATCTATGCTCCAAAATACAGATCCAATTGCAATCGCAAGAATTCCAAAAGCAAAGGTAGTAATTCTTTCAATTACAGCACCTGATACAATGGATGCAGCTGTCCATGAGAAAAGTAAAAATGCAGCCCAAAATACTCCACTAATATGATCTCCTAAGTTTACTGCCATCAATTCACTATTAGGTAGATACCACTTAGCACTAAAAGCTGAGTCATCTGTAATTAGCGCTGCGCTTTCATTCATTATTGATGGTGCAAGACCTGGTCCAGTTGGAAATGCCCAATAAATCCACCAACCAAATAAAAACCAAGTTACTGTTACCAAAGGAATCAGCATTGTATTTTTCATTAATGTATGTTGATGATGTTTGTATCGGGAAGCTCCAACTTCATACATACAGAATCCTACGTGGATTAGAAACATTAGTACTACTGTTATCCAATAGTAAAATTCTGTAAATATGGTTGTCAATGCACCTAGTTCGTCAGTCATTTAACCTCCAATTGTTTAAACAAATTATTTAAATATTATTATTTCGAATTATTGGATCAATCTTAAATAAAACAATTGTATCAATAAAAATTTATAATATTACAACTTTAGGTATATATAAATTGTTGGTGATTCTAAAATTTCCGATAAGCTTTTTTTAAATCTACTAATGGGTGATTTGGAGACATTTGAAATTTTACCAATAGTTCTCTTGCTATCATGTCTCTATCTTGTTGGTTATTTGGTAATTTAATTTTTTTTGGAATAGTTACCCAACCATTTGCGTTTCTATCAAAAACTGCAGGTCTATCTTCTTCATACCCCATGTGAACATCTTCCAACCAATTTAAATCATCCCAACCCATTGCTTCGATATATTTTTTTAGGAAAGGAGTTATTCTTGAATAGTCTGGCAATAAATTTACATCATACCTATAACCAATAGTTTGACCTATCATCTTTTCTCGAGCAGTCTCTTTCTTTTTACCTAACTGACCTTTAACGGTTTTTTTGCTCGATTTTTTACTTTTTTTCTTTGGCATAATTATATTTTATGAAAATCGTCAACTCCTACTGTGTGATTTGTTCCAGAAAGTGGTACTTTTGCTAAAGCAGAAGCTTCCATTGTTAAAGCTGCCATATCTTCTGGCTCTAATGAATGGATATTTGTTTTACCACAAGCTCTAGCTAATAATTGAGCTTCTAGCGTCATGGTATGTAAGTAATTATATACTCTAAGAGCTGCCTCATCAGGGTTTAGTCTTTTTCTCAATTTAGGATCCTGAGTAGCAACACCAACTGGGCAACGACCAGTATGACAGTGATAACAATGACCTGCTGGCACTCCCATTTCTTTTTCAAAATTAGACTCTGGAATTTCTTTATTACAGTTTAGTGCAATCATAGCGCCCGTACCTATAGCAATAGCATCTGCTCCAAGAGCTAATGCTTTTGCCATGTCAGCTCCATCTCTAACACCACCAGCATAAATAAGAGTAACTTTTCCAGTTTTTCCAACATCATCTATTGCTCTTCTTGCTTCTCTAATTGCAGCTATCCCAGGTATACCTGTGTTCGCTGCTGCTATGTGCGGACCAGCACCTGTTGAACCTTCCATTCCGTCTAGATAAATAGAGTCAGGATCACATTTTGCTGCCATACGAACATCATCATAAACTTTTGCTGCTCCAAGTTTTAATTGTATTGGAACTTTATTTTTTGTTAACTCTCTTAACTCTTGAACTTTTAAAGCTAAGTCATCTGGTCCTAGCCAATCAGGATGTCTTGCAGGAGATCTTTGATCAATACCAGCCGGTAATGATCTCATCTCTGCTACTTGGTCTGTAACTTTTTGACCCATCAAGTGACCACCCATCCCAACTTTTTGTCCTTGACCAATGAAAACTTCAATTCCATCAGCAAGTTGTGCATGATGAGGATTAAATCCATATCTTGATTGAATACATTGATAGTACCATTTTTCTGAATATCTTCTTTCGTCAGGTATCATTCCACCTTCACCTGAACATGTTGCGCTACCTGCCATGGTTGCTCCTCTTGCAAGTGCTGTTTTTGCTTCATAAGATAAAGCTCCAAAACTCATACCTGTTATATAAACTGGAATATCCAATTCCACTGGATTTTCACATCTTGGACCAATGATAGTTTTCGTTTCACATTTTTCTCTGTAACCTTCGATTACAAATCTTGTAAGAGTTCCAGGTAAAAAAACTAAATCGTCAAATGTAGGAATTTTTTTCATTAGAGCCATACCTCTCATTCGGTATCTTCCTAACTGAGCTTTAATGTGAATGTCGTCGATTACTTCTGGTGTAAATATAGCGTTATAACCTAGTAAACTTTTATTTCTTTTTGAAAATTCACTACTACCATTCCCATTGGAATGACCATTTGATTTTCCGTTTTTTTTCTTTGCCATTAAATTGCTCCTTTTTTCTCAGTTGGTTCTAAAGCGTCATAGTTCCAGAGTTTTTTACCTGCAACTACTTTTGTCATCTTTGAAATATCAAAATTTTCGCCAATTTCAGCAACTTTAAGTTTTCTTTTAATCCAATCTATATCACTTTTTGTCATAGGTGACTCAATCGCATCACTTCCAAATGACCCAATTTTTCCACCCACATAAATAGTTCCATCATACATAGAGTCTCCAAGGTTTATACCGACATTACCTAAAATTATTATCCTTCCTCTTTGCATCATAAAGCCAGTGAATGCTCCAGCGTCACCACCAACAATAATTGTTCCACCTTTTTGATCAATTCCTGTTCTAGCACCAACGCTACCTTTACATATTAAGTCTCCACCTCTAACTGCTGCACCAAAACATGATCCTGCATTTTTTTCTATTACTACTTTTCCTGCCATCATATTTTCTGCACACGACCATCCAACTCTACCATTAATTCTTACCGTTGGACCATCAATAGAACCAACGCCAAAATAGCCCAAACTTCCTTCAAATATTAAATTTAATTTATTTAGCACCCCAACTCCTAAACTATGTTTTCCTTGTGGGTTCTTTATAACTATTGTTCCATAACCTTGACTCATAAGCTCATCAATTTTTTTGTTTGCCTCTTTGCAGTCTAGATCATTTACATCAAGGTCAATTCTTTTATTGAAATCAACATCATAAGTTCCCCAATAGTAAAAGTTTTCTGCCTCATCAGGATTAAAAAATTTTTGTTGAGTTTTACCTGTAAGAACTTCAGTATGAAGTCCCATTGATTGGGCTTTGGTTTTTTTTTCTGTTGTTTTTAAATTTGCCATACTTTTACCTCTCCATCAAATGGATCATATGTATCTATTTCATGTGGTAAGATAGATCTTATTGCTATTTCCTCAGAGCCCATAGCAACTAAATCATCTGACTCGTATAAGACTAATGGTTTTGCTGCCATTGTATCTTTAGCCATTCCCAAAGAATCTTTCGTTGCAACAAAATATGTAAACACTCCATCTAAACCTGACAAACTATCCTTCATGCCTTCTTCTAATGTTGCTCCATTTCTCATTTTCTCTGCTAAATAAACAGCTATCAGCTCAGAGTCACATTCAGACATAAATCTCATGCCTTTGTTCTCTAACACTCTTCTATTATTCCAGTAATTAGTTAATTGACCATTATGCACAACTGAAACATCGCTAAAAGGATATCCCCAAAAAGGGTGAGCAGATTTGATATCTACACCTGACTCAGTTGCCATTCTAGCATGACCTATAGCATGAGTTCCTGTTACTTTTCCAAGATCATACCTATCTAAAACTACTTTTGCATCTCCTAAATCTTTAATTAATTCTAGTGATTTACCAATTGATAAAATTTCTACACTTTCAATACTCTCAATTTTCTTTGAAAAATCCATTAAATCGTCGTCATATTTCATTTCATATCTGTAGGAATATGGAGTTAGTTTTTCTTCCTTCAACACTTTTGCACCAAGATTTTTTAACATATCGTCTACAAGTTCTTTCCTCTTATCATAAACACTTTCATCTTCATTTATGGAGGAACTACCTTCACCAACATTTTCTCCAACCTTGAATCTCATTATGAAGTTTTCACCATCATTATCTGCATATAGAGCATAACCTGTTGAGTCAGGACCTCTATGCTTTAAAGCCTGAAGCATTGCTTGTAATTCATTTCCTACATTAGAGGATTTTCCTCTATGTATAAGACCAGCTATTCCGCACATATTTCTCCTTAACTAAATTTGTTTATGGCAGGCAATCCAAATAGGTATCTAGATCCCATTGAGTTGTTGCACCTAAAAATCTTTCCCATTCATCATTTTTATACCAATGAAATATTTTATACATTTCATCCGGCATAGCAGATTGAATAACTTTATCTTCTGCTAAACGATCTAAAGCCTCACCAAGACTTAAAGGTAATTTTTTAACATTTTTTCCAGCTTTTTGAGCTTCATAAATATTTCTAGACTCAGGTTTTCCAGGGTCGATATTATTCGTTATTCCATCATCAAAAGCTTTTAATAAACTCGCTCCCATTAAATATGGATTATGCATAGAATCTACGGATCTATATTCAAATCTACCTGGTGCGGAAACTCTTAATCCACAAGTTCGATTTTGGTATCCCCAATCAGCATAAACAGGTGCCCAAAAACCCTGATCCCACAATCTTCTATATGAATTAACTGTTGACGAACCAATAGCTGTTAAAGCAGGTAAGTGTTTCATTACTCCACCGATTGATTTCAAACCAATTTTTCCTGGCAACTGGACATCTTTTGTATCTGGCATAAAAGTATTAGTACCGCCTTCTACATAACTGAAAACTTCATCCATCCCTGGCAGAGACTTATGACCTAATTTATTTATTTTATCTTTCCCACCTGTCCATAGAGACATATTAGTATGACAACCACTAGCAGAAACTCCCATAAAAGGTTTTGTCATAAAACATGCAATCAAATTAAATTCTCTTGCAACCTGAGCACAAATTTGTCTGTAAGTAGATAATCTATCTGCATTTCTTAAAACATCATCATACATCCAGTTTAATTCTAATTGTCCAGGAGCATCTTCATGATCGCCTTGAATCATATCAAAGCCCATAGCTCTTGCGTATTCCATTACTTTCATAAATACTGGTCTTAAAGACTCGAATTGATCTATGTGATAACAATATGGTTTAGAAAAACCTTTTCCTGTTGGAGTACCATCATCATTTCTAGTTAACCACATCATTTCTGGCTCAGTTCCAACTCTAAGTTGATAACCATGTTTTTTCTTAAATTCTTTAGCAATAATTCTTAAATTACCTCTACAATCAGATGTTAAGTGACCGCCTGGATTTTCTCTTTCCTCTCTATTTCTAAAACAAGTTACAAAAACTCTTGCAACTTTTTTATCCCAAGGTAATTGGCAAAACGTTTCTGGATCAGGTATTCCAACCAATTCTTTAGCTTCAGGACCATATCCTATGTAGTTATTGTGACGATCTAAGAATAAATTAGCTGTTGCACCGTAAACTAATTGAAAACCTTTTTCACATGTTCTTTCCCAATGATCAGCAGGAATTCCTTTACCAACAACTCTTCCTGTTACTGATATGAATTGAAAAAAAATATAATCAATTTTTAGTTCGTTAATTTTAGCTCTAACTTGTTTAACTAATTTTGCTCTACCTGGTTGATTAACATGTTTCTCTAGATCAGTCATATTCCCCCTTAAGAATTTTTAGACCAAAAAGTTAACTGAAAAAAAAACATCTGTCTACTTAGATAAATTAGCTCCAAGGAAACGGACTATTAGATGTTGGGTGTAATTCACCTTTCTCGTAACGGTTGAATCTAAATGGTTTTAGTAATTCACTCTCTGTGCCAAGAATTTCTTTTGCTACTAGCTCTCCAACTCCAATCATTTTATAGCCATGGTTAGAGTCTGCTATCATGTAAACGTTTTCTAAAAATCTATCGAAGATTGGAAAAGAATCTGGCGTCATACACCCAAGTCCGCCTGATGGTCCTTTTCTATATAAATCTGATTTTCCTTCAAATCTTTTTTGACAATGAGCCAAAGCTGAACACCACATATCATTAAAAGCTTCTGTAGTTTGATATTCAGGGGACTCTATTCCATACGGATCAACGTTTACTTGATCAAAATGTTTATCAACAATGTAAGGTGAAGTTCCACCTTGAACACCAAGTCCTTCAATATCAGGTTTGTAATATATTCCCCAAATTTTATCTGTAATTAATTTTTTAGTTTTGTCTGAATATAAAGGAGCTGTTGAGTCTACATGGATTACTGGTGGCTGTTCACCATTGTCCATTTTTAAAAAGTCTGGTTCTACACCAAGGACACCCTCTTGAAGCATCCAATATTTCCACATGTCCGTTTCGTGAATTCTGCCATCTTTACCTTTAATATTTGCAGTTTTAGGAAGTTCTAACATATTCCAAAAATCTCTTGCCCAAGGACCTGCTCCAATGACAACTTGTTCACATTCTATTGTGCCTTTGTCTGTTTCAACTCCTGTAACAGCTTTGCTGTTACTTCCTCTTTTGAAACCAGTGACTTTAACACCTTTCATTACTTCAACACCATTTGAAGTAGATTTATTTTCAAGTGCTTTAATTGAATCTTTATTAAAAGCGTATCCACCTTTTTTTTCATGAAGAACAGAAGTTATACTTTGTGCTTGCCAATCACCAAACATACCTTTCATATATTTCATACAATCTTTTTCACCTTCTATAAATTCAGATTCGTAACCAATTGCTTTTTGCTGTTCGTAAATAGTTGCAACATCTGCATGCATTACTTCTGGTGAAATCTGTAAATAACCAACTGCATTATATTTAAATGCTTTAGGATCACTCTCCCAAACTGAAACTGAATGAGCCATTAATTCTCTCATTGCAGGCTGAAAATAATTATTTCTTACAACACCACACGCAATACCACTTGCGCCAGCTGCGGTATCTTTTTTTTCTAATACGACAATATCACCTGGATTTTTGTAAGTTTCGGAAAGTTTCCAAGCAGTACTTAGACCGTGAATTCCCCCTCCAACGATTACTACTTTTGCTTTTGTCGGTAATGACATCAATAAACACTATTTTTTGAAAAGGGTTAAATATATAATTTTTTTTATATATAAAATTTAGAAATAAAAACTTATAGAACTTAGGATTTGATTATTGTTAAAAGCTCAAATTTTTAAGAGTAGATAAATAATCGTTAAATTCCTCAATAAACGAAGTACTTGGTTTTATATGTTTTTTTCTTTGATCTTGAGCAGTTTTTTCTAAATAAAAAAAACCTTTTTCACATGCCTCATTAATTATTAATGCAGATTTTGGTCTAGAGGTTTTAAATAGTTTAGTTTTTAGCTCCTCTACTGATAAATTTTGTTTTTGCTTAAATGCTGACATAACTAGAAGCATCATATGATAATGAGAAGGCGATTTTCTAAAAAAATAGTTACTTGATGTGTGTGAAAGTTTCATTTGATCTTCCCAAAACTCTAACAAATCCTTAGTTGATTTAGCCATTAAGATCTTACTTTAGTTTTCTTTGGATCGTAATGAGGAAATCCGACAATTTTTGCAGGTATTCTTTTTTGATGTCCATCTATTTTTCCAATTTCAACATCGTTACCTAATTCTGAGTGACCTACATCTATTCTGCATAATGCAATATTTTTATTTAATGTAGGAGAAATACATCCACTAGTTATAATTCCAACCTGAGATCTTCCAATATGAACACAATCTCCATGATTTGCAATTTCTTTACCTATTAACTCTAACCCTACTAGTTTTTTTTGAGGATTTTCTTTTCTCTTAATTAAATTTTCTCTTCCAATAAAATCCTCTGTTTTAGATTTTAGAGGAACTGAAAACCCAATTCCTGCTTCGAACGGATCTTGTTGTCCGTCAAATTCATTACCAAATAAAATTAAACCAGCTTCAATTCTTAAAAGATCTAAAGCAGCAAAACCAGCTGGTATCAAACCTTCATCTTTTCCTGCCTCCATTACCTTATCCCAAACTGTAGTAGCATTACTTGGATGACACCAAATTTCAAAACCAAGTTCACCAGTGTAACCTGTTCTTGAAACAATTAATGGTATTCCGTTTAACTCTTCCAATCGACAAATTGAAAATCTAAACCATTCCAATTCAGATATAGAGGGTTGGGTAGGGGGAGTAAAAATTATTTTTTCTAAAATTTTTCTACTCTTAGGACCTTGTAAAGATAAATTATTTATTTGGTCAGTAGAATTTTTGATATGAACTTTGTAATTTTTTTTCTTAGCTTGTTCTTTAAGCCACTCACCTCCATATTCATCACCACAAATCCATCTAAAACCATGATCACTAAGTTTTAATAACGTTCCATCATCAAACATAGTTCCATTTTCATAACACATTGCTGAATAAACAATTTGACCAACTGAAAGTTTTTTTACATTTCGAGTTAATGTATAATTCATTAATTCTTCAGCATCTGGACCAAGAATTTCAAATTTCCTTAATGAAGATAAGTCAATTAGGACAGCGTCTTCTCTACATGCATTGTATTCATTAATTACACCATGTTTTGTATAATCGTTTGGTAACCAAAAACCTCTAGCATCGACAAAGTTTCTAGTTAATTTTGATGTTCTTTCATAGAAACCAGTATTTCTTGTAAGTTTATTTTCTGAGTCTGTTTTCACTCTAAAACCATATGATTTAGTAAATTCTTTGCTTTTTTCATAAGTTCTAACAAAAATATCAGTAGGGTTCCATCCATTACAGCTATCAATATCACTAGGGCATGCAGTAGTTCCACATGTTAAATCTTTTAAAGCTTTAAAAATAACGTAATCACCAGGTCTCGCGTAAGACTCATCAGATGTAACAGAATTTTGACCGCCTGAGGATGTATTGAAGAAAAGATTAATTGCATGCCAACCTTTTTTTTCTTCTACACCATATTTTTTCATTGAGTAATTTAAATTGTCAGAACAATTTGCATGACCAAAATATCCTGAATCTTCGTAGTACTTTGAGGTACAAGCTAAATTAAATGTATCATGAATACCCACTGTATCTCTTATAACTTCTACCAATGGCTCATGATCAGTATCATAGAATTTTGAGAACAAACCAGGACCAGGGAAAGTATGTCCCATAAAGGTTCTTGTCGTTTGCCAATCAAGACCTCTTTCTATACCTTTTTCTAGTTTAGCAGTGTCGTATGCAACAAAATCTGAGCATTGTCTTCCCGTTGGTGTAATTATTTGAATATAGTCTCCAGCTTTAACTTGATATCCTGTTGCAGTTTTTCTATCTATATTAACTTCATAGTCAGGATCGTAAATTGGATCAGGAATTATTGAAAATTCTTTTTCAGAATTTTTAATTTTAGCTCTTTTAACTAATACAGTTAGATCTGAAGGTGGATTTTGATCATGAACAAGCATGTCGTTTCCCGGAGCAGCAAAGATGCAATAACAGTTATCCTTCGAAGTAAGAATTATTTCTTCCCCTGCAGAAGTGTTTTTATCAAAAATTACTGACGAAGTGGCTTTATCAATTTGTAAATTTCTTTTTTTTAATTGCAGCAAAGCTTGCATAGAACTCTCTTCTTTTTTAAAAAGTATTTTTTTTATTTCTGAGGAATTTTTATTTTCTTTTAAATTTAAAATTCCCAATTCTGATTTTCCATGTTTATCGAAAATGTTTATTTCGCAAATTTGATTACCCTCATTATTTACAATTTTAATTTCATCTTCAGGAAATATTTGAATACCAGTAATTCCACCTGCGTTGACCACATATCTTTCAACTCCAGGTGGTAATACGTTTAAACCAGGTTCTTTAATACTTAAACTTGTTTGCATTTTTAAAAAATATTTAAAAATTATACAAAAGTATAAACAAATTTATATATAAATTTTATATATACATTTGTATCTATTTTGCTAGTTGACTGTAACTTTAATAGAGGGGATACTTTAACCACTTAATATTAAGGAAAGGGAAATAATGAAAAAAATAATATCTCTATTATCAGCTATGGTGATATCTCTTGTAAGTTTTGCAGGGATTTCAAACGCAGCAGATAGTAAAAAACCAATTGTTATCCCAACTCATAACTGGTCAAGCCAAATTGTAATGGCTTACGTAATTGGCGGAATTTTTGAAAGTATGGGGAACAATGTAAAATATGTAAATGCTGACTCTCAGGCAGTATATGAGTCGATTAGAATTGGTGATGTAACAATATCTCATGAAGTATGGGAATCTGCATTCGGAAAATCATTCACAACTGCTTTAGATAAAGGTGGTTTATTAGATATGGGTGATCATGAAGCTAGAACTCTTGAGGATATGGGATATCCAAACTGGGTTGTAGAAAAAGGCTTATGCCCAGGTCTACCAGACTGGACTGCATTAAAAAACCCTGATTGTGCGAAAAATTTTACAACACCTGATTCACCAGATGGAAAAGGTAGAATGTTAGAAGGACCACAAACATGGCATGGAGATTTAATACCTCAAAGAGTTGATGCTCTAGGATTAGGAGATCTATGGTGGGTTAAATTTGCTGGAAGTGCAGATGCACTTTGGGCAGAGTTGGCTGCTGCTAAAAAAGAAGGAAGAGGAACTATCATATTTAACTGGACACCAAACTTTACAGATGGTGCTGGTTTTACATTTATCGACTTCCCTCCATACACAGCTGGTTGTAGACCAGAAGATGGTGGAGATGGAAAATGTGGTTCTCCGGATGGTTATTTGAAAAAAGCAGCACATGAAGATTTTCCAAAAACTCATCCAGCAGCTGCAAAGACGTTTAAAAAAATGTCATTCTCTACAAGTCAAATTGGAGCAATGGCAGCTTTAGTTGATGTCGACAAAATGACTCATGAAGATGCAGCAAAAAAATGGTTAGCTGACAATAAGAGTGTGTGGGAAGAATTTACACACGATCATTAAGGTTAATTTAATAAATTTAAGATCTCTCCCAATTTTATTGGGGGAGATTTTTTTTATCACCTCAAATAATTAATGGTAAAAGTATTTTATTTAATATTATTAAACTTTATTATTTTCAATTTTGCTTATGCAAAAGACATAAGTATTGGTGAAAATTTAAATTTAGAGTTTACATGTGAGTTAGAAAAAAAAATTGTTAAGAATTCGGAATATAATTATAAAACTTTCCAAGCAAAAGACTTAAACATTAAAAATTTAGATTCATTTCAGATTTATTCAAATAAACCAAGCACATTAATGGTAAATGGATTATCAAAATTTTTTTCTCAAAATTCAAATTTTGATGTTAAAATAGTAAATAAAGACGTAGTTTTATTTAAAGCCTTTAATAATGAAAAAACTTATTCAGAATCTGCAATAATTACAAGAAAATCAGGCGAATTAATTCATGAAATTACCAAAAATATAAATACCGAAAATTCAGAAAAAGATATTTCAATTTATATCTGTAAGAATAAATCAAAAAATGCCTAATTTTTTTTTAAGAAATTTTGTGTAATATATTTCCATGAAAAAGCTTATATTTTTTATACTTTTTTCGTCATTAATTACTTCTATAGCATTAGCAAGAAGCACAGGATGTAAAGAGGGAAATTGTGAAAATGGTTATGGTAAGTGGGTTTACACAGATAAAACAACTTACGAAGGTGAATGGGCCAATGGTTTTATGAACGGTAAAGGCACTTTTACTTGGTCAGATGGAAAACAAAAAACAGGTATTTGGAAAAATGGAAGTTTCCAAGAATAGTTTTAAAACTTTGTCAGAGCCAGTCAAACAATTTGGTGGATTAATTAGTATAATTATTCTTATCTTTTTAACTTTTTTTATTTTAAATAATATTTTTGGTGAAGGTGATGAACTGGTTGCTAAAATGAAAATTGAAGAAGAAAGAATAGCTCAAGAAAGAAAACTTAATAAGCTAATTTCTAGTCTTCCCTCAGGAGTTTTGGTTTCGTTTGATGGTACTGACAATTTTAAATTATCTGATGAATTATATGAAGCTGTTTGTAAGGCAACTAAGCTTATACCTCAACGTGCAATTATGGGTGCGAATTTTCTAAACTTTAGAGCTCATGAAATTTATACAATTAACGGAAATAAAATAGATGAAACATTTGTAAAATGGGACGATGAAAAAAATAAATGTTTTGCAGGTTTCGTTGTAAGTGGAAATAATGTTGGTGTAGATGAAACTGTAAAAGTAAGTGGAGAAGCTTTGAGTTTTTTAAGTACAGGTATTGATACAAGAGTTTATTTTATTAAAAATTTTTAAGGAGGAAATGTAACAAATTATAGAGATTTTATTTTATCTTAAATTCGTATAACCTGAATATTATTTATGTCTGAACCAGTAATTAAATGCCAATCTGTTTATAAAATCTTTGGAGCAAACGCTGAAAGAATGCTCAAAGAAGCAAATGGTAATGTTGATGCAAAAACATTTCAAGAAAATGGATGTATTGTAGGAGTTAACAATGCTTCTTTTGAGGTATCTAAGGGTGAAATGTTAGTTGTAATGGGTTTATCAGGATCAGGTAAGTCAACACTATTAAGGTGTATATCTAGATTAACAGACGCAACAGGTGGAAAAATTTTTATTGAAGGTCAAGACTTGCTTAATTTAAATAACAAGGAACTTATTGATTTAAGAAGAAATAAAATGGGAATGGTTTTTCAAAGTTTTGCGCTACTTCCACATAAAACAGTTTTAGAAAATATTGCTTTTCCTCTTCAAATTAAGGGTATTAAAACTGAAGACAGTATTAATAAAGCAATGGATATGGTCAAACTTGTTGGTCTCGATGGAAGAGAAAATTATTTTCCAAGAGAGTTATCTGGAGGACAACAACAAAGGGTTGGAATTGCGAGATCATTGGCAGTTGAGCCAGATATATGGTTCTTAGACGAACCTTTCTCTGCATTAGATCCACTTATAAGGAAAGAAATGCAAGATGAATTTTTAAGACTTCAAGAAAAATTACAAAAAACTATAATGTTTATTACTCATGATTTTGATGAAGCCTTAAAACTAGCTGATCGAATTGCAATTATGAAAGATGGAATAATTGAGCAATTAGATACACCTGCGAACATTGTTTTAAATCCAGCTACAGAATATGTAAGAAAATTTACGGAAGAAGTTCCAAGGGAAAAAGTTTTATTAATTAAAGATGTAATGGATGAAATAACATCTGACGACATGGGAGATATAAAAGTTTCAAAAGACGAGATTATTGAAAATGTTGCAGAAAAAATATTAACACAAGAAAAAACAGTAGCTGTTACAGATAGCAAAAATAATATTGTAGGTTCAATTAATCCTACAAAAATTATTAATACAGTTTTTGGGGGAAGAAAAAATAATCATTAAACTATGGAATTACTTAAAAAATATCCTAAATTGTTTCAATGGTTGTTTTTATTAGCTGTATTTTTTGCACTATGTTTTGCAATTGATGTTCCTGAAACTTATAAATTTATTAGAGGACAAGCAGAATTTGTAAAAGATCCTAATCAGAGTGCCTTCGTATTTCTAGGTAAAGAAGTTAGATATTACGCTTTTGATGTTTTCTGGAGATTGCCACCATTACTTGGATGGCTTCCAATTTGGATAAATGATTCATTATTCTTTTTAATGAATGATTGGATGCCAATGGAATTTTGGAATGAAGATACGCAGGAATATAAAACACGACCTTTAGTTTTACAAATAACTAGAAACCTAACCGCATTTATGACTTTTCTAATAGAATTAATTAGAGAGATTTTATTAGGCGGTCTTGAAACAATTGTTGCTTTTACTAGTTGGGATTGGATTGATGCTAATCCCTGGGCAGAATTGCCAGGCTTACCTTGGACTATTGTAGCAGCAGGATCAGCGATACTTGCTTATAAGTTAGGAGGTAAAGGATTGGCCTTATATGCACTTTTATCAATGACTTACATTTCAATATTTGGACAATGGAAACCGTCTATGCAAACACTTTCTTTTATATTGGTTGCAGCACCTCTTTCATTTATTTTTGGTTTAGGTTTGGGTGTTGCGGCATACAAAAGTAAAAGAGTAGAAAAAGCTTTATATCCAATACTTTTAGTTATGCAGACGATGCCCCAGTATGCTGTATTAGTTCCTGCACTAGTTCTTTTTGGGGTAGGAGACCATGCTGCAGTAATTATAACAATGATTGTCGCTGTGCCACCAATGATACTATTAACTTTATTAGGTTTAAGGGCTGTCCCCCCAGAGGTAATTGAAGCTGGTAGAATGAGTGGATGTAGCAACTGGCAACTAATGTCAAAAGTATTAATTCCAACAGCGAGAAGAGATATTTTAATAGGAGTTAACCAAGTTATAATGGTATGTTTTTCTATGGCAGTTATCTCTGCATTTATAGGAGCAAAAGGTTTAGGTTTTAATTTATTATTAGCTCTAAATCAGTTGAATATTGGATTAGCATTAGAGGCAGGTCTTTGTATTAGTTTGATTGCAATTTTATTAGATAAGATGTCTTTAGCTTGGGCAAATAAACAGGTTGATTATTTTGGTAATTTAAATTTTTTTCAACGAAATAAAAATTCATTATTCTTTGGAGTTATAGTAATAGTAGGTATTCTATTAGCTTACTTTGGATCAATTTATTTTAAAGACGGGTATAATTATTTATTTGAAGTTCCGCATAATAAAGGAATATCAACAGCAGACTTTTGGAATAAAGGTGTTGACTGGATATTTGATACTTTCTTTGTATATATAAAAGCATTTAACACTTGGCTAATTGTTGATGTACTCCAACCGATGAGAGCTTTATATTTGAGAATGCCAGCCGTAGCCACATTAGTTCTAGTCGTTGGAGCTGGATATTTAATTGGTGGAGTTAGATCTGCTTTAGTTGTTTGTGGTTTAACTTTATTTATAGCTCTAAGCCCATGGTGGGATAGAGCTTTAGTAACCACATACATGGCTACATTTGGTGTACTAGTTTCTTGCACAATTGGATTTACTGTTGGAACTTTATGTTTTCAAAATAAACATACTACAAACTTTATGTTAAATGTTTGTGATATATTTCAAACTTTTCCATCTTTTGTATATTTAATTCCTGTGATGATGCTTTTTGGAATTACAGATACTTCAGTTTTAATTGCTGTAATAGTTTATGCTACGATACCAGCAACAAGATACACAATTGAGGGTCTTAGAAGTGTTCCAGCTGGACTACATGATGCTGCAACGATGTCAGGTGTCACAAAGTTTCAAAGACTATTTAAAATAGAATTTCCATTAGCATTTCCACACATGATGTTGGGGCTTAATCAAACAATAGTTTTTGCATTATTTATGGTGATTATTGGTGCCTTTATTGGAACTGAAGATTTAGGTCAGTACATTCTAAAAGCTCTATCAGATAAAAAAGGGGCAGGTATTGGATTAACACTCGGAATTTGTGTTGCATTTATTGGACTAATTTTTGACAACTTAATTAGAACTTGGGTAGGACAAAGAAAAAAACATCTAGGTATAGACTAAAATTGTGAAAAAATTTCTTGTTGCTATCGACCAAGGTACAACATCGTCTAGAGCAATTCTCTTTGATTTAGATGGCAATATAAAATTTACATCTCAGTTTGAATTTAATCAATACTTTCCAAAAAATGGATGGGTAGAGCATAATCCAAATGAAATTTGGTTAACCACTCTTAAAGCTTTAAAAAAAGTAATTAAAAAAGCATCTCTTCTCAAAGGAAAAATATTAAGTATTGGAATAACCAACCAGAGAGAGACAACTATTCTTTGGAATAAGAAAACAGGTAAACCAATTTACAATGCAATAGTTTGGCAAGATAGAAGAACACAAGAATTTTGCGATAAACTTAAGCAAAAAAAATATGAAAAAATTTTTAGAAAAAAAACTGGTTTATTTATTGATCCATATTTTTCAGCTACTAAAATTAAATGGATCCTAGAAAATGTAAAAATTTCGAATAAACTTCAAAAATCTAATAACTTATTATTTGGCACTGTTGATACTTTCTTAATTTGGAAACTTACTAATGGACAACATCATTTAACAGATGCAACAAATGCAAGTAGAACAATGTTATTTAATATTCATGATAATAAATGGGATAAAGAAATTTTAAAAAAGCTCAATATCTCAAAAAGTATTTTACCTGATGTAAAAAATTCAGCGGATGATTTTGGAATAACAAATAAAAAAATAGTTGGATATGAAATTCCTATATCTGCAGTTTTAGGTGATCAACAAGCTGCAGCTGTAGGACAATCTTGTTTTAAAAAAGGCTCAATTAAAAGTACTTATGGCACAGGTGCTTTTGTAATAATGAATACTGGATCAAAAAAAATTTTTTCAAAAAATAAATTATTAACTACAATTTGCTACAGATTAAACGGAAAAAATACTTTTGCTCTCGAAGGTTCAATTTTTATCGCTGGAGCAGGTGTTCAATGGCTAAGAGATAAGTTAAAATTAATTAATAATGGTTATGATACTGAACAAATTGCTAAATCAAAAAAAAATAATGAAGGTGTCTATGTTGTGCCAGCTTTTAGTGGACTGGGAGCTCCATACTGGAGACCTGACGCAAGAGGAGTTATTACTGGATTAACTAGAGATAGTGATTGGAAAACTTTAGTAAGAGCAGTTCTAGAGTCTGTGGCATACCAAAGCCATGATCTATTTAATGCCATGAGAAAAGATGGATTAAAACCTAATATAGTAAAAGTTGATGGAGGAATGGTGAAAAACGAATGGTTTTCACAGTTTTTGGCAAATATTGTTGATATTAAAACAGAAAGACCCAAAGTTTTGGAAACCACAGCTCTTGGAGTTGCTTTATTTGCTGGATACCAAATTGGAGTATTTAAATCATTAGAGCAAATAAAGAGAAAATGGAAAAAAGATAAAATTTTTAAACCTAAACTAAGTAACTCTGTTAGAAAAAAACTACTTAATGGTTGGAAGTTATCAGTTGAGAAAACCTTATTGTAAATTTTATTATTTTAAAAAAGTATCCATAGAGTCGTCCATTGCAGATGCCCAAGGAGTGTGATGAACAGGAGCTATTGATCCAGTCACAGGTGATGAAAAAGATTTATTTCTGTAAGTTGAAATATCATCCATTTTATGATGTTCCCAATCTTTGAAATGTTTTCTTATCAATTCAAAATCAATTTTTGGATAATCCGACATATCATGAAGCTCTTTAGTATACTCAGTTTGAAAATCAATCATTTGATCTGGATTTTCTAATTTTTCTTCCATAGAAACCCATTTAAAAATATCTTTTTCTATTTCACTATCATTCGGAATTTTAATTTTATTCATTATCACATCTCTAGCGAACCATGCTTGGCAATCAAACATATTAAAAGTATGAAATTGATCCTGCATACCCAGGTACATTATCTTGTGATTATCTTGCCAAACTACTCCTTTGTATAATTTTGGTGGATATAATCTATTATGAGTTTTGAGACTTAGTTTTTCATTTAAAAATGGAAAATGATGCAGGTATCCAGTGCATAATATAATTACATCTGCTTCTTGTTCTGTACCATCTTTAAAAATTGCTTTGTTACCTTCTAATCTATCTAGATAGTAGACTTCTTTCATACCAGAAGGCCATTTAAAACCCATTGGATTGTGTCTATAACCAATGGTTACACTTTTGGCTCCATATTTATTACATTGTAGAGCAACATCTTCAGCTGAATAACTGCTTCCAAGCACTATCACATTTTTATCTCTAAATTCTTCAGCATCTCTGAAATCATGAGAATGCATTATTCTTCCTGGAAAAGAACTCATTCCTTTGTATTCAGGAATAAATGGAACTGAAAAATGTCCAGTTGAAACTACTACATAATCAAACTTGTCAGACAAAATTTTATTGTTATTTTTATCTTGGTAGCTAACTTCAAATTTGTCTGAATTATAATTTACACTCTTTACGGTTGTGCTAAATTTTATTTTGCTTTTAATGTTTCCTTTACTTACTCTACCAATTATATAATTGTATAATACTTCTCTAGGTGGAAAAGATGGAATAGGTTTTCCAAAATGCTCATCAAAAGAATAATCTGCAAATTCTAAACATTCTTTTGGTCCATTTGACCATAAATATCTATACATACTATTGGGGACAGGATCACCATATTGATCTGAACCAGTTCTCCAACTGTAGTTCCATAGTCCTCCCCAATCATCTTGTTTTTCAAAACACACTATTTCTGGAACTTTTTCTCCTTTTTGCTCAGCATGTTCGAAGGCTCTTAACATCGATAAACCACAAGGCCCTGCACCAATTATAGCTATTTTATTCATATAAACTTTATAATTTTAAAAATTTATCTTATTAATAAATTCAAAAAAAATAAAACTATTTTTTCTTTAAATTTACTTGTTATTAATGAATAGTTTATTTTTATTGAATTTATTTATGAAAAAAATTCTAATTATTGGAGGGGGAGCTATGGGGTCTGCGTTCTCTGTTCCATGTATAGATAATAATAATAAAGTATTTATTACAGAACCACATAGTCAAAGATTTATTAAAAATTTATCATCAAAAAATAAATTTCATTCAGGCTTAAAAATTAATCTTTCAAAAAAACTAATATTTAAAAAATATGGTAAGGAATTATTTCTTGAAAAATATGATCTTATTGTTATTGCATTAAGTTTATCAGGTATTAATTTTGTTGGTAAAGAATTAAAAAAGTACAAAGTAAAATCTCCAGTTTTAGTTCTTACAAAAGGTCTCAAATATGAAAAGAAAAATAAAAAAATTACAACTATTTCTCAAACTCTTTTAAAAAATATTCCTAAATTAAATGTATCAGTTTTGAAGGGACCTTGTTTAGCTAAAGAATTATCAAGAAAAAGTCAAACGAGTGTAATTATAGCTAACAAAAACATTAAAATTGCAAAATTGTTAGGTAAAATGATTTCAACTAAATATTATTTAATAGAATACTCTAAAGACGTAATTGGTGTTGAAATATGTTCAGCAATAAAAAATATTTATTCTATGATAATTGGCTCTGGTTTAAGTTTAAATAAATCTTCAAGTCTATTTCAAAAATCACTATCAGAAATGAAATACATTACTAGACAGTTAAAAGGAAAAGAAGAAACAGTTTTAAGTCTAGCAGGAGTTGGAGACCTGTATGTAAGCGCTGCAGGTGGAAGAAATAGCAAAATGGGAAACTATTTAGGACAAGGTTTTACTTTCAAAAGTGCTAAAAAAAAGTTTATGGTAAATGATACAGTAGAAGGCGAACAACTTGTGAGAGAAATTGCGCCATTTATTTTAAAAAAATTTAATTCAAAAAAAATTCCTTTGATGTTCAGAATGATTAGAGCAATTCTAAAAAATAAAAAATTTTTGATTTAAAAAATATTATATTTATTGACTTTTTGATCATGGGAGACTTTTTTAACTTATTGTCATTCATTTCTCTCGCTGATACATTTAATTTATTAATCAACGAAAAGAGGGGAATCAATGATTAAAAAAACAATAATAACCGTCTGTACGCTTATATTTTTAATTTCAAATATTAGTTACGCAGACATCACTTTTTGGACTACAGAAGTTCAGCCAGCTAGAATGGCTAAACAAGAGGCAATGGCTAAAGATTTTGAAGCTAAAACTGGCATCAAAGTTGAAGTTATTCCTGTGGAAGAAAAAGATTTAGGAACAAGAGCAACTGCAGCAGCTGCAGCTGGTGATCTTCCTGATGTAATCTATCACACATTACAGTATGTACTACCTTGGGCAGAAGCTGGAATATTAGATGTAGATGCTAATAATGCAGTTGTTAAAGAACTTGGCAAAAAAACTTTTGCGCCAGGTGCTTTAAATATGGCTAAAAAAGGATCAAAAATAGCCGCTGTACCAGTTGATGGTTGGACACAAATGGTCGTTTATAGAAAAGACTTATTTGAAAAAGCAGGTCTTGCACCACCAACAAGCTATGAAAATATTACTAAAGCGGTTGAAGCACTTTCTGGTGATGGAATGTTTGGATTTGTTGCTGCAACAAAAACTGACGAAAACTTTATGAGTCAAGTTTTAGAACATGTTCTTTTAGCAAATGGAGTAAATGTTGTTAAAAAAGGTGCAATAAGAAAACAAGGCAAAAAGTTAAAAGCTTCTTTAGAGTTTTATAAAGTTATTGCAAATGCAAGTCCTCCAGGAGAATTATACTGGAAGCAATCAAGAGAATTGTATTTTGCTGGAAAAACTCCAATGATAATTTGGTCTCCATTTATCATGGATGAATTAGCTGGTTTAAGAGACTCAGCACCGCCAACAATAAATAGTGATCCAACATCTAGTGAGTTAGCTTCAAAAACTGGCTTCATTACAAACCTTAAAGGTCCTAATAATAGTAAAGGGGCTGCTTGGGCTGATGTCAGATATTTTGGAATAACTGCTGATGCTGATACAGAAGAAGCAAGTGCGTTTATCAAATATTCAATGGACGAGGGTTATACAAAGACACTTTCAATAGCACCAGAAGGTAAATTTCCTGTAAGAAGAGGAAACTCAAGCGATCCCGAGGCGTTTACAAAAGCATGGAGCAAACTACCTGTAGGAGTTGATAGAAAAGCACCATTATCAGACTTATATTCAGAGGATGTTATAAATAATATTGTTGCTGGATTAGATAAGGCTCAAAGATGGGGTGTAAAAGAAGGTGAACTTTCTAGAGCTTCTAAAATTATTAATAACAAGTTTATTAATAGAATAACTAGACTTTATGTTGATGGACAGATTGATATTGATCAAGCAGTAGATATGATCAATCAAAAACTCTCTCAATTTTAATCTTGTAATTTAAATTTAAATAAAAGCGGATAATATGTATTATCCGCTTTTATTATGAGTGATACACTTTCAAAAATAGAAAAAAGAACTGCATATATATTAATATTACCTGCAGTTTTTCTTGTTTTTTCAATTATCTTATTTCCAATATTTGCAAATGTATGGATAAGTTTTAAAGAGGTTGGTCTAAAAGATATAAGGATCCCTGAACCTAGGGCAAAAAAAATTGTAAAATCTATTAAAGATAATCCAGATCAATTAAAGGTTATTTATAAACTTAGAAATAGTTCATTAATTTTAGAAATAAGAGATGTTAAATTTCAAGATAAATTACCTAAAAATATTAAACCTATAAATTTAGATGAAAGATGTAGTGTCAAATCAAATAAAATTTATTGTGAATTTGGAAATTGGGAAGCTAAATACAAGGAAAATTTTCAAATATTATTACAGAGTTCTGATGGCAAACAATTAAATAAAAAAGAATTAAAAACTATTAAACCAAAATTAACAGGTAAATCAGATAATATTCTATTAAATACTAATTTTACATTAACGAATTTTAAAAAAGTATTTTTTCAAAATGAATTTTTTGATTTATTATCAACTACTTTTTACTACACCTTTTTTGGCACAATTGGTTCAATTGTATTTGGTATACTCACTGCACAACTTGTAAACCAGAAGTTTTTTGGAAGAACATTTATGAGAAGTGTTTTACTTTTTCCGTATGTGGGTCCAGTTGTTGCCTTAGCTTATACTTGGGAGTTATTATTAGATCCTTATAGTGGAACTTTAAATAATCTTCTGATAAATTTTCAAGTCATCCAGGAACCTCTTAATTTGCTAGGGCAAAAATATTTAACAATAAATTTTTTTGGTTTTGATCTTAAATTACGATTAGCATTAACAACTGTTATTATTTTTGAAATTTGGAGATACTTTCCTTTAGCTTTCTTATTTATATTAGCTCGACTGCAAGCAGTACCTAAAGAATTATATGAGGCAGCTGAAGTGGATGGTGCTGGTCCTTTACAAAAATTTATTAATATCACTCTTCCTCAAATAACAGCTGTGATATCCATTCTCTTTATGATTAGGTTTATTTGGAACTTTAACAAATTTGAGGATATTTTTTTATTAACAGGAGGTGCATCTGGAACTAGAACTTTGCCAATAAATGTTTATGAGCAAGGATTTACTATTTCCGATATTGGTATGGGATCAGCAGTATCAATTGTAATAGTTGCTTTGCTGCTAATATTTATGTTCGTTTACTTTAAATTAATAGGTAAGAGGGCTGATGAAAACTAAAAGTTTAATATACTACGCATTAATTTCGTCTATATTTTTGTTTTCTTTGGTTTCTATTTGGAAAATTTTAGTAACTTTGCAAGGAGTTGAGTTAAAAAATTTCAATTTTGCAATAATTATTACTTTAGGTATCGCTATTAGTCTTTTAAATTTACTTATAGGAGAAAAGCTAAATTATTTAATAAAATCAACTTTTTTTGCACTTATATTTGTTTTTGTTGATGGATATATCGTTCAGGAAATGCCCATTTGGTATAACATTGGAATATTTGCAATTTTGATATTTTTTTCATTAAAAATTAATAAGTATAATCAAAAATATTTAGCATCCGAGCACTCATCACAAATAGTTGTATTTGATTTTTTAACACTTTTTGGAATTGTTTTATTCTCATTTGTTATTTTATTTCCGTTTTATATGATGTTGATAACAAGCTTTAAAACTCAAGCTGCTTTACTAATTAATCCTTTAGATTTTAGTATTAATTTTAACCAAGACTTTAAGGAATTATTTAAGTCATACTTTGTAATATTTGATACTTACAAATTTGGTAGATACATACTAATAAGTACATTTGTTTCGATAGGCACAGTGATAGTTACTTTAATATTTGCAATACCAGCTGCTTATGCAGTAGCAAGGTTAAATTTCTTTGGGAAAAATTTTCTGTCAACTTCGATTTTAATTATTTATATGTTTCCTGCTATAGTATTAGTTATTCCTTTATATACTGTGTTTAGTCAATTAGGGTTAAGGAACTCGGTGGGTGGTTTATTAATTGTATACACAGCAACTACTTTGCCAGTTGCAATTTATATGTTACAAGGTTACTTTAAAAGTATTCCCAAAGAACTAGAAGAAGCAGCAATCATGGACAAATTAAATTGGTTTGGCATAATTATTAAAATAATTTTACCATTAAGTATACCCGCAATCTCTTCTGTTGCTTTATACGTCTTTATGATCGCGTGGAATGAGTTTTTATTTTCTTTAATGTTTTTGGATAATCCAAACTCATTTACCTTATCAAGGGCAATACAATATCTTAGTGGTGATGCCGAAACACCAAGACAATATCTAATGGCTGGGTCAGTAGTTGTTACAATACCTGTTTTATTAATTTTTGTATACTTTGAAAAATATTTAGTGAGTGGTCTTACTGCAGGAAGTGTAAAGGGTTAATGGAAGATTTTATCAAATCAGCTAAGAAAGTTTTATTAGGCAATAAAAAAAAAGGATACACATTACCAACCAATAACAAATTGTACCCAGCACAATGGAATTGGGACTCAGGTTTCATTGCTTTAGGATATTCGCATTTTAAACTTAAATATGCTCTAGATGAAATAAAGACACTAATCAGAGGTCAATGGAAAGATGGAATGATACCCCATATTTTGTTTCACGATTTAAATACCAATTATTATCCAAACCATTCTGTTTGGTCTTGTGGAAATAAAATACATTCATCTGGTATTACTCAACCACCAATTCTTGCAATAATTTTAAAACTAATTTTAGATAAAAAAAGAATTAATAATAAAGATAAAGCTGAATTTAAAAAAATAGTTAAGGGAATATTAAAATATCACAAATGGTTTATTAAATTTAGAGATCCAAATAATTCTGGATTAGTCTCAATTTTACACCCCTGGGAGAGTGGTTACGATAATTCACCATTATGGGATGAGCCGATGAGCAAAGTAAAAATACCAAAAAATCTAAAATACAAAAGGGGAGACAATAAAGTTGTAAATCCTGAATATAGGCCTTTAGATATTGACTATGATAGATACGTAACTATTAAAAATCATTTAAGAAAAAATAATTATAATCCAAAAAAACTTTATAAGGCATCCTTATTCAATGTGGTCGATGTTGGGTTTAATTCTATATTTTTACGAGCAAATAAAGACCTTCTTAAATTATTAAATACCTTCAATTTGAAAAGTGTTGAATTAGAATCTTACATATCAAAATCTGAAAATAAAATTGTAAAATTATATAATCACAAAAAAAATATATTTTTCAACATTGATTTAAAAAATAAAAAAAAAATTAACATTCCATCAATTACTCATTATTTTATTTTATTTGCAGATTTGAAAGATAAAGTATTAAATAACAAAATTATTAAAAACCTAAAAAAACACAGTTCTAAAGAAAAATATTTATTATCAAGTGTAAAATCAAATCACCAAAAATTTGAAGAGAAAAGATATTGGAGAGGTCCAGTCTGGATTAATTGTAATTGGATAATATATCAAGGATTAAAAAATAAGAATATTAAATTTGCTAAACAAATAAAAAGAAAAACTATTAATTTAGTTAAGCAAAAAGGTTTCAATGAATACTTTAGCTGTAAAACTGGTAAAGGGTTTGGTGCAACAAATTTTTCTTGGACTGCTGCATTATTTTTAGACTTAATCCTTGAAAATAAAAATGACTAATTACAATTGGAATTACCCCACAAATGTTTGGGTAGGCAAAGATAGAGCTAATGATCTAGAAAAGGCTTGTGTTAAAATTAAAACTTTAAAACCATTATTAGTAACAGATAGAGACTTAATCAATTTAGAATTTATAAAAAATTTAGTAAATGATTTAGAAAAGAAATTTAAATTATCTACTTTTTCTAATTTCTCAGGCAACCCAACAGGAGAGAATGTCGATGAAGGTGTTGAAGTTTTCAAAAAAAATAGTTGCGATAGTGTAGTAGCTATTGGAGGTGGAAGCGCATTAGACGTCGGCAAAGCCATAGCTTTTATGTCTGGACAATCAAGACCTATTTGGGATTTTGAGGATATTGGTGACTATTGGAAAAGGGCAGATGAAAAAAATATCTCTCCAATAATTGCAATTCCAACAACTGCTGGAACTGGTTCAGAAACTGGAAGAGCATCTGCAATAATCAATTCCAGAACTGGAATAAAAAAAATTATTTTCCACCCAAAATTTTTACCATCTATTGTAATATTAGACCCAGTTCTTACTAAAGATCTTTCTCCCCGTTTAACAGGAGCAACAGGAATGGATGCATTAGCTCACAATTTAGAGGCATTTTGTGCACCTGGCTTTCACCCAATGGCTGATGGAATAGCAATTGAGGGAATGAGATTGATAAAAAAATCTCTTTTAAAAGCTGTAAAGAATGGAAATGATTTAGATGCTAGATCAGATTTGTTAGCTGCAGCAAGTATGGGATCTACTGCATTTCAAAAAGGGTTAGGAGCCATTCATTCACTTAGCCATCCACTTAATGCTCAATTTAATCTTCATCACGGATTATCTAATGCAATATTTATGCCCTATGTTTTAACTTTTAATAAAGAAAATATCGAGGAAAGAATTATTTCTATTTGTGATTACCTTAACTTAAGTAAAAGTTTTGATGCTTTTCTCGAATGGGTACTAGAATTAAGAAAACAATTAAATATTCCACATAAACTATCAGATGTAATAGAAATAAATAAAATGAACTTAGATGAATTATCAAAAAGGGCTCTTGAAGATCCATCAACATCATCTAATCCTAAAAAATTGACTATAAATGATATGAAAGCTATGTATGAGCATAGTATTTCGGGAGATTTATTTTAATGAAAAAAATTTTAATAGTTGAGGGAAATTTAAGAGAGGAAAATCAGAGTTTTACTGATGGTGGAATTAAAACACATACAGAAAGTCTTAAAGATAGTATAGCCTATTTCACTGATAAAATTGAAATAGATGTTGTAAACCCCTCATCTGATAAAAATATTTCTGAAAAAGTAACAGATCTCGATAAGTATGATGGACTAATATGGGGAGGAAGTAGTCTAAATATTTACAATGACACCATTGAAATAAGAAGACAGATCGAATTTATGAGAGAGTGTCAAAAAAAAATTAAAAAAATATTAGCTATTTGCTGGGGACTTCAGGTTGCTGTTACGGTAGCAGGAGGTCAAGTAAAAAGATGCACCAACGGATCTCACAGAGGTATTGCACTAAATATTGAAATAAATAATGAAGGATTACAACATCCAATATATAAAAATAAAGGTAAAATTTTTAATACACCCGCTTTTAATTTTGATGAAGTTGCAACATTGCCAAAAAATTCAAAATTGCTAGCCTCAAATCCTATAAATAAAGTTATGGGAGTAAATTTTCATTCTGCAGTAAGTGATATATGGGGTATTCAATATCATCCTGAAATAACTTATGATAAAATGATAAGCCTTATACATTTTAGAAAAGAACGTCTTTTAAACAATAATGCTTTTGTTGATGAGCAAGAGATAAATAATCATGTAAGAATGATTGCGGAAGAAAATAAGATTACAAATAAAGATCTTAGAATGCGTGAACTTGAAAACTGGCTTAATTATCTTTTAAAATAGACCTTCTGTTTCACCTTTTTCATTAATATGAATTGAGTCCGCAGCTGGCACTTTTGGTAATCCTGGCATTGTCATTATTGCACCGCATACAACAACGATAAATTCTGCTCCTGATGATAGTCTCACTTCTCTTATTGGTAACACATGATCTGAAGGTGCTCCCTTTAGATTTGGGTCAGTGGAAAAACTATATTGAGTTTTTGCAATACAAATTGGTAATGATTGGTAACCTCTTTCTTCAAAAGCTTTTAATTGGTCTCTTATTTTAGTATCTGCAACTACTTCGCTTGCTCTATAAAGTTCCTTAGCAATTGTTTCTATTTTTTTAAATAATGAAGTTTTATCATCATATAAAAATTTAAAATCACTATCTTTTTCACATAGTTCAACTACATCGTTTGCTAAATTAGTTGCACCTTCTCCACCTTTTTCCCAATGCTTTGATATAGAGGCTTTAATACCCTTTTGTTCACAAAACTGGGTAACTTCATCAATTTCTTTATCAGTATCTAAAACAAAGTGGTTTATAGCTACTGTTACAGGTAAACCAAATTTTTGAATATTTTCTATATGTCTTTCTAAGTTAACCAATCCTTTTTTAACTGCATCTACATTTTCATTTTTTAATTCATCTTTTTTAACTCCTCCATGCATTTTCAAAGCTCTTATAGTTGCAACAATCACAACACAACTAGGTTTTAATCCTGATTTTCTACATTTAATATCTAAGAATTTTTCTGCTCCTAGGTCAGCTCCAAACCCTGCTTCTGTTACAACATAATCTGAGAGTTTTAATGCTGTCTTTGTTGCTAAAACAGAATTACATCCATGAGCAATATTTGCAAATGGTCCACCATGAATTATAGCAGGATTGTTTTCCAAGGTTTGTGTAACATTTGGTCTAATAGCGTCTTTTAACAATACAGTCATTGGACCCTGCGCGTTTAAATCTTTTGCATATATTGGTTTTTTGTCTCTAGTATAAGCAACAGTAATATTACCAATTCTATTTTCAAGATCATGCAAATCATTTGATAAACAAAAGATTGCCATTATTTCTGACGCAACAGTAATATCAAAACCATCTTCTCTTGGAAATCCATTCGCAACACCACCAAGATTAATATTTATAGATCTTAAAGCTCTATCATTCATGTCGAGAACTCTTTTCCAAACTATTCTTCTAACATCTATATTTAGTTTATTTCCCCAATATATGTGGTTATCTATTAATGCCGATAAAAGATTATGTGCAGATGTAATTGCATGAAAGTCTCCTGTGAAATGAAGATTTATTTGCTCCATAGGAACTACCTGAGCATAACCACCACCAGCAGCCCCACCTTTCATTCCAAAAGAAGGACCAAGACTTGGTTCTCTTAAACAAACAATAGATTTTTTACCTATTTTGTTTAATCCATCTGACAATCCTACAGAAGTTGTTGTCTTTCCTTCCCCTGCAGGAGTAGGTGTAATTGCTGTTACTAGTATTAATTTTCCATCTTTTTTGTCTTTAAATTTTTCTAAGTATTCAAGTTTGATTTTAGCTATATATCTGCTTATTGGACTATATGCCTCAGTTTTATCGGGTACTCCCACTCCATCCAAAATTTCTTGGATAGGTTTCATTTTTGCTTCTCTAGCTATTTCAATATCTGATTTTGACATTTAGTTTAAAATTTATAATTATTTAATGTGCAAAATGTCTATACTTTTTTGGTTTGATTTTAAACATCTAAAAAATATATATATAAAAAATAAGAAAAAATTTATGTTTAATTGGATAAAATTATAAAATGCAAAAATACTCAGTTTTCAGCCTAATTAAAAATGCATTCTCAGATCATCAAAATTGGGAAGTAGCATGGAAAGATCCAACTCCTAAAAAAGAATATGATGTGATTATCATAGGTGGAGGGGGTCATGGTTTAGCAACTGCATACTACTTAGCTAAGGAGCACAATATTACAAATGTAGCTATCATTGAAAAAGGCTGGATAGGTGGAGGTAATGTTGGAAGGAACACTACAATAATTAGATCAAACTATATGCATGATGACAATGCTTTGTTCAGTGAATTTGGTATGGATTTGTGGAGAAAGATGAGTCAAGATTTGAATTACAATGTAATGTTTTCTCCAAGAGGAATAATTAATCTTGCCCATTCAGATGCACAAATGAATGCGTACTCTAGAAGAGGAAATTCAATGCGATTAAATGGAATTGATGCAGTTTTATTAAATAGGGAAGAGGTTCAAAAAAGAATTCCAATGGCGGATTTTTCTGACAATGTGCGATTTCCAATTTTTGGAGGTTTGATGCAACCAAGTGCTGGGACTGCTAGACACGATGCTGTTGCTTGGGGATATGCAAGACAAGCAGACTCAATGGGTGTTGACATAATTCAAAATTGTGAAGTTACAGGATTTGATGTTACTAATGGTAAAATAGTTGGTGTAAGAACTTCTAGAGGAGATATCAAAGCGAAAAAAGTTGGTTTGTGTGTTGCAGGTAGCACAAATATTTTAGCAGAAATGTTAAATATGACATTACCAATTGAAACTCATCTTCTTCAAGCATGTGTATCAGAACCTGTTAAACCTTTGCTTGACCATGTAGTTACATTTGGTGCAGGTCACTTTTATTGTAGTCAATCAGATAAAGGAGAGATGGTTATGGGTGGAGACTTGGACGGATACAATAGTTACTCACAAAGAGGAAACTTACCTACACTCCAACACGTATTGACTGAAGGTATTGCAATGTTTCCATTTCTAAGCAAATTGAAAATGCTTAGAACTTGGGGTGGAATTATGGATATGTCAATGGACGGTTCACCAATTATTGATAAAACACATATTGATGGCTTATACTTAAATTGTGGCTGGTGTTATGGTGGATTTAAAGCCACTCCTGCTTCAGGTTGGACTTTTGCACATACAATTGCACAAGATAGAGTTCATGAATTAAACGCAGGTTACAATTTAAATAGATTTAATACTGGTGATTTAATTGATGAAAAAGGTCTTGGAACCAAAACTTGGATATCTTAAATGCTCTATATATTCTGTCCACATTGTGGATCAAGATCACAGAATGAGTTTGCTTATGGCGGAGATGCAACAGTAAAACGACCAGAGCTTAACAAGGAAATTAGTGACCAAGAGTGGAATAATTTTGTTTATTTAAGAAAAAGTCCTAGAGGAAAACACCTAGAGTTATGGCACCATATATCTGGCTGCAGACAATGGATTAAAGTTGAAAGAGATACTTCAACTCACGAAATTTTTAAAACTTATAAAGCAGATGAACTGACTGAATAATGTCACAAGATTTTAGATTAGATAACATTGGAATGGTAAATAGAAATAAAAAAATTTCTTTTACATTTAACGGTAAAAAATATTTTGGTTATGAAGGAGATACTATTGCTTCTGCTTTAATAGCAAATGGAGTACATCTTGTTGGGAGAAGTTTTAAATACCATAGACCTAGAGGTTTCTTTGGAGTTGGTGTTGATGAACCTTATGCAATTTTACAATTAGAAAGAAATAATGAGAGAGATCCTAATATTAGAGCTACTGAACAGGAGATTTTTGAAGGTTTAGAGGTTAAAAGTGTGAATTGTTGGCCTAGTGTAAACTTTGATATTGGAGCAATTAATAATTTCTTAAAAATGTTTTTTCCAGCTGGGTTTTATTATAAAACTTTTATGTGGCCACCAAGTTTCTGGTACAAAATTTATGAACCTTTCATTAGAATGGCAGCAGGCTTTGGAGAGGCATCTATCAAACATGATAAAGAAAGATACGAGCATAAATATGAATATTGTGATTTATTAATCACTGGGTCAGGACCTTCAGGTTTAGCTAGTGCATATGCAGCAGCAAAAAATGGTGCGCGTGTAATTTTAGCTGAAGACAAACCAAGGTATGGAGGTAGCCTGTTAACTAGTGATGTAAATATTGGTAATCAAACTGGTGCTGAATGGTCAGAGAAAATAATTACAGAGTTAAAGTCAATGTCAAATGTGATTGTAAAAAATAGATCACAAGTATTTGGTTATTATGATCATAATATGTTGGTAATGTCGGAACGAATAAGCGATCACTTGCCCAAAACCCAAAAATATTTACCTAAACAACGTTTGTGGTACATAAGAGCAAAAGAAGTTCTTATTTCATCAGGTTCAATTGAAAGACCACTAGTATTTGGTAACAATGATACCCCAGGTGTAATGTTATCTTCAGCAGCTAAAGAATACATGAAGGTCTATGGAGTTTTAGTTGGAAAAAAACCTTTGATATTTACTAATAATGACAGTGGATATGAAACCGCTATAGAGTTCAAAAAAAATGGTGTTAATCCAATAATTTTAGATACTAGAAAAAAACCATCTTCTGACATAATTACTGAAGCAAAAAATTTAGGAATTGAAATTAAATATTCTTATGTGGTAGTTGCTGCTAAAGGATACAAAAAAGTCAAATCAGCTGATATTGCAAAAATATCTGATAATAAAAAAGATTTATCAAATATAGAAAATATTGAATGTGATTGTATTTGTGTTTCAGGGTTTTGGACACCATCAATTCACTTAGCATCACAATCTGGAAATAAATCTGAATTTAATGAGAAAATAGATGCATTCATTCCAAAAAAATCTAAACAGAAAGAAAATACTATTGGTTCTGCAAACGGTAAATTTACTTTAGAGGAAACTATTAATGAAGCATTCAATAAAGGATACGAAGTCTCAAACAAAATAACAGAAAATAATAATAAAGTTTCTATTCCAACTGTAGTTGAAAAAAAATCTTCAGAGCATGACAAGTTTTGGTGTGTTCCATTACCAAAAGGT
The DNA here is from genome assembly GCA_902563435.1 of uncultured Pelagibacteraceae bacterium. GTDB lineage: Bacteria > Pseudomonadota > Alphaproteobacteria > Pelagibacterales > Pelagibacteraceae > Pelagibacter. The sequence continues at coordinate 116,308 of CACEXE010000001.1, forward strand.
AAATCTTACAAAAGATTTTTAGATTTTCAAAACGATGTGGCTGTAACAGATATAGAGTTGGCATTAAGAGAGGGTTTTAGATCAATCGAACATGTAAAAAGATATACCACCCTTGGAATGGCAACAGATCAAGGAAAGACAAGTAATCTTAATGGTTTACAATTAGTGTCAGATATTGAAAATAAAGTTGTACCACAAGTTGGCCACACTACATTTAGGCCACCTTATACACCTGTTTCAATTGGAGCAATTGTGGGAAGAGAAGTTGGCAAACATTCTAAACCGACAAGAAAATCACCAATGCACGAGTGGCACGAAAAAAATAATGCAGTATTTGTTGATGCTGGAGTTTGGTTGAGACCAAGATACTACAAGCAAGGAAATGAAACATTATTTGAAGCTTCAAAAAGAGAAGCAAAAAATGTAAGAAAAAATGTAGGTGTATGTGATGTAACTACTTTAGGAAAAATAGATGTTAAAGGCCCCGATGCTGCAGAATTTTTAAATAGAGTTTATACTAATGCATGGCTTAAGCTACCAGTTGGTAAAGCAAGATATGGAGTGATGCTAAGAGAAGATGGAATTGTAATGGATGATGGAACAACAACAAGAATTTCTGAAAATCATTACCACATGACAACTACAACAGCTCAAGCAGCAAATGTCTTGTCTCATTTAGAATATTATTTGCAGCTAGTTTGGCCAGAATTAAATGTGAATGTAGTTTCAACAACAGAGCAGTGGGCTGGTGCTGCAATAGCAGGCCCAAATTCAAGAGCATTACTAATGAAATTATTTCCAAATACTGATGTATCTAATGAAGCTCTACCATTTATGGGTTACAAAGAGGCTGATTTATTTGGTATTCCTGCAAAAATTTATAGAATTTCATTTTCAGGAGAGCTTGCTTATGAAGTTAATGTGGAGTCAGACTATGGTAATTTCATGTGGGAAAAAATTATCGAAGTTGGTAAAGAATTAAAAATACAGCCATATGGAACTGAGGCCCTTTCTACTTTAAGGATAGAAATGGGTCACGTTGCTGGCTCTGAGCTTGATGGTAGAACAATTCCTCATGATGCATCGCTTGAAGGTTTAGTAAGTAAGAAAAAAGACTTTATTGGTAAAAGATCTTTAAGCAGATCAGCTTTTACAAAACCGGATAGAGAAAAAATAGTAGGCGTTGTTCCATTAGACAAAACAACAAGTATTCCTGAAGGTTCATATATTGTTAAAGACCCTAAAGCAAAACTTCCAAACCCTAAATTAGGTCATGTCTCAGCATCATGTTGGAGTGTTGAGTATGATAATCCATTCTCACTTGCGATAATTAAAGATGGTAAAAATATGATAGGACAAAAGTTATTTGCTATGTCACCTTTAAAAAATAAAACTATTCCTGTGGAAATTGTTTCATCTCATTATGTTGATCCTGAAGGAAAGAGAGTAAGAGCATGACGGTGATTTCTGCATTACAAAATGTCCATGTAGAGGGGTCATTTGGAAACTTTGAAAATAAATCTGAAAATGAATTATTAAAAATTAAAGAATTAAAAAATTTATTAATCGTTCAAATAGTTCAGTATAAAAATTCTTCAATTAAAATTGACGATATAAATTTTAACAATTTAAAATTTATAAATCAGGCACAAAAAGTAGTTTCAAATGAAAATATAAGAGTTTTGTGGAATTCACCAAATAATTGGCTTTTAGTATCTCATAAAAAAGAATTGTTAAAAGAAATTTACAGCACTTTTAATGAAAATGATTTTGCTGTTACAGACCTATCTCATTCTAAAGCAACGATAGAATTAGAAGGACCATACGTAAAAGAAGTTTTAAAAAAAGGATGTCCTTTTAATTTTAATATTTTAACGAAAAATATGAGTATTAACTCAGCTTATAATGGAATTTCTTTTATAGTTGATATGGTTGAAAATGAACCAGAAAAAGCAAGAATTTTTTCTCTAAGAAGTTTTGGGGAATCTCTATACCATTCTATCACTGATGCTTCTTTAGAATTTGGCTATAAGTGTAATTAGTTATTATTCCTCAGTTTTAAATCTAGATTTCTGAATAAATAAAACAAATAGCACTGGTATAATTAATGTAATAATTGTAACTGTTATTAATAATAATCCTAGCTCAGAATAATCTGCTGTAGTTAAAATTGCGTTTGTAACCTTATCTTTTACTTCTCTTGTAATTGTAAAAATTTCATTAAGATATTTTGTTAATAATGCACTTGCAGATAAAGCTAAATTAGTGAATGAGGCAAAAACTGCAAAAAAAGTTGCTTTTAAATGTGAAGGTGCATTCTTAGCAATCCAAGCCAAAAGTGGAATCATAGATATTTGACCCAAAGGAGATTCTAATGCTGTATTAATTATTGCTATAAATTTTGCATCAACAATTCCATTTGTTAACGAAGAAGTCCAGTTATGAAATCCATAATACATTCCAACACTTGGCAAAAATAATATTGATCCAGCAATTGATAAAATAACAATTATTTTAGCAATAGAATTTTTTGCCATGAATGGTCTAAGCATTATTATTCCGACTAATGTAAGTATAGATGCTAGTAAAGACAGTATTGAAAAAAATTGTTCATTAAATTGTAGTTCATCAATTTCAAACCAAGATAAGCCTGGCCCAGGTCCGGGCATGGCTCTAAATATAAAAATAATTATAGCAGTTCCAACTATAGTAAATCTTAACTTTTCAGGTAACTCTTTAATAAGTTTATTCATAAGAAATAAAATGATTAACATAGAACCTAAAAAAACAATTTCTTGTGCAAAAGGCAATCCTAACGAACCGACACTCAATGTAAAAATTACAAAAATTAAACTACCACCTAGTATCCACCAATTAACTCTCGTTTTTTCGTGATTAAAATTGTCTTCCTCACCAGATAGACCTTGTCTAATTAAAATGTTTTTCTTTTTATTTTTTAAATAAGCAGCAAAAATAACACCTAAAATTGAAACCATTGGTATTATTAATGCATAAAGATATATCGAGCCGTATAATTGTATTTTTTCGGTCTGTTCAAGATCATCTACCCCCTTAAATAATATCACATTGGCAAGAGCAACCAATACTGTCCCACCTATAATTGCAAATCTTCCAAGTGTTTGCATCGTCGTATGCATAATTTTAACTTGATCTGCTGTAAATTTTTCTCCATTTTCATTAATTAAAGGTACAGCTTCGACTGTCATTGCGTCAGCAACAACATCTTGAACTACATATCCAATAGGAGCTAAAAGAACACTTATTACAAACCAAGTTTCAACTTTTAAATAAGATGACATTTGTTCTGTATGAATTATTAGTCCGTACATTATTAATAAACTTACACCAATTAATGAGGCACCGACGTAAACCATGTAATTCTTCTTATTCCATATTAAATCTACCAAATGCCCTAGTGGCATTTTTAAAGCCCAAGGTATTCCTGCCCAGAAACCTAATCCTGCAAGAAATGCTGCAGATAAATTTAAGTAATCTTTTACAAAAAAAGTACCTACTATTCCTGTAAGTCCAGATATACCTGCTGCAACATAAATCATTAACGGAGGTAAATAAGACAATTTAAATTGTCTACCTAAATCAAAAAGTGTTGAGTCTATAAATTGAATGATTTTGTCCATTTATTCTTAATCTAAAAGGTTTAATTTAATTAAACTATTATTTTTTGTTTCTTTGCACCACAATTCATAACTTTCGCACACTCTCCACAAATGATTTGTGGCTCTTTGTGATATTTCCAGGGGAAAATGACTTTTTGCATAGTACAAATCAGGAAATTTAATCAATTGCTTAATCATTGCCTCTTTTTGTAAATTCAAAAGCCTTAAAACCTCTTTAGAAATTTTTTCTCCTGAGGTCTCATCAACAAAATCGTTTTCTTTTAGTTTCTCAAACCATTCATCATGAAATTTACCACTACTCACTTTTTCATACAATTTTGAACCCATAAATCTTTCAATTGCATCTAAATTGGAAATATCAATATTTTGTTTTTTAATTTGAAATATTTCTAAATAGATTGCCTCAGCAACATAAAGTATGAAGGGTTTTTTATTTTGTTCTCCCATAAAATTATAAATCTAAAGTATAATAACAAGAATTAGGGTCCTCTTTATAGTGAGCAAATGGTTTACACTTACTAAATTTAAAATGTTCAAAAAGTTTTCTGGCAGGTAAAAAGAATTTTCCAGATCCTGTTTCAATACTAAGCTTTTTTATACCTAATTTTTTTGCCTGAATAATTAAATGCGAGATTATTTTATTACCGATACCTCTATTTCTAAAATCATCAGATACTCTAATAGATTTAAATTCTCCATGATTTTGTCCAATAAATTTTAAGGCTCCACACCCAATTAAATGATTATTATCCCACAAGCTCCAAAATTTTATACTCGGATCTTTAAGCCCAGGGATATCTAAAACATGAGTGCTACCTTTAGAAGAAACAGATCTTAATTCAATAAAGTGTTTTATTAAAAGATGATTTACCTTTGGGTGGTCAAAGTTATTTTCTATTGATTTAATCATTAGCATGAACATATAATCTAAAAAAAAATTAAACCAATACGAAAAAATATGTGTGGAAGATACGTCATCACCAATGCTGTTTCAAAAACAAGTAAAATCGTTAAAACTGCAATTAAAGTAGAAGACTCAGAAAATTATAATGCACATCCTTACCAAAAACTTCCAGTTATTAAGAAGTATAACAATGGAAATACTCTTGAAAATTTAAAGTGGGGAATTGTACCTAGTTGGGCTAAAAAAAAAGACTTTAAACCACTAATTAATGCAAGATTAGAAACGATTGATGAAAAAGTCTCTTTTAAAAAGTTAATAAAGCTTCAAAGATGTGTTGCTGTGGCCGACGGATTTTATGAATGGAAGAGAATAGAAAAAGAGAAGAAGCCTTATTACTTTTTAAGAGAGGATAAAAAACTTATTTATATTGCTGGTATTTTTGAAGAAGATCAATTTTGTATGATTACTGAAGAAGCAAGTTCAAATGTAGCAGAAATTCATCACAGACAGCCAGTTATCTTAAATGAAAGTGATGTTAATAAATATTTGAATATTGAAATTTCAGGTTCAAATTATTTAAAAGAATCGCAAAAATCAAAACTTTCTTTTTATGAAATTTCTAAGGATGTAAATAAGCCAACAAATAACAATATTTCTTTAATACAACCTATATAAAATTATTTTTCAATTATTGTTAGATGTCCCATTTTTCTTTTCGCTTTTATTTGTTTTTTTAAATAGTCATAAAAAAACTCATTCTCTTTAAAAGTTTTATTTCTATAAATTGTTATGTCATCACCGATTAGATTAATCATTTGAGCATTATATATTTTTTTAGTGTCAATTTTTTCTAAACCACAAACAGCTCTTATATGATTTTCAAATTGACTAACATTGTGTGAGTTTATTGTTAGATGACCAGAATTATGAACTCTAGGAGCAATTTCATTAACATATAAGTTTTCATTTTTATCAATAAAAAACTCAACGCATAATGTTCCAATATAATCTAGTTCTTCAACAATTTGTTTTGCCCATTCTTTTGATTTTACCTTTATTGTTTCTGAAACTTCAGCAGGAATTTTTGAATGTTTCAAAATTTGATCTTCATGAACATTCTCAATCGGTTCATATATCTCATATTTTTGATTGCCAAATCTACATATAACAATTGAAATTTCTTTTTTAAGATTAATAAACTTTTCTAAAATATATTCTTTAGTAAAATCAATGTCTTCATTTATGTCAATTAAACTATTTAATTTATATTGACCTTTACCATCATATCCAAGAGTAGTAGTTTTAAGTAACCCAGGCAAAAGGTTTTCATTATCTTTTATTTCATCCTTATTTTTAATTAAAGCATATTTAGTTGTTATAATATTATTTTTATTTAAAAAATCTTTTTCAGTTAATCTATTTTGGATTAAACTATTTATTTCTGGTTTGGGTAAAACACTCTTTGATTTATTTATTTCATTTAATATATCAAAGGGTATATTTTCAAATTCATAGGTAACTAAATCAACGCTATTAACAAATTCTGTTATAATTTTTGTGTCATGATACTTTCCATATATGAACTTATTTGTAAAATTTTTGGCTGGCGCATCAGGATCATCACTAAGTACTACAGTTTTTATATCTACTTTTTTAGCAGCTTCAGAAAGCATACTACCTAGTTGACCACCTCCAATTATTCCTAAAACTGGCTGGTTCATTTATTTTGGTTTTTTTTTAACAGATTTTGATTGTTTAGATCGCCACTTATTCAGATTATTTTTAACACTCTTATCAAAGGTAGAAATAATCGATGCGGCATACAAAGCAGCATTTATTGCTCCATCTTTACCAATTGCTACTGTTCCAACAGGTATACCTTTTGGCATTTGAGCTATTGATAGTAAACTATCTAGACCTTTTAATTTTTTACTTTCGATTGGCACTCCTATTACTGGAATTCTTGTTAGAGATGCAATCATTCCTGGTAGATGGGCCGATCCTCCAGCTCCAGCAATTATCACAGAAATGTTATTGTTTTCTGCAGATTTTGCATACTTAAACATACGTTCTGGAGTCCTATGAGCAGAAACTATATTTGTTTCGTAATTAATTTTAAGTAATTTAAGAATTTTTTCACAAAATTTCATGGTTGAGTAATCAGAATTACTTCCCATAACAATTGATACCTTGTGACTATATTTTTTGTTTTTCACGATACGAATTTGAATTTATATAGATTAACATATTCTTTAAATTTAAACTAGTCGACAAATTATATTATACTTATATTGTCTTTAAATATGAACTATCGAATAGATAATCTTCAATATTGTAACTGGTCTAGAGATATTTTTCTCATCAATAGGGAAGCTGGATTAAATGCAGTACACGTTACTCTAGTATATCACGAAGATTATGATGAATTCTTACAAAGAGTTAAAGAATGGGATAGATTTTTTGAAGAAAATTCAGATTTAATTTTTTTGGGAAAAACATTCGAAGATATTACAAAAGCACAATCTGATAACAAAACAGCAATTTTTTTTGGTTTTCAAAATTGTTCCCCAATAGAGGATGATATAAACTTAATAGAGAAAGTCCATGAGCATGGTTGTAGATTTATGCAACTTACTTATAATAATCAATCCCTTCTAGCCACAGGATGTTATGAAAAAAATGATTCTGGTGTCACAAATTTTGGAAGACAAGCAATTAAAGAGATGAATAGGGTAGGTATAGTTGTGGACATGTCTCATTCAGCAGAAAAAAGCACTTTAGATGCGATCGAAATAAGTGAAAAACCAATTGCAATTACCCATGCTAATCCTTCTTTCTGGCATGAGGCTTTAAGAAATAAATCAGATTTTTTATTAAAAAAACTTTCAGAAAGTGGAGGCATCTTAGGTCTTTCATTATATTCTCATCATTTAAAAGATGGAACGAATTGTAAATTAGAAAATTTCTGCGAAATGGTTGCTAAAACTGCAGAAATAATGGATGTAAAAAATATTGGTATCGGGTCAGACTTATGTTTGAACCAACCTGACAGCGTTGTTGAATGGATGAGAAATGGAACTTGGTCTAAAAGTACAAATTACGGAGAGGGAAGTAAAAAAAAACCTGGATTTCCAAAGCAACCCGAGTGGTTTCTGGACGCTAGAGGGTTTAATAATTTAGAAACAGGATTGAAAAAAGTTGGTTTTAATATGCAGGAAGTAGATGGAATTTTAGGAAATAATTGGTTTAACTTTTATAAAGGAATTAACTAATGGAAATAAGATTAAGAGATCCAAAATTTTTAATGAAACTATCTAAATTAGGATCTTTTCATCAATCAAAATTATCATTTCTAAGATCTTTTTTATCTGAATTTAAAGATTGGAAATATAGCCGAGATTTATTTCAACTAAATGACAAAGGACATGGGAGAGCAGTTTATTCATTTACAAAAGATAAAAGAACATATTCTCTCATTTGTTTTGCCAATGAAATCAAAGATGACGAGAGATCAGATAGAGTAATAGCCACTAAGTGGGATGCTGCTTTTACTCTGTTTGATGGAATTCCATCAAAAGAAGATATTGATAGACTTAACGATAATGTTCCAAAACAAGAGGTGGGAAGACTTTCGTATAAGGAATTAACACTATCAAGAGCCAATAAGTCAGTAAGAGTTTTTGACCATGTGGTTGAAAGTTTATCAAATGGAGAGCAACCTAATAAAGAGATTTTATCTAAAGTAGGTTATTTATATAGAACAACGGCTGTTTATGGCTCTGGAAAATTTGGATTAGCGGACAGGTTTAGAATTAAAAATAGAGAGGAAATCAGAGGACCTTTTAGATTAGAAATGATGCTAGTTTATCTCGTTAGACAATTTACATTTGATCAGGTTAATCATATTGCAAAAAATAAAAATCCAAAATTAGCAGTAGAATTAGATCCCGCAATTAGCAGAAACTTAGGAATAGGAAACTCCACTGGTCTTGGTATGGCTCCTTTTATTGTTAATCATCCAACTTTGTTGAATAATTGGATACATGCAAGAGAAACTGCTTTGAAACAAATAAGAGAAATAGAGCAAGTTTCAAAAAATGACATTGATATTTTTTATAATTGCCTAATTAAATCTTTAAAGAATATAACCAGTTGGCACACTGATAGTGAATTTCAAAAAGAAAAAATCAAAGGTTTAATTGAAGATTTAAAAAAGTTTATAAAATTTATGAAAGAAGATTTTAAATTTCAAAATTCATATCAATTTAATCAAATTTACAACTGGTCAGAGGAAAATTTGAATGATGAATGTATAGAATATATTGTATCTATGATGATGGAACCGTATGATAACATAGTTAATCCATTGATTACGCAAATGAGTTCTGATGAGGAAAAGCATTTTAACATTCCCGTTGATAGAACTATTGAAGATTTAAGAAACATATTAGAAAATAAATATTCTGAAATACTTAAAATTGATTTTTTAAAAGACAAAAATAATCAAAACTTTTGGTTTATATCGAAAAATAAAGAAGAACCTAGAATAGGAGACAGATATATTGATGAGGGATCTGATTTAGAACAACCTTTGGCAATAGCAAGAGACATAAATAAACTTTATGAAGCTGTATTTACAAAAAAAAATAGTTCTAAAATTGGCAAATTTTTAAAAGATAATAATCATTTAAGACACGTTGTCAGAAGAGCATTTATTGTAGAAAAGTTTCCTTATTCAGAAATCCAAGACAATACAATTGGGTCCAAACTAGTTCCAATTGATATGTTAAGATTAAAATTATCATTTTTTGGAGCTATTAAGTTTGATCCTAGATCAGATAAATGGTTGCGTATTTGCATGTTCCAAGGAGCACCTTTGCCTTCAGAACTTGGAAATTTTGATGATAAATGGATTTATAAATCATAAATAAATGAGAAGCTTTAGTGAAATAGAAGTAACTACAAAAAAAGCATCTAAAGCTATTGGTTTTTCTTGGGGAATATCAGAGGAGGTTGGAAAAAATATTCGATTACTAGAAATGTTTGGATTGCCAGGTCTTAAAAATTTAAACCAATACTACAAAATTTATAAAATCAGTAATTTTGAAAATATAGATGAAATATCGGCCTCAAATACTCCAAAGACTTTTTATTGTCCTATATTATCTGGATTAAATTTTTTTGATCAATCTTCATCAATATCTAAATTCAACGAAATTGAGATAAATAAGATTGCTTTTCCACTTATATTTTTGTCGTTTGTAAGCAGAACCTCTGAAATTATTGGTAAGAGAATATTCTTAAAGATGGATGATAAAGAATTTTTATTTAATTTTAACGAGTCTATTTACTCCAACTATTTGACAGGTGATGTATTAGAAAAATCAGACAAAATTAACTTAAAATTTTTAGATAATAAGAACAGTTTTAATGAAGATGAATGGTCTGAAATTTATAATTTATCGCTAAAAACTTACGTTGATGAAAGTGATAAATCGAGGGAACGAACAGCAGGAGCTGGATTAACAGATAATGACTAAAGAATATGATGCAGAATTAAATAAGAATTTAGAAGCAGATTTAAATGATATTTGTGAAGAGTGTAAAAAAGAAGATGAAAGCGTAACTCAAAATTTATTCCTTACTGGTTTTAAAATTTGCAAATCTTGCAGAACATCTAAAACTGTTTTTCCTTTTTAGCTAATATTACTAATTGGAATTGAATTCATTCTATTAATTATGAATGTTATAGATAGAAAAGCTATTATTAGAAAAGATAAAAATACTATTCCAAATGATTTCAAGTTAGATTTTAAATTCAAAATTTGTTTGGTTGATATTATTAGAGATGCAAATATCCAAAATTGAGTAAGGAAAATAATTGGCAGAACTAAGTCAGGTGTTACTGCAAAAAACCTAATTAAACCTGGCGCATGAGCATAACCCACAGCTATTAAAATCTTTTTAAAAGGAACCTTACTCCCTTTATCTGGAAAAATTTTTACTCCAATTACAAAAATAAAAATAGCCCAAACAAACCATGTTAAAAGAGCAGTCAAGCCCGAGATGCCAATTGATGTTCTCACGATTGAATTTGCCGCTACTGCTCCCGCGACACCATCAAGTATCATTACAAGACCAGCAAAATAGATTGCAGCCTCACCAAAGTATTTATTATCTCTGTATAAGCTTTGATCTAATTTTAAAGATTTAAAAAAAATTTCTAAAAATTGTGCGAACATTTTAATTAGGGAGGAGCTAAACTCCTCCCTTAAAGTTATTTAACCTTTTACAACTTCTCTTGTATTTGCGTTGTAAGATTCTTTAAATGGTATATCTACTATTACTGCATCAACAGGTTTGCCTGGAGTTTCAGAATATTTCTCCGGCAAATGTACCTTGAACTTAGATCCTACTTTTCCTTTTGGAAATCCATTTGCGTTCAATGTTCCATCAAATGGCACATAACCCATAGCAATGTTCTGTTTCTTTTCAGGATGATACCAAGGAGAAGTAACAAAACCTATAGGTTCTCCACCACCCTCATCTGAAATTAGCCAAAAGTCAGGAGCGTATTCCTCAATTGGTTTTCCTCCTAATTCAAGACCAACTAATTGAAGTTTGTATGGTTTGTGACCTGCTTTTAAATCAGCTTTCATTTTTTCAAGAGCTTTCTTTCCTACGTAATCTGCTTTCTTGTTCCATTCTCCTTTACCAGACAATGATACTTGATAACCTAAATTACATTGAAAAGGATTATGTTGATTATCCATGTCTTGACCCCAAGAAAGAATTCCAGCTTGAATTCTTCTATGGTGCGCAGGGGCAATAACCATTAGGCTATGTTTTTTTCCTGCTTCAAGAACTGCATTCCACATATCCTCTGCGTATAGCGTACATTCTCTTAAATAAATTTCATAACCAGCTTCACCAGAAAACCCTGATTGAGATATCACGCAACTTCTTCCACCGATTTTAGCTTCTGCTAAACCGTAGAATGGCATATTGTCAAAATCTACTTGATCTCCACATAAATCCTTCATTAATGCTTTAGATTTTGGCCCCTGTATCTGAACTGGGCTTACATCTATTTCATCAATTTCTACGTTGTATCTTTCGTCAGCGTTTACGCCTTGTAAATAAAGACCTATATCGCTATCAGATAAACTAAACCAAAATTCATCTTTTGATATTCTTAAAAGAATAGGATCATTTAATACTCCGCCATATGCATTACAAAGAATTACATATCTTGCTCTCATTGGCGAAATTTTTGTAGCATCTCTTGTGATTACATAATCTACAAATTTTTCTGCATCTGGACCCTTTACTCTAATTTGTCTTTCAACAGCAACGTTCCACATTGTTACGTGATTTACTATTGCATCATACTCTACCATTGCACCACCATCTTCAGGTTTTACATATCCTCTTGGATGGTAAATACGATTATATACAGTTGCTCTCCAACAGCCTTCTTTCATTGACAAATGCCAATAGGGTGATTTTCTTACACGTGTTGAAATTAACATTTCAACTTTTGTTGGTCCGCTTTGTCTTAAATTATAAGGCACTTTTCTATCAGATTGATCTACTGATGTTACGTGTCTTAGTTTACTATAGTCAAATTCATTAGACATAGTTATTCTCCTTCAACCACTTGTTTGTTTCCTTCAAGCCGCCGAATGTATAAATGTGAAAATAATCAGTATGCGATTTAACTTTCCCAATTAGATCATTAGGGTCTTTAGGTTTCAATAAATCTAATGCCTTACTAAAATTAGATTTAAGAAAATTAATGGAATTTTTTGCACCAACAATATTTGCAAACTTTATCAAGCTTGAAATTTTCATGGGCCCAGTTATTCCAACATGAACTGGTATCGTTTGTTTAGAAATGAAATCAACGATAGGCTGAGAATCTAGTAACCATTGAGTAACTATATAATCAGCATAAGGCTTTTTATCTATCATTGCTTTTTCTAATTCTGAGTCGGATATATCAGGACTACCCTCTGGATGTCCAGCAATTCCAATCTTAATTCCATCAAATAAACCTGTCTCTAATATTTGATATGAGCTGTCAAATTTTCCAACTGGGTCTCTACTTCCACCTATAGCCAATATCTGTTTTACACCTAAATCTTTACATCTCGTGATGTAGTCTTTAAGTTCTTCCTCATTATTTATTGATCTAGCTGGGAAGTGGGGCACTGGATTAAATCCTTTTTTAACCAAATCACCAGACTTATCAGCAGTCTCTTTATAATCTCCTCCAGGTAGCATGGTCACGTAAACATCTTTAACTTCAGGTAAAGTATCAAGATCTGTGTGAGGCCCAATTTCTAATGAAAAATTCATTATTGGATAATTATTTATTTTAAAATAACTGTCTAGAAAAATATTAGATCAAAGTGTCAGGGTTATTTTTTCTGACCTCTATGTTTTTGAATTCTCTGACCGTACTGCTGTGTTACTCTGTCAAAGATGATCGCCAGAGCTACTATTGCTAGTCCATTCATCATTCCAAGTGCTAAATACTGATTAGAAATAGCTTGTAAAATAGGCACTCCTAGACCTTTAACTCCAATCATTGACGCAATTACCACCATAGCCAAAGCCATCATAATTGTTTGGTTTATTCCAGCGAATATAGTGGGTAAAGACAACGGAATTTGCACAGATTTTAACTTTTGCATTGGCGTTGCACCAAATGCTTCGCTTGCTTCAAGTGTTTCTTTATCAACCTCTCTAATTCCAAGGTTTGTTAACCTAACAACTGGTGGTAAAGCATAAATACAAACTGCCAATAAACCAGGTACTTTCCCTATTCCTAAAAGCATTATTATAGGTATGAGGTAAACGAAACTTGGAATAGTTTGCATCATGTCCAATATAGGTAATATTGCCTTCTCAGCTCTACTTGATTTTGACATTAATATCCCAATTGGAATACCAACAACTATACAAACTAATGTTGAAACAGATATTATAGCAACAGTTGCCATACAATTTTTCCACATTCCAAAATAGCCAATAACTATAAAACAAATTACAGTTCCTATGACCAGCTTAATACTTCTGGAACCTATCCAAGCTAATAAAGCAAATACTCCAATGACGATAGGCCAAGGACTATTAACTAATAATTTTTCTAACCAAATTAAAAAATATAACAGTGGATCAAAAAAACTCTCTATACCGTCACCATAGGCTCTTGAAAAATCTTTAAAACTTAAATCAATTCCTTTTTTCAACTCTCTCAGAGCTGTTCTATCCATTACAGGAATTTTAGAAAAGAAGTCCATTTATTTTTTCTTAAAATCGAACCCGTTTTATAACGGGTTCGATAATTTTAATTAATTAAAGTGCTTTTTTGATTTTTTTAGCCGCTGAACTTGAAACCCATTTAGACCAAACGTCCTCTTGTGTTTTCAAAAATTCAATTGCAGCATCTGCACCTTCAGCTTGGTTTTCTCCCATCCAAACTAACATTCCATTCATTACTGGACCTGGGTATGTTCTTTTTTCAAGATAATCCATACCTTCTTTTCCAGCAGTTTTTTTGTAATTGTCGGTTGCGACTGAATAAACTTCAGACTTAACCCATGAAGATTTTAAAGGATTAGCACACTCTTGCTCGGGTTTTGACAAACAGTTATCCCAGTTATCTTTACCAGCGTACTCACCCATATCCACAGCAATCATTCCATATTTTCCAATTATAGCAGTTGGTGACCAGTAGTAACCAAACCAGTTTTCACCTCTTTCTGCAGCTTTTGCAATTGAACCATCAAGACCTGCTGCTGATCCAGTTTCTACTATAGCCCAACCTTTTGCTTCCATTCCCCAAGCTCTAAAATGATTTCTGTTACTTAATTCACAGTTCCATCCTGGAGGGCAAATATGAAATCCGCCTTTTGATGGATCTTCCGGGTGTGGGAAAAGATCAGGTCTTTCTAAAATTGCATCGGCAGTTGTAAGTTCTGGATGCTTCTCTAAAGTTGCTGGTAATACCCACCAACCTTCACCTAAACCAGTAATCGGTGCTTTATTAATCGAGTGGAGTTTTCCTTCGGCTACAGCAGCTTCTAACTCTACTTTTGCTGCATTTGCCCAAAACTCGGGAGCTATATCTGGCTCACCTTTTTCTTGCATCGAAGTAAATGTAGGCATTGTAGCACCAGGCACAAGCTCAACATTACATCCATAACCTTCTTCTAATATGATTTTGTCAACTTCAGCCATAAAATTTGCAGAGGCCCAATTCATATTAGCAATAGTAATGTCTCCACATTTTGCATTAGCAACATTACTGTACGATGTAACGCCTAAAACAAATAATGCAGAAAGTAATATTCTTTTTAATTTCATTATTATCTCCTAATTAATTAATTATAATTCATCAGAACATATAGAGGGATAAATTGCAAACTGGTTTCAACTCTTAGTTGTGTGAAAATTGTCTTTATACCCCTCATATTTATAAATAAATTATTAAAAAATATTAAATCCTATGGCTCAGAAAGACGTTGGCAACAAAGTACCCATTTATAAACTTAAAGAAACAAAAGAGGTTATGGAATTCTATGATGACTGGGGACTAAACAATAAATATGACAAAGACATGCTTGATTGGAATTATACAGGTCCAAAAGAGACCTCTGAAGTATTTGCAAAATACCAAAAAGAAAAAAATATAAAAATTTATGATGCTGGATGTGGCACAGGCTTAGTTGGTTTAGAGTTAAAAAAATATGGTTTT
Source organism: uncultured Pelagibacteraceae bacterium (assembly GCA_902563435.1). Taxonomy (GTDB): domain Bacteria; phylum Pseudomonadota; class Alphaproteobacteria; order Pelagibacterales; family Pelagibacteraceae; genus Pelagibacter. The sequence goes on from CACEXE010000001.1 coordinate 131,636, forward strand.
TCTGACTTTTATGGCGCTGATTTATCACAAAAACTTTTAGATTTAGTTCCAAACAATCTTTATAAAAAATTAGAAAGAGTTGATTTAAATAAACCAATAAATGAAAAAGATAATGATTACGACGCACTAATGTGTGTTGGAACATTTACTTTTGGTCATGTGAAACCACCAGCTCTTGATGAATTTATAAGAATCACAAAAAACAAAGGTCTTATTTGCTTTACAATTAATGAAGGCATTCATGAAGAATATGGTTTTGATAAAAAGATTGAAAAATTAAACGAAGAAAGAAAGTGGAAGGAATTAGAATTTTTTAAGTCAGATTATATAGCAAGCAAAGATGTCAATGCTTGGTTGGGTCTATATGAAGTTACTAAATAATGTCAGAAATTTTCAAGATTATAGAAAAGAAAAAATTAGATGTTGTCAAACAACCAATTAGTAAAGCACATGGTTTGCCAAATGAATGTTACACAAATAAAGAGTATACTTTAATAGAAAGAAAAAAACTTTTTGAAGATAAGTGGACAGTAGTTGGTACTGCTAGCTCATTACCAAAAGCAGGAGACGTAAAACCATTTGATCTATTAGGTCTCCCACTGCTTATAGTTAGAAATAAAAAAAATAAAATTAAAGTTTTTCATAATATATGTAGTCATAGAGGTGTGAAACTTGTAGATAAACCTGGCAAAATTAGAAATGTAATCAGATGTCCTTACCATTCCTGGTCTTATACAGCAGACGGAGAATTATTAGCAACTCCTCATATTGGAGGGATGAACAAACATCACAGTTCAAAGTTTGATAAATCTAAAAGTAATCTTAAAGAAATAAAATCTTATGTGTGGCTTGATTTAATAATTGTAAATATTAGCAACAATCAAATTCCTTTTGAAAAATATATCAAACCCTTAGATGATAGATGGGCTAAATTTTGGATCAGTAAAGATAGAGAGTTAATAAATCATGCTAATGATTTTGGATATTTCAAATTAAAAGCAAAATGTAATTGGAAATTTGCAATTGAAAATTATTGTGAGAGTTATCATTTGCCATGGGTACATCCTGGATTAAATAAATATTCCAAAATAGATGATCATTATCATATTCAAGGTTTACCCAATCGATTTGCTGGACAAGGAACAACAAATTATAATCCTAAATTTAAAGGAAAGAAAAAATTTCCAAGCTTTCCTAATTGGCCAAAAAATAAGGAGCATATTGCAGAGTATGTTGCTCTTTTTCCTAATGTTATGTTAGGTATTCATAAAGATCATTATTATGCATATTGGCTAGAACCTATAGACCATGAAAATACTTTAGAACATATGGAGATATATTATGTAGGTGAAAAAGCTGCTAAATCTGAAAAATTTAGATCATTGAGAAAACAAAACCATAAATTGTGGGAGGACATTCAAAAAGAAGATGTAGATATCATTCAACGGATGCAAATAGGCCGCAATTCCAATGCATATAATGGTGGAAATTTTTCTCCCGATATGGATAATCCCACCCATCAATTTCACAAGTGGGTATCATCGAATCTTGTGTAGAAAGTGATAATTTATGTATAGACCATTACCAGATGAGCTTACAATTAAGCATTCCCCAATTGAAGGTCTTGGTTTATTTGCAACAAAAGAAATAAAAGCAAATACATTTATTGGTATTACACACATTAGAGACGAACAATTCGAAAATAAATATATTAGAACTCCATTAGGTGGATTTTATAATCATTCAGATAGTCCAACAATTCAAAGATTAGTATCAAATGTTTTACCGACTTTAAAATTTGGTGATCCAATTGATCCAACTGTCAAAGCAAAAAAATTTAACGATAATGATGATAATTTAGAAAACATGTATTACAATTTATTAGAGAAACCTGATGCTAAATATTTTTTTATGGTATCAATAAAAGATCTAAAGCCAGGTGATGAACTTTGTGCAAATTATAATCTTTATACTTACCCAAAGACTGGTGTGGGTATTCAAATGCTATAATTTTTTAAGTGAAAATAATTTTAATAATGGGTTTACCAGGAGCAGGCAAAACTACTTTAGCTGAGCAACTGGCTCCAAAACTTAATGCAAAAAGATTAAATGCAGACGAAGTTAGAAAAGCTGCAGATGATTGGGATTTCTCAGAAGAAGGAAGAAAAAGACAAGCAAAAAGAATGGCAGATTTTGCATTAAAATTAAAAAGCAAAGGTAATTTTGTAGTTGCTGATTTTATTTGCCCTACACCAGAAGCAAGGAGTTTGTTTCCTGCTGACTACACAATTTGGGTAGACACAATTAAAGAAGGAAGATTTGAAGACACAAATCAGATGTTTATAAAGCCTGAAAAATATGATTTTCATGTGACCTCTCAAGATGCTAGTGTTTGGGCTGAAAAAATTATAAAGGAGATAGGCCAATGAGTTATGAATGGGATAATAAAAAACCAACTGCACAGATGCTTGGAAGATGGCAACCTTTCCACGAAGGTCACTACACTTTATTTAAAGAAATTATAAAAAAAACTGGTCAAGTTTGTATTCAAATTAGAGATGTTCAGGGTGTTGATGATAACCCTTTTGATTTTGAAACAGTAAAAAAAAATATAGAAGATAAATTAAATCCAGAATTTAATGGTAGATTTAAAATAATGATGGTCCCTAATATAACAAACATATGCTATGGAAGGGGTGTAGGGTATAAAATTGAAGAAATAGTCTTATCTGAGGAAATACAAAAAATTTCAGCTACCAAAATAAGAGCTAAAATGAGAGAAGACGGCAAGCTAAAATAGGAAAGACGAACTCATTATGAATGTTAAGATCAAAAAATTAGGCAATGGTATAAGCAATGTAATAATAAATGATCCAAAAACATATAATTCATTATCATTTAAAACTTTAGGAGATCTTTTAAAAACTTTTATTAAACTTGATAAAGACAATAATACTAGAGTAATAATTTTAGAAGGATCAGGCAAAGGTTTCAGTGCAGGACATAATTTAAAAGAAGTTGGAGGAATAAAAAATAGATCAAATCACTTAAAATTATTTAACTTGTGTTCAAAATTAATGATGAAAATTGTTGAGGGAAAAAAACCAGTCATAGCAAAAGTTCACGGTGCAGCTTATGCTGCAGGCTGCCAATTAGCTGCGAGTTGTGACTTAGCTTACAGCACAACAACAGCTACATTTGCAACTCCTGGTGTAAATATCGGATTGTTTTGTAGTACGCCAATGGTTGCTGTTAGTAGAAAGGTGACTAGAAAAATTATGATGAAGATGCTTTTAACTGGAGAACCAATAAATGCTAAATATGCAAAAGATATTGGTTTAATCAATGATTGTTATTCAAGTAAAAAACTTAATTCAGAAGTTCTAAAAATTGCTAAAACCATTTCTTCAAAATCAAATTTAACAATTAAAATTGGTAAGCAAGCTTTCTACAAACAATTAGAAATGCCATTAGGAGATGCATACAAATTTACAAGTAAAATGATGACTTTAAATATGGCTTCACAAGATGCAAAAGAAGGAATATCAGCTTTCTTACAAAAAAGAAAACCTGACTGGAAAAATAAATAATAATTATATTAAAATTAAATTATGAACGACGATCAAATTAAATCCATTTTAAGAAAATCAAAAGTCATTGCAATGATTGGCGTTAGTTCTGAGAAAAAAGGGGAAGATAAAAAAAATCTTAAAAGAAAACCAGCAAATGTAGTCATGAAGTATATGCAAAACTTTGGTTATAAAGTGATACCCATAAACCCTTTTGCAGTAGGCGAAATTGTAAATGGTGAACCAATGGTTGAAAGTTTAGATAAAGTCAAGGAAGAGATCGATATAGTCGATGTCTTTAGACCTTCAAACGAAGCAGAGGGTATTGCAAAAGAAGCGGTTAAAAAAGGAACTAAAGTATTATGGTTACAGTATGGAATTCATAATAATGAAGCTCAAGCGATTGCTGACAAGGAAAATATTGAATTTATTTCTAACAGATGCATAAAACAGGAATATCAAAAACTTTTTCAAAAATCTAATCCAGTTTTTCCAGTTCTGAAAGATTAATGAAAAAAATATTTTTGGTTTATGGTCATTATAATAAAAAATCTTTCAATTCAGCAATCAAAGATGCTTTTATAAAATCAGCAGAAGAGAAAGGTCATTCAGTAGAATGTATAGACTTATATAAAGAAAAGTTTAACCCAGTGTATGCTGGCGAAAAAGCTGACGAAGTAGTTTTAGATCACAGAAAAAAAATAGATGAAACCGATTTAATTGTCCTTGTAGCACCTATTTGGAACTATAGAATGCCAGCAATATTAGAGGGTTGGATAGATAAAGTATTAGCACCACCTTGGGCTTTTTCTTTTAAGAAACTTATCGGTAACCATGGTTACGCTGTAGGAAAACTAAAAAGTAAAAAAGCTATTATTTTCTGTACATACGGCTCTCCAAGGTTTTCAATTTCAGATTTTTTTTTAAATTTACCGCTCAGAAGAATTAAAAAAGGTATTTTTAATAAGTGTGGTATTTATGACATTACCTATAAACGATATTTTGCTGTACCATTTGTTTCAAATGAAAAAAGAATTAAATTTTTGGAAGATGTTAAAAATACAGCCAGCAATCTATAGTATTTTTTTTTTATTTATTTTTTCATTTAATGAATTATCTGCTGAGATAAGAAAACCAAATCCAGAGATAAAGCCAAAAGAAGTTATTGAGATTCAACTCAATGCTTTAATGAAGAATGATAGTCCTGAAAAAGATAGTGGTATAATTCAAACCTGGTTTTTTGCTCACCCAAACAATCAAAGAGTTACAGGACCTATTGAGAGATTTAAAAACATGATTAAGACCGATTCTTATTCGATGCTTTTAAATCATGAAAATTATGAAATTGTAGAAGTTTATAAATCAAAAGGTGTTTCGACATTTGAAGTGACCATAATGGATAAAGATAAAAAATATTACAAATTCAAATGGCAAGTTGAAAAATATGAAATTGACGGATTTTTAAAAAATTGTTGGCTAACTACAGCTGTATCTCAACCAATGCCAATGGGATCATCTATTTAATGAAAAAACCTAGTTTTCCAGTACGAATTGCAATACTAATGGCAATACTTTGCATCCCACCAATTGGTGCCACTCAGATAGGATGGTATTATTTTGGGCAAACTATGGGAGTAAATTTTGGTATGGCCGCAGGAGTGGTGAGTGTAATTACTGCCGCATATTTAATGTACCAAATGGGTTGGAGAGATGACGATGATGATGATTATGACTATTAGAATTATGTTTAGTTTATAAGAAAAATTTAGTAAAAATCGCATGATGAAATCAAAAGCAAAAGTTGTAGTAGTAGGTGGTGGAGTTGTTGGTGTTAGTGCTCTGTATCACTTAGCTAAAAAGGGCTGGTCTGATGTTGTTTTGATTGAAAGAAAGGAATTAACCTCAGGTTCAACATGGCATGCAGCTGGATTACTTCCATTATTTAATATGAGCTACTCAGTTGGCCAATTACATAAATATGCTGTTAACCTTTATAAAAGCTTAGAAGAAGAAACAGGAAAGAATGTTGGATTTAGTGTTGTGTCAAATATTAGATTAGCAAACAATAAAGATAGAATGGATGAATATCATCAGTACGCTGGTGTTGCAAAAACTATTGGGGTTGACGTAAAATTTTTAACGCCAGATCAAGTAAAAGAAATTTGGCCTTTGTGTCATACAGATGATTTAATAGGAGCAATTCAACATCCTGAAGATGGATATATTCAACCTGCAGATTTAACACAAGCATTAGCTACGGGCGCGAGAAATAGAGGTGCTGAGATTTACAGAAATACAACAGTTCTGGCGATGAAACAAAATAAAGATGGATGGGTTGTTGAAACAGATAAAGGATCTATAGAATGCGAACACGTAATTTCTTGTTCAGGAAATTTTGCTAGACAAACTGGTAAGATGGTTGGTTTAGATATTCCAGTAATACCAGTTGAACATCAATATATTGTAACAGAACCACATCCGGAAATTCAAAAAAGAAAAAAAGAAGGTCTTCCAGAAATGGGAGTTTTAAGAGATAGTGATAGCAGATGGTACATGAGAGAAGAAGCAGGTGGTTTAATTTTAGGACCATATGAAGATGGTGCTCCTGCCTGTTATGTAGATGGTCCTTCAAAGGAATCTGAGTATGAACTTTTTCAAGAAGATCTAGATAGACTTGCTCCTCATATTGAAGGAGCTATTCATAGAGTTCCAGCATTTGGAGAAGTAGGAGTTAAAAAAGTTTATAATGGCGCAATTTGTTATACTCCAGATGGAAATCCGATAGTTGGTCCTGCATGGGGATTAAAGAACTTTTGGATTAATGAAGGTCATAGTTTTGGCATTACTGCAGCTGGTGGAGCTGGATGGCAACTAGCAGAGTGGATCGTTGATGGTGAACCCACTATTGACATGCTTGGTGTAGAGCCAAGAAGATATGGAGATTATTGTTCAAAATCGTATCTTAAAGAAAAAAATGAAGAAGCTTATAGCCATGTATTTATAACTCACTTTCCAGACGAGGAAAGACCAGCCGCAAGACCTTTAAGAACAGCACCATGTTATGACAGAATGAAAAATCTTGGTGCAGTTTTTGGCCAAAAATTTGGATGGGAAAGACCAAACTTTTTTGCAACTGATGGTATGGAACAAAAAGATGATTGGTCATTCAGAAGATCTAATTGGTTCAAGGCAGTTGAAAAAGAGTGTAAAAATGTAAAAGAAAATGTTGGTTTACTAGATATGACTGCATTTGCTAAATGTAGAATTAAAGGACCAGGAGCTGAAGAATTTTTAGATAAGTTGGTAGCTAATAAATTACCAAAAAAGGTTGGTAGAATTAATTTATGCCACGCATTAAATACCAAAGGTGGTGTTCACTCAGAATTTACAATTATGAGAGAGTCAGAAAATAGTTTTTATCTTGTTTCTGCCGGGGCTTACCAAAGATTAGATCACGATTGGATATTTGGTTGGATGCCAAAAGATGGATCAGTTCAATTTGAGAACTTAACAAATAGTAAAGGTGTACTTGTAGTATCAGGACCGAAAGCAAGAGAATTAATGCAAAGGGTGTCAAATGATGATTTTTCAAATGAAAATTTTAAATGGCTAAGCGCAAAACAAGTAGATGTAGGTTTTGCACCAGTAAATGCAATGAGAGTTAATTTTGTTGGAGAGCTAGGATGGGAACTTCATCATCCTATTGAATATCAAAATCATATTTTCGATAAACTTATGGATGCTGGTCAAGACTTAGGTTTAAAACCTTATGGTATCAGAGCAATGAACAGTTTAAGAGTTGAAAAATCCTACAAACTAGTTGGAACTGAATTATCAATTGAGTATTCACCTTACGAAAGTGGTTTAGATAGATTTATTCATCCAAACAAAGGAAGTTTTATTGGACTTGATGCTTTAAATAAATGGAGAGAAAAAGGCTTTGATAATAAGCTTGTTACTCTAGAGGTTCACGAAACTAGTGATGCGGATGTACTCGGAAACAACCCAATTTATGAAAATGGTAGTGTTGTAGGTCGTGCAACTGGTGGTGATTTTGGATTTAGACTAGGAAAATCTATCGCACTAGGAATGGTTAAACCTGAGTTAGCAAATGTTGGACAAAAACTAAGGATTGATATACTTGGTAAAATGCATGAGGCAACAATTTTAGAAGAAAGTCCTTACGATGCAGAAAATAAATTATTGAGAGCTTAATGAAAATTTTAGTCGCTGTAAAAAGGGTTATTGATTATAACGTTCAAATTAGAGTTAAAGAGGATGGTAGTGGTGTAGTTACTGATAACGTTAAAATGTCAACGAACCCACCAGATGACAATGCTATTGAGGAAGCTGTAAAAATAAAAGAGTCAGGTAAAGCAACAGAAATAATAGCAGTTACTGTTGGTGAAGAGAAAGCTCAAGAGACAGTTAGAAAAGCTTTAGCAGTAGGAGCGGATAGAGGAATTCATGTAAAGGTTGATGGTATCATTGAACCTCTTGCTGTATCTAAAATATTAAAAAAAATTGTTGAAAAAGAAAATCCAGATTTAGTATTTATGGGAAAACAAGCAATTGATGATGACTGCAATCAAACAGGTCAAATGTTAGCGGCACATTTAAATTGGCCACAAGCAACTTTTGCCTCAAAAATTGAGGTAAACGATCAATCATTACAAGTTACTAGAGAGGTAGATGAAGGTCTTGAAACTATAGAAGTTAATACACCAGCTATTGTTACATGTGATTTAAGATTAAATGAGCCAAGATATGCGTCACTGCCAAATATAATGAAAGCTAAAAAAAAAACCTATTGAACAGATTAATGCGTCAGATCTAGGAGTTGATACAAACCCTAGAATAGAACATATTAAGATTGAAGAACCACCGAAAAGAAAAGCGGGTATAAAAGTTGCTAGTGTTGAGGAATTAGTGCAAAAATTAAAAAATGAGGCTAAGGTAATTTAATGTCAGTTTTATTAATAGCAGAGCATAACAACAAAGAGGTAAAACCATTTACTTTAAACGCGATTACAGCTGCATCGCAAATAGATCAAGATCTTCATGTACTGTTAATTGGAAGTAAGGCAGATGATGTTGCAAAATCTTTATCTGAAGTTCCTTTAGTAAAAAAAGTTCTGCATATAGATCATGAAATTTATGAAAATTATATTGCAGAGAATTATACTGCAGCAATTTTAAAACACGCTGATAAATATTCACATATTATTTGCTCAGCAAATACATTTGGAAAAAACCTTATGCCACGAGTTGCAGCGTTGTTAGATATTTCACAAGTAAGCGATATTATAAAAGTAATTTCTCCTGATACTTTTTTAAGACCAATTTACGCTGGAAATGCATTTGCTACTGTTAAAAGTAATGACGAAAAAAAATGTGTTACTATTAGACCAACATCATTTGAAGCAGCTGAAACAACTGGTGGATCTGCAGAAATAGAAAAAATCGATGCAGCAGACCAAACTGAAAATACTAAATTTATTAATAGAGAAGAAATTAAATCAGATAGACCTGAATTAGGCACTGCCAGAATAGTAATTTCTGGTGGTAGAGGCTTACAAAGTGGAGAAAACTTCAAACTGATAACTGATGTAGCGGACAAGCTAAATGCTGCAATAGGAGCTTCAAGAGCTGCGGTTGATGCTGGATATATTACAAACGAACATCAAGTGGGACAAACAGGAAAAGTTGTTGTTCCTGATCTATATATAGCAGTTGGAATTTCTGGAGCTATTCAACATTTAGCAGGAATGAAAGAAAGTAAAGTTATAGTTGCTATAAATAAAGATGGTGAAGCACCTATTTTTAGTGTCGCAGATTACGGCCTGGAAGCTGATTTATTCGAAGCACTTCCTCAATTCTTAGAGGAACTGAACAAATTAAACACTATACAAAAATAACAAATACTGTAAGAAATTAGTATGTCCAGAGAAGTGATGGAATACGATGTTGTAATCGTAGGTGGCGGACCATCGGGACTTTCAACTGCAATAAAATTAAAGCAGTTAAATCCAGATATTAATGTCTGCCTTTTAGAAAAAGCATCTGAAATAGGTGCACATATTTTATCCGGGAACGTGTTTGAAACACGAGCCTTAGACGAACTATTGCCAAATTGGAAAGATCTTAATCCACCAATTAAAACAAAAGTTAACAAAGAAAAGTTTCTATTTCTGGGAAAGACAAAAAAAATTAGTTGGCCAACCTGGTTATTACCTAAAGTACAACAAAATCATAACAATTATATTATTAGTCTAGCTAATTTATGTAGATGGTTAGCAGAACAAGCTGAAACTCTTGGAGTTGAAATATTCCCAGGTTTTCCTGCAAGTGAAGTTTTATATAATGAAGATGGTTCTGTTAAGGGTGTAGCAACTCAAGATATGGGTTTAGATAAAGAAGGTAATAAAAAAGATGGTTATGAACCAGGAATGGAACTTCATGCTAAAGTTACAGTTTTTGCAGAAGGGTGTAGAGGACATTTGGGAAAAGAATTAATCAAAAAATTTGATTTAGATAAAGGAAAGGATCCACAACAGTATGGAATAGGATTTAAAGAAATATGGGAATTAAAAGAAGAAAATCACGATGAAGGTCTAGTGATGCATACTGCAGGTTGGCCATTAGATAACAGTACCTATGGAGGAAGCTTTGTTTATCATGCTGAAAATAAACAAATATTTTTAGGATATGTCATTGGTCTTGATTATAAAAATCCACATCTTTCACCATTTGATGAATTTCAAAAATTTAAAACTCATCCTGCGATTAGATCAATATTAAAAGGTGGTAAAAGAATATCATATGGGGCAAGAGCACTTATAGAGGGAGGTTTTCAAAGTCTACCTAAGATGTTTATGCCAGGTGCATTATTAGTTGGTTGCGATGCAGGTACATTAAATATGCCAAAGATTAAAGGATCACATACTGCAATGAAAAGTGGAATGATTGCAGCGGAAACTATTATTGATCACATAAAATCAAGCAAAGAATTGTCTATTTATGAGGAAAACTTCAAAAAAAGTTGGGTTTATAAAGAGTTATATGAGGCTAGAAATGTTAAACCTAGCTTTAGCTGGGGTTTAATTCTTGGAATAATATTTACGGGTATTGATCAAATTTTATTTAGAGGAAGATTACCATTTACACTTAGACACAAACATGCTGACCACCAAACTTTAAAACCAGCGAGCGAAATGCCAAAAATAGATTATCCAAAACCAGATAATGTCATTACATTTGATAAAACAAGTTCAGTTTATCTAACAGGAACTAATCATGCTGAAAATCAACCAGTACATCTTCAACTTAAAGATAAAGATTTACCAATAAAATATACTTTAAGTAAATACGATGAGCCTGCGCAAAGATACTGTCCAGTTGGAGTTTATGAAATTCAAAAAGAAAATGATGTTGAAAAATTTGTAATTAATTCTCAAAATTGTATTCATTGTAAAACTTGCGATATAAAAGAACCATCACAAAATATTACATGGGTCACGCCAGAAGGTGGGGGTGGACCTAAGTACGGAAATATGTAGTTAAGAAAGATCTATTGCAAATTTTTTTAAAGTTTCAATTGGTACCAACTTTAAAGTATTAACATGAGTTTTTTTTAAATATATAGAACATCCAATTCCTGCTTCTAAAGCTCTTGCAACCCAACTGGCACATACACACCAGTTATCTCCATCAACCAACCCAGGAAAACCAAATTCAGGGTGAGGTGTTATTAAATCATTACCAGCCTCTTTGCACCACTCTAAAAATTCATCGTTAACTTTTACACAAACTGTGTGTAAACCTCGATCGTTTTCATCTGTGTTACAACAACCATCTCTGAACCAACCAGTTAATGGATTTTTAGAACATTCTTCAAGATCTTCACCAAGAACGTTTTTTTGAGCCTCACTCATTAAATTTTAGTGGGATTAGGTTGCCCTTTATAAACAACTTCTGGATCAAATTTTTTCTTTTCTTCTTCAAACTTCATTTCTACTTTCCGTCCATTTTCAATTTTGCCTGTAGGTACTGATCGATAAAAACATGATCTGTAACCGACATGACAACTTGCACCGTCACCAATATCTACAGTTATCCAAACTGCATCTTGATCATCGTCAATTCTTATTTCTTTTACTTTTTGAGTAAACCCACTAGTTTTTCCTTTATGCCAAATCTCTTTTCTAGACCTGCTCCAGTAGTGAGCTTCTTTTGTTTCTATTGTTAATTTTAAAGCTTCAACATTCATATAACCGTGCATTAGAATCTCTTTGGTTTCAGCACATGTTGTAATTACAGGGATTAAACCATCATTATCGAATTTTGGAGATAATAAGTTACCTTCCTCTATATCAGCGACATTTTCTCTTTTTTTAAACATATATAAGTCGCAATATCTAACATATTACTGAATATATTAAATATTTTAAATTTAAGGATTTATATATATAAAAACCCATCATGAAATTAGTAAAAAACGAAAATAACAAGAATACTGAGATTGTAACAGATGAGGAAGCGCGTGAGGCTTTTGTTAAAATCTTAAAATGGATAGGTGAAGATCCATCCAGAGAAGGACTATTAGAAACCCCAAAAAGGGTTACGAAAGCATTTAAAGAGTACTTTAAAGGTTACAAAGAGGATCCTAAAGAAATTTTAAGCAAAACTTTTGGGGATGTTGAAGGTTACAGCGATATGGTAGTTCAAAAAAATATTTCTGTACAAAGTCACTGCGAACATCATATGGCACCTATTATTGGAATCGCACATGTTGCTTATATTCCAAATGAGAGAGTTGTTGGACTCAGCAAAATTGCAAGAGTTGTGGAAGTTTTTTCAAAAAGACTTCAAACACAGGAAAGATTAACAGTTCAAATCGCAAATACATTAATGGAGTCACTAGATGCAAAAGGCGTTGCAGTTACAATTGACTCAACTCACCAGTGTATGACAATGCGAGGTATTAAAAAGGAACAAGCTACAACTGTTACTAATTTTTATTTAGGTCAATTTAAAGACGATCTTAGTTATCAGAATAGATATTTGCGATTTATTGCAAAATAGAGTTTAATTATACATGCCTGAAACTTTCAAAGCGCTGGTCTTAAACCAGGATGGTGAAAATTTTTCTCAAGAAGTTAAAGAATTAAATTTTGATTTTTTAAACGAGGGTGAGGTTTTAGTAAAAATACAATTCTCTGATTTAAATTATAAAGATGCTTTGATTTTAAAAGATGGGGCAAAATTAGTTAAAGAGTTTCCAAGAATTCCTGGAATTGATTTCTCAGGTACAGTAGCAGAAAGCAAGTCAGATGAATTTAAAGAAGGTGATGAGGTAATACTTACTGGTTGCAGAGTTGGAGAATTGTTTCATGGAGGATTCTCTCAATATGCAAGAGTTAAAAAAGAATTTCTGATAAAGAAACCTTCAGGTATTGATTTAAAGCAAGCAATGATGATGGGTACAGCAGGTTTTACTGCAATGTTGTGTGCATTTGCCGTTAAAGCAAAAGAAGAATTATTACTACAAAGTAAAGTGAACGATGTACTTGTAACAGGTTCAACAGGTGGTGTAGGTATGGTTGCAGTAAATATTCTGTCAAAAATGGGATGTAATGTAACTGCAATCACAGGAAAACCTGAAAAAGCTGATTATTTAAAAGAATTAGGAGCAAAAACTGTTTTAGATCGTAAAGAATTTGAAGGTGAACCAAGATTAATTGGTAAAGGTACTTGGGATGGTGTTGTTGACACTGTCGGTGGAAATATTTTAGCAAATGCAATATCTCAAACAAGATTAAAAGGAATTGTAGCTGTCTGTGGTAATGCGAGTGGAACAAACAAATTAAATACTTCTGTAGTTCCTTTTTATATCAGAGCTGTAAAACTATGGGGCGTAGATTCAGTTAATGTAAGCAACAAAAGAAAAGAATTCGTATGGGGTGAAGTTCCAAGTTTAGTAGATTTTAGTATTATAGAAAAATCAATTAAAATAGTTGGGCTTGAGGAACTATTGACTATATTTCCAGAAATGCTTGGAGGAAAATTGAAAAATAGAATTCTAGTGGACGTAAATAAATAATGGATTGGGATAAATTAAAAATTTTTCATGCGGTGGCTGAAGCTGGTAGTTTTACAAGCGCTACTGTAATTCTAAATCTAAGTCAATCTGCAATTAGTAGACAAATTCAATCTTTAGAAGAAGATTTAAAAGTAAAGTTATTTGAAAGACATGCAAGAGGATTAACACTTACAGAAAATGGTGAATACGTTTATAAAACTGCACATGAAGTTATCAGTAAACTTAAAGAGGTAGAAACAACTTTAGGAGATCAAAAACATAAACCAACCGGAAAACTAACAATTACAACTGTTAGAAGTTTTGGTACTCACTGGCTAACTCCGAGAATTCAAGAGTTTATGCAATTAAATCCAGAAATTGAAATAGAATTAATTTTTGACGATAAAGAGTTAGATTTAAGCACAAGACAAGCCGATATAGGAATATTTATGAGAAGACCAAAGCAACTTAATTATATTCAAAGAAAACTAATGGACATAAATTACCATATATATGGCTCAAATAAGTATCTAGAAAAACATGGAATGCCTAAATCTATAAATGATTTAAGCAAGCATAATTTTATATCATTTGGTAGAGGAGCCCCATCACCAGTGTTTAACCCAGATTGGGCATTAAAACTTGGTATAAAAGATAATAAAAAAAGAAAACCTGTTATGAAAGTAAATAGCGTTATGGGTTTACTATTAGCAGTCGAAAGTGGTGTAGGCCTTGCGGCTCTTCCAGATTATTTAGTTTCTTTATCTCGAAATGTAATTAAAGTTCTACCAAGCGTTGAGGGTCCGATTACAGAGGCTCACTTTGTCTTTCCAGAATCTTTGAAAAATGTAGCTAGAGTTACAACCTTCAGAAACTTTCTTTATAGTAAAATTTCGGAATTTAAGTCTTAAAATATCAATAATATCATCGTTAAGTGCGTCATTAATGCGATTGATAATCATTATCATTGCGAATAGTTATCAAAATCATTATAATTTATAAAAAACAAAAGAGAGAGATATATGAAAAAAATGACAATATCCGCATTAATCTTATCCTTATTTGCATCAAGCTTTGCAATAGCAAATGAGGTAAATATTTTTAATGCAAGACATTATAAAGCTGATGCAGAACTTTATAGTAAATTTACAGCAGCAACAGGAATTAAAGTAAACTTAATCAATGGTAAAGCTGGTGCTTTAGAAAAAAGAATGATCGAAGAGGGAGCTGACTCTGCTGCTGATCTTTATATAACAGCTGACGCTGGAAGATGTGGTGCTTTTAAAGCAAAAGGAATGACTCAATCAGGATTAGTTTCATCTACAATTAAATCATCTGTACCAAAAAGTTTTAGGACTACACACTGGGTTGGAGTAGCAAAAAGAGCAAGAATTGTTTACTACTCACCAGAAAGAGTAAGCGGTGCTGAGTTATCAGGTTTAACTTATGAGAGTTTAGCAGATCCAAAATGGAAAGGCAGAATTGCAATTAGAGCTTCTAGCAACATTTATAACAAATCTCTTGTAGCTTCATTAGTTAAAAACAATGGAAAAAAAGCTGCAGGTGAGTGGGCTAAAGGAGTTGTTGCAAACATGGCAAGAGATCCAAAAGGAAATGATAGAGCACAAATTATGGCTGTAGCAGCTGGTGAAGCTGATATTGCTGTTGCAAATACTTATTACTTAGCTTTGATGTTATCAGGTAATAAAGGTCCAGAACAACAGGAAGCTGCAAAAAAAGTTAAAGCATTTTTCCCTAATCAAAATGATAGAGGGACACATATGAATATTAGTTGTGCTGCTTTAGTAAAAGGAGCGCCTAATAAAGCTAATGCAATTGCACTTGTTGATTTCTTATTATCACCAGAAGCTCAAGAACACTTTACAAATAATACATTTGAGTTTCCAATGATAGCTGGAGTTTCACCAAGTCCATTGGTAGTGAACAACTTAGGTTTAGATTTTAAACAAGATCTAACAACAAGTGTTGCTAGTTATGGAGCAAAGCAAGCTGATGCCCTAGAGGTAATGACAGCTGCTGGTTGGAAGTAACATTGAAAGTTAAAAAAAAATTTATGTCTGAAGTTAATTTAAATAAATCAGCCAATGCATGCGTACCATGTGCTGAGGAGTGTAAAAAAATTAACAAAAGAATAAATAAAAGGAAATTATCAGAGATAAGTACTAAAGATTTTCCGCACATTTCAAAGGTATTCAATATCTGACTTTTCTTAATTAAAGTGCCTATGCATCCTTCGTAGGCACTTTTAAAAATATTAAGAGAGACTATATAGGTCATTTAAACTACAAATATCTCTATGTTTACAAACAAATTTAATATCTGGTTTTTAAGCTCTCTACTTATTTCATTGCTTGTTATAATTCCTATTTTGACAGTCTCTTTTAGTTTTTTTGAAGATACTTCTCGATATTTTGACATACTTAAAAAAACTTTTTTGTTTGAATATATTTTTAATTCTTTGTCACTTCTAGTTGGTGTCTTAATACTAACTTTTTTTCTAGGTGTTGGATCTGCTTACGTAGTCTCTTTTTACAAATTTCCAGGAGTTAACTTTTTTAAATGGGCATTAATTTTATCTTTTGCTATACCACCCTATATTTATGCATACTCTTTATTTGCATTTTTTGACAATTATGGCACTGCATTTACAATATTAAAGACTTTATTTGGTGAAGGTGAGTACAATAAAAGTATACCAAAGTTTGATGGAATGTTTGGTTTAATATTATCTATTTCATTTTCTCTTTATGCCTATGTTTATATTCTTGCAAGATCTTCTTTTTTATATCAATCACAAAATTTAATAGACCTTGGAAAAAATTTAGGTTTTTCAAAATTTAAATCTTTTTATTCAATAATATTACCAGCTGCTAGACCTGCAATAGTTGCTGGTCTCTCTTTAGTTGCAATGGAAACACTAGCAGAATTTGGGGCAGTAGATTTTTTTTCAGTTAATACACTAACAACAGGTATATATAATGCTTGGATAACTTTTGATGATTTAGCTTTTGCTAATAGAATATCATTTTTTCTTTTGTTATTTATATTTATTCTTTTTCTGACTGAAAACCTATCTAGAAAAAAAGCGAAATATCATTTGGATACAAGAGGTGCTTTTAAACAAAAAGAAAAAATAAAACTTTCTGGAACAAATTCTTTTTTTGCCTTTTTATTCTGTTTTTTATTGTTCTTTATAAGTTTTCTATTTCCATTAGGACAAATGCTTTATTGGACAATAAAATTTCCAGAAAATTTCTTTGACATAAATGTAATTAATCTTTTGTTAAACACACTTTATTTAGTTGGATTATCCAGCTTAGTTCTAATAACATTTGCTCTGATTTCAAATTATGGAAATCGAGTTTCAAGAAATAAAACATTAAATTTTTTATCCACACTGTCGATTTCAGGTTACGCCATACCTGGTGTTATTTTAGCTGTCGCTTTTATAACCTTTATCGCCTGGTTTGATGAGAATATAATTAAATCTTTAGGTTTTTTATCAATTAAAAAATTATTTATTGGATCTATTTTAGGTTTAGTTATTGTATATTTTGTTCGTTTTTACTCACTAGCTTTCAATGGAATAAAATCAGGATATGAAAAAATAAACGTTTCAGTTGATGAGAGTGCATATCTTCTTGGTTATTCAAAAAGAAAAACATTTCTAAATATTCATGTACCATATTTGAGAAATTCATTATTATTTGTAGTTATTTTAATATCTCTTGAAATAATTAGAGAATTGCCAATTACCTTGGTTTTACGCCCATTTAACTTTGAAACATTTGCAACTACTGCTTATATCTCAGCCTCAGAGGATATGCTTGAAGCAGCAGCGGTACCATCATTATTTTTAATTTTAATTGCTGCCTTTTTTATTACAATAACGTCAAATTATATTTTAAAAGAGAATAATGGCTAATAACTTTTTAGAAGTAAATAACGTTGATTTCAAAGCTGGTGGAAAAACAAAAGTTAAAAATGTGTCTTTTTCAGTTCAAAACGAAGGAGACATTATTTGTCTTCTAGGACCTTCAGGAATAGGAAAAACTACGATTTTGAGAACAATCGCTGGATTAGAAAAGATTAATAATGGTTCTATAATTATCAATAATAAAACTATATCTTCAAAAAAAATTCACATTGAGCCAGAGGACCGAAATATTTCACTTGCTTTTCAAGACAATAGTTTATTTCCACACTACAATGTTGAAAAAAATATATTAATTGGTACGGAAAAAAAAAATAAAAAAAAAATTAAAATAAATGCAAAAGAAATAGTAGAATTTTTGAATTTAAAAAAAATATTAAATAAATATCCACATGAGATAAGTGCCGGTGAAGCGCAAAGATCATCACTAGCAAGAGCTTTAGTTTCGAATCCAGACTTATTATTATTAGATGAGCCATTGTCCAATGTTGACCAAAGCTTTAAAGAAGAAATTCAAGTTGAATTAAAACAATTATTAAGTAAATCCAAAATAACAACTATAATTGTAACACACGATTCATACGAAGCGTTTTACTTGGGAAGTAAATGCGGAATAATATTAAATAAACAACTTAAACAATTTGATGATCCCTATAATGTTTATCATTTTCCTAATTCAGTAGAAGTTGTAAATTTTTTAAATAGAGGAATTTTAATTCCTGCAAAAGTTACAAGCGAAAATAGTTTAGAAAATAAAGATCTTGGAACAATTAAAGGTAATTTTGTTAAACATTATCCAAATGGTTCAGAGGTAAAACTTTTACTACAACCAGAAGATTTAGAACATGATGATAAAAGTAATTTAAAATTAGAAGTCGTTGATCGTAAATTTAGAGGAACAAATTTTATTTATACTTTAAAAACACCAAGTGAGTTACAAATTCCTGTATTTGTTCATTCACACCATATTCACCAGCATGAAATAGACGAAAAATTTGGTATTAAACGACCAATTCACATTGACCACATTGTTTGTTTTTAAGTATTATTATACTTTAAAAATATATTCATGGATAAAGATTTACCAAGAAGCACTAAAGTTGTAGTTATTGGAGGTGGCGTAGCTGGAACATCGTGTGCATATCATCTAGCTAAATTTGGTTGGAAAGATGTAGTTCTATTAGAGAGAGACCAATTAACATCTGGAACTACATGGCATGCAGCTGGTTTAATGGGTCAATTAGGGGCTTCATCTACTATTACAAAGTTAAGAAAATATACTTTGGATCTTTATCAAGAATTAGAAAAGAAAACTGAATTATCTATAGGGTTAAAACAGAATGGTGCAATTACAGTAGCTACCACTAAAGAGAGAATGCAAGAGTTGTTGAGACAAGCAACTACCGCTCAACTATCTGATGTTGAAGTTCATGTTTTGGATAAAAAACAAACAAAGAATTTATATCCTGTTGTAAATAATGAGGACATTATTGGAAGTGTTTTTATGCCAAAAGATGGTCAAGCTGACCCAGTAGGTGTAACTAATGTTTTAGCTAAAGCTGCTAGAATGGAAGGAGCACAAATTTTTGAAAAAACGCCTGTAACAAAAATTCTAGTTAAAAATAATTCTATAGTTGGAGTTGAGACCGATAAAGGAAAAATTGATTGTGAATATGTTGTTTTAGCAACAGGTATGTGGTCTAGACAAATAGGTGAAAAAATGAATGTTAGTATTCCATTGTATCCCAATGAACATTTTTATGTGATCACAGAACCAATGAAAGATCTACCAAAAAACTTACCAGTTTTAAGAGATTATAA
Organism: uncultured Pelagibacteraceae bacterium; assembly: GCA_902563435.1. Lineage (GTDB taxonomy): Bacteria > Pseudomonadota > Alphaproteobacteria > Pelagibacterales > Pelagibacteraceae > Pelagibacter. The sequence goes on from CACEXE010000001.1 coordinate 151,062, forward strand.
TAATTGTCTCTATCTTAAAGAAGACGCAGGTAAAATGTTAGTTGGAATTTTTGAACCAAATGCAAAACCAGCTTTTAAAAATACTGGTGTTGTGCCAGATGATTTTTCCTTTGGTGAATTACCAGATGATTTTGATCATTTCGAACCTTATTTACAAAAATCATTTCACAGGTTGCCTATGTTGGAAAATGCAGGAATTAGAAAATTTTTCTCTGGCCCAGAATCATTTACTCCTGATACTCAATATCTTTTAGGCGAAACGCCTGAGATTAAAAAACTTTTTACATGTTGTGGTTTTAATAGTATTGGAATTGCAAGTTCAGGAGGCGCTGGAAGAGTTACTGCAGAATGGATGATTAATGGACACATTAATGAGGATTTATTTTCATTAGATATTAAAAGATTTCAAAAATTTCATTCATCAAAAAAATTTATAATGGAAAGAGTGACAGAAACACTTGGTGATTTATATGGAATGCATTGGCCATTTAAACAACATAAAACATCAAGAAACCAAATTGTATTACCCTACCAAGAGGAGCTAAAAAAATTAGGAGCTTGTTTTGGAACCTCGGGTGGTTTTGAAAGACCTATGTGGTATGCGTTGAAAGGTGAAAAGGCTGATTACAATTATAGTTTTGGTTATCAAAATTGGTATCCATCAGCTGAATTTGAGACCAAAAATGCCAGAGAAAACGTTGGATTATTTGAGCTATCTCCTTTTTCAAAATTTGACCTAGAAGGGCAAAATGTTCATGAAGAATTACAAAAAATTTGTACAGCAAACATAAAAGATATTGAGGGTAGAGCAACTTATACCCAGATGTTAAATGAAGATGGAGGAATAGAGACTGATGTTACTGTTACTTGTCTTGAAAAAAACCATTTTAGAGTGATAGGTCCAGCAGCAACAAGAGAACATGATAAATTTCACATAAAAAAACATATTTCAGAAGAGGTCAATTTTAATGATGTAACAGAAGATTTAACATGCCTAGGATTATACGGACCCAACTCAAGAAAATTACTATCTAATATCAGTAATGACGATTTTACAAATGAAGGTATAAAGTTTAGTCATGGAAAATTTGTTACTATTGACGGAGTTAAAGTATGGGCTCAAAGATTATCTTATGTAGGTGAAATAGGATTCGAATTATATACAAACATAGATGAAAGCAAAAAATTATTTTTAGCTATTATTAAAGAGGGTAAAAATCATGGCTTATCACTGTGTGGTGCCCATGCTATGGATATTATGAGAATGGAAAGTGGTTTCTTACATTGGGGACATGATATATCACCTGAAGAAAATCAATATCAAGCAGGACTTAATTTTGCAATTAGTTATAAAAAAAATATAAATTTTGTTGGAAAAGAAGCATTATTAAAAATTAAAGATAAAAATCCTACAAAATCATTAGCTATGATGATATTGAAAGATAACGTACCTGGAGAACCTTTGTTACTTCATGAAGAGCCAATTTACTTGGATGATAAAATAATTGGTAGAACAACTTCAGGAAACTATTCATTTAATTTTAAAAAAAATATCTCATTTGGTTATGTCAACTCTGGAAATACTTTCGAAAATTTGGTCAATAAAAATTTATCTATTGAAGTTGAAAAGAAAAAATACCCTGTAACAATAATTAAAAAACCCTTAAATCAAAAAAATATAAAAGATATTTAATGTTAAAAATAATTTCAAAAAAAAATAGGGCTGCAGAAATTATCTGTAATCTTAACAAAATTGATAATAAGCAATTAAAAGAAATTAAATCTACACTTGATAAGTATGGAATGATTTATTTTCCAAAACAAAAACTTAGTTCCAAAAATTATCTTAATTTTGCAAAAAAATTTGGTAAACCAGCTAATTATCCAAGATTGAAAGGTTTAAATAAAAAATATCCTCAAATAACTGTTGTACAACGTAAATCTACTGACAAAGGACCTAGTTTTGGTGAACAATTTCACACAGACTCCTCTTATACAAAAAAACCTCCTCGATACACGATGTTACTTTCTAAACTAGTGCCTAAAAAAGGTGTTGCTAATACTGACTTTTCTTCGCAGTACTTAGCTTATGAAAAATTATCAAAAACTTATAAGAATAAACTTAAAAAATTAAAAGGCATCTATTCTTCACATGGACCAATATCAATTACAACAGTGGAGAGAGAAAAAGAAAAAGGAAAAATATCTAAAGAACTGATTTCCAGGCATAAAATAATAAGAACTATTAAAAATAAAAAAACTATATACTGTAGCCCAGGACACTTTTTAAAATTTAATACATATATGACTAAACAAAAAAAAGACTTAAAGAAGTTCTTATTTAATCATCAGACAAAAAAAACCTTTCAATATTCATTAGAATGGGAAAAAGATCAGCTTGCTATTTGGGATAATAGAGCCATGCTCCATCAGGCTACACCGTTTAAAGGTAATAGAATACTTCATAGAATAACAATACTTTAATAAAATGTACTCAATATTTCTTGGGTTAACGCCTTTTATCTTTATCACACTATTTGGTTTTGTTTTTGGAAAACTTAAAATTTTTGACTTAGGTCATGCAAAAGTTTTAAATTTGTTTTTATTCTATGTAGCGGTCCCTGCCTTAATAATTAAATTTGTTGCTCAAAGTGAAATCGGCCAAGTCGATATAAAACAGATAGTTTCATATTTTTTAATGCAAGGCAGTCTTGGGTTTTTAACATTTTTATTAACGTCAAAGTTTTTTAAAAGACCTGTTCCAGAATCTATTATATGGGCATTAATGGTAGCACTATCAAATCATGTAACATTATTATTACCTATTACAAAAATCTATTTTGGAACTGAAGTAATTACTCAAGTAACAAGTATAATATTAATGGATGGGGTTATTTTATTATCTGTAATTGCTTTTTTTTTAGAACTTACCACTAAAAAAAATATTCGATTAACTGCATTTATAAAGAACATAGTTCTTAATCCAATGATATTTTCAATCTTAATTGGTCTTTTACTATTTGTGTTTAAGATAAATATCGATGATACGCCAATAGACTACGTTCTTTCTGTTTTGGCAGCTTGTGTTTCCCCTATAGGACTTTTCGCAATTGGTATCACATTATCTTTTTACACACATAAAGTTATTAATAAACTAACTGCTTCTGTATCTATATTGAAATTAGTAGTTTCCCCAATCATCCTCTTGATAATCGGCTTTATCATATTTGATGCAGGACAACCTGAAAAAATTCCTGGTGCTTTTTTTGTTAGTGTTGCACCATGTGGTCATACAGCTGTAGTATTATGTTCTGCTTATAATGTAAGTCCTGAAAATATAATAAAAGCTTTATTTATCTCAACTTTTGCATCATTTGCTACCATATTTTTTGCTATTCAATATTTAACAACTTAAGTTAATTTATATTATCTAAGATTTTATTAGCACATTCTTTTGTATTGCTATCACCATCTAGATCTTTAGTTCTATTTTGTTTTTCTAGCAAAGTTTTTTCAATTGAACTTACTATTCGTGTTGCAGCTTCTTTTTCGCCTAAATAATCTAACATCATAGCGCCAGACCAAATTTGACCTATTGGATTTGCAATACCTTTTCCAGCAATATCAGGTGCTGATCCATGAACAGGCTCGAATAAAGAAGGATGTTTATTTGTTGGGTTAATATTTCCTGATGGAGCTATACCAATTGTTCCCGTACATGCTGGACCCAGATCGGATAGAATATCTCCAAATAAATTTGATGCTACGACAACATCAAACCACTCTGGTGTTAAAACAAATCTTGCAGCTAAAATATCGATATGAAATTGATCTGTTTTTATCTCAGGAAAATCTTTTTTATTTTCATAAAATCTTTGGTCCCAGTATGGCATGGTTATAGAAATACCATTTGATTTTGTGGCATTAGTTAATTTTTTTCTATCTCTTGTTTTTGCTAATTCAAATGCAAATTTTTGAACTCTATCTATTCCATGTTTAGACATTATAGTTTCTTGTATAACAATTTCTCTTTCAGTATTTTGATACATTTTTCCACCTACCGAAGAATATTCGCCCTCAGTGTTTTCACGCACTATCATCATATCTATGTCACCAGGTTTTTTATTTGCTAATGGTGCATTTACTCCTTCAAATAATTTTACTGGCCTTAAATTAATAAATTGATCAAATTCTCTTCTAAACTGTAGTAGGGAACCCCATAAAGTAATATGATCTGGATATTTATCTGGCATACCTACTGCACCAAAAAATAACGCATCATGATTACCAATTTGTTGTTTCCAATCATCAGGTAGCATTTTTCCATGCTTTTCATAATAATCGCATGATGAAAAATCAAATTCATCTATCTTTAATTTAAATTGATGTTGATTTGCTACTTCTTTAAGTATTTTTAGAGCTTCTGGAACAACCTCTTTTCCAATACCATCTCCAGCAATTGAGGCGATTTTGTATTCCTTCATACTTACTTAGTGTTCCTTCATACTTACTTAGTGAAAGTATCGTTAAATTGTTTTGCAACTCTTACAAAAGTAGTACATTTACTTAATTGTTTTAATGAAGGAGCACCTACATAAGTGCAACTGCTTCTAACACCACCTAGAATATCTTGAATTGTATCTTTTATTTTTCCTCTATATTTAACTCTTACAGTTCTTCCTTCACTGCTTCTATAATTTGATAATCCTCCATAATGCTTTTTATTTGCTGTTTCAGAACTTGAGCCGTAGAATTCAATATATTTTGAGCCGTTTGATTTAACTATTTTCCCTTTGCCTTCATCGTGACCTGCAAACATTCCACCTAACATTACAAAATCTGCACCACCCCCAAAACCTTTTGAAACATCTCCAGGACATGTACATCCACCATCTGCAATTATATGAGCTCCTAAACCATGGGCTGCATCAGCACATTCAATTACAGCACTTAATTGAGGGTAGCCAACTCCTGTTTGAATTCTTGTTGTACAAACACTTCCTGGACCAATCCCAACTTTTACAATATCTGCACCAGATAAAATAAGTTCTTGCGTCATGTCTGCAGTAACCACATTTCCAGCAATAATAGTTTTAGTGGGATATTTTTCTCTTACAGATTTTAAAAATTTACTAAAGTATTCAGAATAACCATTAGCAACATCAATACAAATGAACTTTATAAATCCAAATTCTCTTAAAACTTTGTTTAAATTTTCAAAATCTTCTTTTTTAGTACCAATGCTAATAGCTATATTTTTATAAATAGATTTAATTTTTTTAAATTGCTTTATTTTTTTTACATCATGTTGTTTAGTTAAACATGTAATCATGCCATATTCAGATAATTTCTCAGCTACTCCAAGCTCTCCGACCCCATCCATATTTGCAGCCATTATTGGAATACCCGACCACTCATTTTTACTATATTTAAATCTGTATGTTCTTAAAAGATTTACATCTTTACGACTTTGTAGCGTACTTCTTTTAGGTCTAAAAAGGACGTCTGAATAATCTAGTTTTAATTCTTCTTCAATTCTCACAAATCCGAATTTATACAGGTGCAATAAGTAAATTCAAATTAAATATTATTAATATTGATACTAAGCTTTCATTAGTTATACTTTGAAAAATTCATATTATTAAGCATGTTTAATGGTTTTAAGTCAAAGTACGTCAAGGTAAAAAAGGGCAAGGTTTTTTGTAGAGTTGGTGGTGAAGGTCCACCATTACTTTTACTACACGGATATCCACAAACACATTTAATGTGGCATAAAACAGCCCCTGAGTTATCTAAAAGATTTACAGTGGTTACTGCAGATTTAAGAGGATATGGAAATAGTCTTGCTCCAGCATCAGATAGCAAACATTACAACTACTCAAAAAGAGAAATGGCAAGTGATATGAAACAGATGATGATAAAATTAGGGTTTAACAAATTTTTTGTTGCGGGACATGATAGAGGTGGAAGAGTTGCTCATAGGTTAGCAAGAGACCATAGAAAAAATATAATAGCTCTTAGTGTTTTAGATATTTGTCCAACATTAGATATGTACGAACTAACGACGAGAGATTTCGCAAAAGCTTACTTTCATTGGTTTTTTTTAATTCAACCAAAATGGTTACCTGAGAAAATGATAATGAGCGATCCACGTAAATGGATGAAAAGTTGTTTAGATAAATGGTCAGGTAATCACAAATTCGGAAAAGTTGAAGAAAATTATTTAAAATGTTTCAAGCAACCAAAAAGAATTCATGGGTCTTGTGAAGATTATAGGGCGTCTGCGACTATTGATTTGGATCATGACAAAAAAGATAGAAAGAAAAAACTAAATATTCCAGTTCAAGTGTTATGGGGAAGCAAGGGAGTAATTGGAAAGCAGTTCAAACCAATAAAAATTTGGCAAAGATATACTAAAAGAAAAGTTATAGGTTATCCTATAAATTCAGGTCACTTCATTCCAGAGCAAAATCCAAAGGCAACTATTAAACATTTAACCGATTTTTTTTTGAAGAAAATTAAGTAATTAGCCTTACTTGATGTGATCAATAATCGCGCATATCATTCTTGATAATATAGAATTCACCTTTAAATATAGCTAATGTCTTCTTTACTAAAAAATTCAGAATTAACTTCAGAAAAAGCAGATAGCATTGTTTCTGAAACTCTAAACAATTGTGATGATGGTGAGCTTTATATAGAGGATACAAAATCTGAGACAATTGTATTAGATGATAACAAAATTAAAAGTTCAAATTATACGTCTGACTTAGGTTATGGCTTCAGAGCTGTAACAGGTGATACAGTCGCTTATTCTCATTCAAACGAAATTTCAGAAAAATCATTAAAAAATTCAAGCGAAAATCTTAAGTCAACTTTAAAAAATAATAGCGGAACATATAATTCAGAAATTAAAAAAACTAATCAGAAGCTTTATAAAGACGTTGATCCAATTGAGAGCAAGTCAATGAAATCAAAAATTGAATTGCTGAACAATATGAATGAATATGCCAGATCAAAAGATAGTTCAGTTAAACAAGTAACAGCTAGTCTTCTAGCAGAAAAGAAAAATGTTGAGATCATTAGATCTGGAGGAGAATTATTATCAGATAATAGACCTTTAGTTAGAATAAATATGTCAGTAATGGTTGAAAAGAATGGTAGAAAAGAAACTGGTGTTTTTGGTATTGGTGGAAGACAGGATTATGATGAATATCTTAAAAATGATAATTGGAAAAAAGTTTGTGATGAAGCTTTTAGAATTGCAAGTACAAATATAGAAAGCAAACCTTCTCTTGCGGGAGAAATGAAAGTTGTTCTAGGACCTGGTTGGCCTGCAATTTTAATTCATGAAGCTGTAGGTCATGGACTAGAAGGTGATTTTAATAGAAAAAAAACTTCAGCTTTTCATGATTTAGTTGGCAAAAAAGTTGCGAGCGATGGAGTTACAATAATCGACGACGGAACATTAGATAATAGAAGAGGTAGTTTAAATATTGATGATGAAGGAACGCCAACAGAAAGAACAGTTTTAATTGAAAATGGTATCTTAAAAAATTTCATGCAAGATAGACTAAATGCAAGACTTATGAATACAAAATCAACAGGAAATGGAAGAAGAGAGAGCTATAAACATGTCGTGATGCCTAGAATGAGAAATACGATAATGTTAGGTGGATCAAACACCCAAGAAGAAATGATTAAGTCAGTAGATAAAGGTATTTTTGCTGTAAGTTTTGGTGGTGGTCAAGTTGACATTACCTCTGGAAAATTTGTTTTTAACTGTACAGAAGCTTATGAGATTATAAATGGAAAAATTGGATCTCCAATTAAAGGAGCTACTTTAATTGGTGATGGACCATCTTCTTTAAAAGAAATTTTAATGGTTGGAAATGATATGATGTTAGATCCTGGCATTGGAACATGCGGTAAAGCTGGACAGGGTGTGCCAGTGGGTGTTGGACAACCATCTTTACTTATTAATAATATGACTGTTGGCGGAACTCAACTATAATAAAATGATTAAAGATCAAGAGTATCTAAAAAAAATTGCAGATATATGTCTTAGTAAATCAAAAAAATTAGGTTCATCTGATGCAAATATATTAGTGCAAAGTTCTGTTTCTGAGAATGTAAATGTAAGGAATAAAAAACTTGATGGATCTGAAAGGTCTGAAAATCTTGGAGTAGTCCTTACAACTTATTTAGGTAAAAAAAAGTCCTCAATAGCCTCATCAAATCTTAAAGAAAAAAATTTAGATGAGCTAGTAAATAGATGTATTGAAACAATGAAGATTACACCTGAGGATGAATATAATTCTTTACCAGATAAAGATCTCCATTTTAAAGGATTAAAAGACTTAGACTTGTATGATGAAACTCATTTAAGCAATGAAGACAAGATTAATTATATAAAAGAGGCAGAAGAGGAAGCTTTTTCAAATGATAAAATAATAAATACTAATGGATCTGGATTTGGTGAGAACAAATCAAATTTTTTATTAGCCAATTCAAATGGGTTTGCTGATGGATATAAAACTTCACAATTTACTGCATACTGTGAAGTTGTTTCAAAAAGCAATGGAAGCATGGAAAGAGATTATGAATATACAAGTAAAAGGTTTTATAGTGATATTTTGAAACCTAAACAACTTGGATCTATTGCAGCGGAACATGCAGTAAAGAAATTAAATCCAAAAAAAATAAAAAGTGAAAAAATTAGTCTAATATTTGATAAAAGAATATCAAAAAACTTTCTATCTATTTTTGCAAGTGCAATATCATCAAGTGCAATAGCAAAAGGAACAACATTTTTAAAAGATAAATTAAATCAACAAGTTTTTAATTCTGAAATAAATATATTAGATCACGGTAATATAAGAAAAGCCAATGGGTCTCGTTACTTTGATAGCGAAGGTATAGCTGTGGTTAACCTTGATTTGATAAAGAACGGTATTCTCCAAGACTATTTAATTGATACTTACAATGGTAAAAAAATAAATAGAAAATCTAATGGTAGGGCAAGTGGAACAACAAATTTATATTTTCAAAATGGATCAAAAACATTTGAAGATTTAGTAAAATCAGAAAATAAAATCTTGTATATTAAAGAAACTATTGGACATGGTACAAATATTATTAACGGTGATTATTCTGTAGGAGCATCTGGCATGATGATTGAGAATGGAGAGTTTTCATATCCAGTAAGTGAAATTACAATTGCTGGAAACTTAAATAATATTTTTAAAAATATAACTTTAGCCGACGATTTGGAATTTAATTATGCAACAAATTCACCGACAATGCTGGTTGAAGGTATGGTTGTAGGTGGAAAATAATTTCTAAATGAAAAAAATAATAACCATTTTTTTTGCAATTTTTTTTATTACCAACTCATCAAACTCTAATGAATACGAAATAAGATTAAATAACTTATTTGAAAAATTAAAAATTCAAAACCACTCAATTGCAATTGATACAGAGATGAAAATTTGGGATATTTGGACAAAACATCCCACTAATCAAAATTTAACTTCTTTGCTATCAAGAGGAACAAAATTTATGAATCAAGAGCAATATTCAGTTGCTGTAGATATATTCACAACAGTAATTAAAAAAGATCCTGCTTGGGCAGAAGCTTGGAATAAAAGAGCAACTGTCTTTTATTTAATGGGCAAATATCAAGATTCTCAAAATGATATAGACAAGGTATTAAAACTAGAGAAAAGACATTTTGGAGCATTATCAGGACAGGGTCTTGTTCAAATTAAGTTAAAAAATTACGAAAAGGCTTTAAAGAGTTATGAAAAAGTAAAAGAGATTTATCCGTCCATGAGGTCACCACAAATAATGATACCACAGATTAAAGAGTTGATTAAAAATCAATCTGTGTAAATGAAAAAACTGCTAATAATATTTTTTATCAATATTTTTGCTTTGAATTCTGCTTATTCTGAAGAAGAAGTTATAACTTCTTTAAAAGAAGGAGGAAAAATAATTTTTATAAGACATGCGCTTGCACCAGGGAATGGAGATCCAGAAAATTTTGATTTAAATGATTGTTCTACCCAAAGAAATTTAAATCAAAGAGGAATTGAACAGTCAAAATTTATTGGAAATATATTTAATAAAAACCAAATTAAAATTGAAAATGTCTATTCAAGTGAATGGTGCAGATGTATAGATACGGCTAAATTTGCTTTTAAAAATTATCAAACATTTAGCGCTCTAAATTCTTTTTATGATATTAGATTTGAAGCAAATGAAGAGAGGCAAATAACTCAACTAAAAGAGTTTATTAATCAATGGAATGGTAAAGAAAATATAATTTTTGTTACTCATTTTGTTGTTATATCCTCAATGCTAAATATAGGGACTTCTTCAGGAGAAATAGTAATAACTGATAAGAACTTAAATATTATTGGATCAATTGATACTTTGTAATATATTAACCTAAGATTTATGAAAACAATATTTATTATAGGATCAAAAAAGCATACTTTAAAATACACTAGAAAAATGCCTGAGGGCGAAGTAAAAAAAATGAAATCTTTTGTGACTAATAAAGGTCAAAAGTTAGAAAAAACATCTAAGTTTAAAATTATAAATATTTCAGACGAAAAAACGGCAAGAGTGTTTAAGATCAGTTTATAATATTAAATCCAAAAATAGAGACTAAATGAAGAAATCTAAAAGAAGCAATGTCGACCCATTTATTGTAATGGATGTAATGGAGTCTGCTAGAAAAGCAGAAGCTGATGGCAAGCATGTAATTCATATGGAAGTGGGTCAACCAGGAACTCCAGCGCCAAAACTTGCCAAACAATTTATTTCAAATGAAATTTCAAATAATGATCTTGGTTATACTGTTACTTTAGGTTTACCTGAATTGAGAAATAGAATTTCTAAATTGTATGGAGATTGGTATAATATTGATTTAAACCCAGACAGAATAATTATAACAACTGGATCTTCTGGAGCATTTATACTTTCTTTTGCAGCATTATTTGATGTTGGAGATAGAGTAGGTATTGCTGCTCCGGGGTATCCTAGCTATAGACAAATTTTAAAGTCACAAGATTTAATTCCAGTTGATATTTTTACAGAATTACAAAATAAATTTCAGCCTATACCCAAAGATATTAAAGAAAATAATTTAAATGGTTTATTAGTAGCTTCTCCTGCAAATCCTACCGGCTCAATGCTTGATAAAAAAAAACTAGAAGAACTTATTAATACTGCGCATGAAAATAAAGTGAGTTTTATTAGCGATGAGATTTATCATGGAATCCAATATGAAAATAATCCTACATCTGCATTAGAAATTTCAAATGAATGTTATGTTATAAATTCATTTTCAAAATATTTTTCTATGACAGGTTGGAGAGTAGGATGGATGATTGTTCCTGAAGACCATGTGAGACAAGTAGAAAGATTATCTCAAAATCTTTTTATTTGTCCTCCTCATGTTAGTCAATTAACTGCTCTATCAGCAATGGATGCAAAAGAGGAATTAAATACAAATGTAGAGGTTTATAAAAAAAATAGATCAATTTTGTTAGAAGAGTTACCCAAGGCTGGATTAAATAAATTTTCACCCCCCGATGGTGCTTTTTATATCTACATTGATATTTCAGAGTATTCGAAAGATAGCCTTAATTTTTGTAAAGAAGTGCTTGATAAAGCAGGAGTAGCAATAACTCCTGGACTTGATTTCGATCAAAAAAGAGGAAATTCTACAATTAGGTTTTCATACGCTAGAAGTACTGAGGATATAATAGAAGGAGCAAATAGAATAAAAAAATTTATGAAAGAAAAGTATTTTTAACAACAATGAAAACCGCTGTTTTATTTGGCTCATCTGGGTTAATTGGATCTAATTTACTAGATAATTTAATCAACAATAATACTTACAACAAAATAAAAATATTTGTTAGAAAATTACCTTCTATTGATAATTCAAAAGTTGAAGTGATCAATACAGATTTTTTAGATTTAGACACTTTAAAAGAAAAATTAACAGGCGATGATTGTTTTTTTTGCATTGGTACAACTCACAAAGACACACCCGATAAAAACGAATATAGAAGAATAGAATATGACTTGCCTGTACAATTAGCAAAAATTGCAAAATTTAATTCAATTAGTAATTTTATTTATGTCTCCTCAATTGGAGCTAACCCAAAAGCCTCAAGTACATATTTAAAAAATAAAGGTCAAGTAGAAGAGGAGCTTAAAAAGATTGGGTTTTCTAACCTAAGCATTATTCAACCCTCATTTTTAGTTGGAAACAGAAAAGACTTTAGAATTGTTGAAGTTTTAGGAATTCCAGTGATGAAATTTCTATCCTTATTCTTTTTTGGTAGATTTAAAAAATACACTCCAATAAAAGTTGAGATAGTTGTGAATGCAATGATCAAACTTGCCTCAGGAAATAATAGTGAGCAAACTTATTTATCTGATAGGTTGCAAGAGTTAGGATCTAACTAAATGAGAAAATCAATAATATTTATATCTTTTTTGATTTATATATTCTGTATTTTACCTTACTCTACTTCAATGGCTTATGAGGAATCTCAATATGATGTAGTATATAAATCTGAAATATACGAAGTGAGACATTATAAAGACCGTCTAGTTGTCGAAGTTGTAAGTAGAAATGATGACAGTAGTTTTAGAAAACTTTTTAAATATATTTCAGGCCAGAATAATAAATCCCAAGAAATTAAAATGACTGTGCCAGTAACACAGGGTGAGAAGGATAATGGATACTATATGCAATTTTATCTTCCATCAAAATTTACAAAAGAGAATGCGCCTATACCCACAAATTCAGATGTTAAAATCTCAACAATAGAAGAAGGTTTCTTTGCTGTAATAGAATATTCTGGAAGAGCCTCAGATAATAATTTCTTCAAACATAAGGAAATTCTTAATAAAAAACTCTTAGAGGATAAAGTAATCATTAAAGGACCCCCAATAAGAGCAACCTATAATGGGCCTTTTACGCTTCCTATGATGAGACGCAACGAAGCTATGTTTAAAGTTGAGTGGAGTAAATAGAATACATTTTGCCATATATATTAATTTCTATCGCCTGATAATTTAACTTCATTAATCAGAAAGGAATTTTATGAAAAGATCATTTCTAATTTTATTTGTATTATTTGGTTTAAACAACTCTGTTTTTGCAGATGGTCATGTAAAAAGAATTTTATCAACTAGTCAGACTGGTATGGGTAACGATATTGTTTATCCATCCGGTAAAGCAAAGATCACAGCTTTTGAATTTACTGTGCCCGTAGGAGGCCCTGTAGTTCCGCATACTCACTCGTTCCCTGTTTTAATAATGATACAACAAGGAGAAATTGAACTTACTCAAGGTGGCAAAAGCTATGTTTATAAAGCTGGAGATGCATTTATTGAAGATGTAGGTGTGGCTCATGAATCTAAAAATATTGGAGATGTTCCTGTTAAAGCAATTGTTGTAGCTATGGGAGTTGAAGGTCAAAAAATTATGACCCCAGTAAAATAGAAAGAAAAAATATGGGGCAGTTATTCTTACATGCCCCATATCTAATTCTTTAAGCTATATTTTTTTACTCTCTTTTTTTAAGTGTCCTAATGTTTCCCCAGAATTTTTTCCTGATTTGATAACGTATCCACTTGTACCGTTGGCATTAGTTTCTACGGTTTTTAAATTTCGAAACATTAATTGATTTAGCCTAGCGTTCTTTGAGCCTCGGCTAAACGAACTTAAAACTCTGTGCATTCTTTTCATACACTCTCCTTGTTTGTTTTTCCAAAACTCGCTTTTAACCGATGCGATATCGGCCTCTTTTTCACCATGAGATATGGTATTAATAAATTATCTTTTACAAATAATTTTTTCAATTAGATAACTTATTATTATGACCAAACTGGGTTTTAAAATTGTTTAATACTTACAGAATAACTAAGTCTGTCTTTTGATTACCTAATCTTTCATTTCCTTTTTCAGTAACAATGTAAGTCTCACCTAGATTCATAGCTAACTCATTTTTACTATCCATTAGAATCATGTGCATAAAGAAAACATTTCCTGGTTGGATTACATAAGGATTGCCTGTGTAAAGCATTGGCCAATCCATCCAATTAGGAGAAAATGTTGCACCTAATGAATATCCACATGCATTCATCCGACAATCTTTATAACCTAAATTATCAAATATTTTTGCATGCATATCAAAAACCTCTCCGACTTTATTGCCAGGTTTTAATTTATTTTCACAGTTTTTTAGTGCTTCTTCACAAGCTTCGTGCATTTCATAATGTTTGGGATTAGCTTTTCCAATCGGTATAGTTCTGAACATTGCAGAATGATAATGTCTATACGTGCCTGCCCATTCAATAGTTAGTTGATCTACATCATTAAGTATTTGTTTTTCTGATTGATATCTACATAGTAGTGCGTTTTTACCAGAACCTATTATAAATTCATTTGCAGGATAGTCCCCACCTCCTTCAAAAATTACTCTATTCATTTCAGCAAGTATTTTACTTTCACTCACTCCCTTTTTAGCAAATTTCCAAACTTCATCTAAAGCTTTGTCGGCAAGGGTTGCTGCTTTCTTAACAAAGACTATTTCTTCAGGAGATTTAATTACTCTGAGTTTTGATATTAATTCAGATTTATCATCTAAAGAGCAAAAATTTTTTAATGATGTATTTAAATTAATTGCATTACGCCCAGTAAGTCCATAAGCTTCATACTCAATACCGATCTTTTTATCTTTTAAGTTAAGTTCGTTTAAGATTTGTTTTAAATCTTCTGTGGGATTAGAATCATCTTTATCAACCCAAATTTTTATATTTTCTATATTTGAAGTATTTTGTGCTTGTCTTAAATCAGGAGCTCTAGTTAATAATATTAAATTACCCTTTTGGTCTAATATTAAGGACTGAAAAAAAACATAGCCAAATGTATCGTAACCAGTCAGCCAATACATAGACTCTTGTCTAAACATGACCAAGGCATCTATTTTTTCCTCTTTTAATTTAGTAATAACTTTATTTTTTCTACTTTTGAATTCTTCTGAGGAAAAATGAAGACCCATTAATTGATAGTGGTTCTAACTGATCCGATTTTATCAACTTTGCCTATATATTCGCCCTTATTTTTTATTGGAACAACTCCTACCGTTGAGCCTGTGAATACGTAGAAATCTTTCTCTAATTTTACTTTTTCTTTCCTAATTTTATTTAAGACAAATTTAAGAGAATTAAGAGGGTTTATGTAAACAGTATTTGTATTACCTTCGACATTTAACCCCTTATTATTTTTTAAATTTGTTTTTAAATTACTTAAATTTAATTTTTTAAACTTCTTTTTTGGTCCTGTAATAAATTTAATATTTACTCCAAAATCACTACATAAATCACCTAGATACTTAATACCTTTTTTCCTCTGTCTAAAACCTACTACCTCAATGCAAGGACCCATATGGGTTATAAATTTTGTGATATTTATAGGATTAAGCCTACCTTTAAAACTAAAAAAGGATTTTTTTATTATGTAATAAACTTCTACTTCAACACCGAGAGCATATTTATTTACCTTAACTTTACCACCTGATTTAATAAGGTTTTTTTGAAATACTGTTGAGTGGAAAGGTTCTTTTTCTTTTAACTTTTTCAACAAAGCAAAAATAGTTCCACCTGCTTTAAATCCTATTTTAGTATCATTAATTTTACTTTCACATAGCAATCTTAACTTATGTGCAAGTTTTATATCTCTGCAAAACTTATCAGGTATTGGATTGATTAATTTATTTTTATTGTAGGCATTAACTAGTTTTTTTGAAACTGTATTTATGTCATTTTTCATAACATTATTTTATATCTTTAATTATCCTTTCAGCAATAACATTATTACCTTTTTTATTAAAATGAATGTCAGTGAAAAAATAATAATCTAAGACTACTTTATTAGGACCTTTTTCTTTACTTAATTTGAAAAAATCATGAAAAAAATTATAAAAATTTTTACATTTTGAGTTTTGACAATAGTTTTTCCAGTGGACAACCTGAATAGAGTTTTCATCATCATAAAGTAATTGCTGTGGCCAGGGATAAACAGCTAGTGAGTAGCCTATATTTTTTGAATTAAGAAAGTCTGCAAGAAATTTTATATTTTGTGTGCTATAATCTAATCCTTTGATTTTATATTCATTTTTATCGTCGTAAGTCCATGAACCTCTGGCATAATTTTTATCATAAGCATCAAATTTTGAAAATAATTGTTCTTTTTTTTGTAACCCAAAATTATTTCTAAAATATGATTTTATGTTAAAATATAAAAAATATGTCATTTGTAGATTTGAAGTTAGATAAATATATAAATCTACTTTTTCTGATATTTTAAAATTGCTGAAAGAATTTCTCACTTTTCCAGATCTCATATATTCATCAGGAATATCACTAATATCAATAAATATTATGATATGGTCAAATTCATAACCACTTTCTATAAAACTACTAATTTTTTTTAAATAGTTCGCGGGTGAGTATGATCTAACACCTAAGTTGGCAACCTTAATTTTAGCTTTATTTTCAATTATACCGCCAATAGTATTCTCATAATTTAGTCCAACACCCTCAATAAAACTATCACCAATTATAGCTAAGTCGTATTTTCTAAAATTATTCTCATTTTTACAAGATACTCTCATTCCCGCCTCGTTTGTACATATGTCTACCAAGAATGGACCAAATTTTGTTTTTGATGAAATATTTTTTTTAAAATTATATTCAAACTCTTTGTTAAATTCGATTACATCAATTAATTTAGAGTTTTTGTAATTAGAATAAATTAAATCAGTAATAATGAATGATATTATTAGGACTGATAAACTAAGAATAATATTCTTAACCATTATTTAAAACAGTCATCGGATCTAGTCTTGTTTGGAACCAATTGACTCTAAAATCTAAATGAGGACCTGTTGATCTACCAGTAGAACCTACTGTCCCAATTATATCACCTTGTTTAATTAAGTCTCCAACGTCAACCATTACACTTTCTAAATGTGAATAGATTGTTGAAATGCCATGGCCGTGGTCCATTATGATTGTTCCACCAGTATAATAAAGATCATTTTCAGCCATTGTAACAACTCCAGTTCCAGATGACTTTATCGGTGTTCCTTTTTTTGCAGCAATATCTATTCCATAGTGTGGCCATCTTGGTTTTCCATTTAAAATTCTTTGACTTCCATAAACTCCACTTATTATTCCTTTAACTGGCATAATGAATTTATTGCTAAAATAATTTAAATCTGAATTTATGGCCCTTGCTTCACCTATTTTTCCATTCTCTTTTTTTATTCTTTTGTATACAGACTCTGGGGGTGTTACTTTATTTTCAGGCAATCCATCTATTCTTTGAATATTGTATTTTCTTTTAAATACACGTTTAGTAATTTTCTTAGTTTTTCCATTTGAAATTTTTGTAATTAATACATCATATTTTCTATCTCTATCTATACCAAACACAAAGAAACCATTTTTGGATACTTTAATTTCTTTTTTATCAATTATGATTTGTGAATTTGGATCAGTTTTACCTAATATATAATGCCCTTGAATGAACTTTCCAGTAAATTCAATTGCTAGAATATTTGTAGGAAATAAAATTGCTATGATAAGCAATATTTTTTTCATTATTTTGCGGTCCACCCACCATCTATTTTTATCGACGTGCCCGTTATCATTGCTGCTGCATCTGATGCTAAGAAACATACAGCTGTAGCTACATCACTCTCTTTAGCTGCTTTACCCATAGGAATATTACCTAAAGCCAGATTTTTAAATTTTTTATTTTTAAAAAACTTTTTCACCATAGGTGTTTCAACAAATGTTGGAGCAACTGTATTTACTCTGATATTTTTTGTTGCTAACTCAACACCCATGCCCTTTGTTAAACCTTCAATTCCAAATTTAGTCATATTGTAAATATTTCTACCAGACATGCCTACATGACCAAGTTGGGACGACATATTTATAATTGACCCACCTCTTTTTTTGTTTTTAATCATTTTTTTTACCACCAACTGTGCAACGTTAAAGGCAGCTTTTAAGTTAAGATCTACTAAATAATTCATACTTTGCTGTTTTATCTTCTCAAATGGTTCTGGAATATTAGTCCCAGCATTGTTTACTAAAATATCTATTATTTTTATTTTTTTTAATTTTTCCTGTAATTCACTGTAGTTCATTACATCACAATTAATTTTGATTAATTTACTTTTTACTTTTTTTATGTCTTTTTCTAACTTATCAAGATCAGATGATGTTCTGCTCAAACCAATAATTGTTGCACCTGCTTCAGCCAATGCAATTGAACAAGCACGTCCTAAGCCTTTACCAGCCCCCGTTACGAGAGCATACTTATTTTTAAGATTAATTTTTTTTAAGTACATTTAAATTAAAAGTTTTATGTCTGTGTAAATTAATTCAACTGCCACAAACAATATAGCAAATAAACCAACCCATGCTATCCATTTATAATCTTTTATCCATTTGGAAATTAATGTTGCAGCTGTAGCCATCAAAATAATAGATAAAACAAGACCAAATATTAATAGGTAATAATGATCTTTGGCAGCACCAGCAACACCAAGCACATTGTCTAAACTCATCGTAAAGTCAGCTAGCAAAACGGTCCAAATTGCTTTCAACATTGATGAGTTATCAACTTTAATATTTTCCTCACTACCACCTGAATTCTTAATTACATCTACATAAAGTTTATAAACTATGTAAAGAAGCAACAGACCACCTATAAGTCTTAAACCTGTGATTTGTAAAAGATAAGCGGTTAAAAGTGTTAATAAAATTCTTAGTATTACTGCTCCACCAATGCCCCAAAAAATAATTTTTTTTCTTTGTTCTGGTGGAAACTTAGAGGCAACCATTCCAATGATAATGGCATTATCTCCAGCTAAAATTAAATCTATAAATATTATTTGAAAAAAAATTGTTATTTCTTCGGTCATCTAGCATCTTCTATTATCATATCTGCTGCTTTTTCAGCAATCATAATAGTAGGTGCATTAGTATTTCCTGAGGTTATTGATGGCATGACAGATGCATCAACTATTCTTAAATTTTCTAAGCCATGAGCGACTAATCGGTCAGATACAACTGCATTTTCGTCAGTCCCCATTCTACATGTGCTCACAGGATGAAAAATAGTACTACAAAATTTTCCAGCCTCTTTAGCCAATTCCTCATTATCCGTAATATGAATTCCAGGCCTATATTCTTCAGGCTCATACTCTTTATAAGCTTTTGAATTCATAACAATATTTCTTGTGATTTTTAATGCTTTACCTGCAATTTCTCTGTCTTCGTCTGTAGATAAGTAATTCATCTTAATTTCTGGAGATACTCTTGTATCGGATGATTTTAATTTAATTGAACCTCTGCTAGTTGGTCTTACATTTGTGATGCTAGGAGTAAATGCTGTAAATTTATGAAGTGAGCCTTTGCCTAAGACATCTGTGCTAGCAGGAGATACATGGAATTGCAAATTAGGAGTTGCTAAATGATCATCACTTTTTACAAAGCCACATAAATAACTAGCCCCGACCGTTAGTGGTCCTTTTCTAAATAAGAAATATTTTAGTCCAGTCATAAGCTTTTTAGTCATACTATAATAGATATCATTTAAGCTTTCTAAATTTTTAACTTTATAAACTGGTCTTAACATTAAATGATCTGTTAAATTCATACCTACTCCAGGATGATCTTTAACTACATTTACATTATTTTTTTTTAAAAGTTCACCTGGACCAATACCTGAAGCTTGAAGAATATGAGGTGAGCCTATAGTCCCAGAACTTAAAATTACCTCTTTATTTGCTTTAACAGTAATTACATTCTCACCAATCCAATAATTCACTTTGTTTGCCTTTTTATTATCAAACTCAATGTTCTTAACATGAGCATTCGTAACAACTTTTAAATTTTTTCTTTTTTTAACTGGATTGAGATAGCCTACGGCAGTACTACATCTTAGACCATTTCTTACGGTAAAAGGAAAATAACCCATTCCTTCATTGTCACCATTATTAAAATCATCAGTTCTTTTATGACCAAATTCTTCAGCTGCATCCATAAATAGATCGCACACTTTAAAAGTTCCTCTTATTTGCTGAACTGCCAAAGGACCACCAGATCCATGAAATTCATTTTCACCAAATTGAAAATCTTCAGATTTTTTAAAATAGGGAAGCACATCTTCCCATGACCAACCAACGTTACCAAGTTGTCTCCAATAATCAAAATCGTTCGATTGACCTCTAATATAAAGCATTCCATTTATTGAGGAACTTCCACCTAAAGTTTTACCTCTTGGGTAAACCATTTCTCTATTATCACAAAACTCTTCTTTTTCCGTCTGAAAACACCAATCTGTTTTTGGGTTCAACATTGTTTTAAAATATCCACCTGGAATATGGATCCAAGGGTTTGTGTCTCTACTTCCAGCCTCGATCAATAAAACTTTATGATTTGGATTAGCGCTCAATCTATTTGCTAGTACACATCCAGCAGATCCAGCACCTAAAATAACATAATCAAAGTTTTCCATAATATTTTTATAATTAAATTTTTTTAAAAATCTTTTAACATATACTTTATAAATTAAATAATAACATTGAGTAGTTATATATGAAATATTTAGACGCATTAATTATAGGTGCTGGATTTTCAGGACTATATCAACTTCATTGTTTGAGAGATAAATTAAAATTAAACACATTGGTCCTAGAAGAAGGAGATGATCTAGGAGGTACATGGTACTGGAATAGATACCCAGGGGCGAGATGCGACTCAGAGAGTTTTACCTATGGTTTTACTTTTTCAAAAAAAATTTTTAAAAAATGGACTTGGAAAGAAAGATATCCTAAACAAAAAGTAATTTTAAAATATCTCAAATATTTTTCGAAAGAATATAATCTTAAAAAAAACATAGTTTTTAAACAAAAGGTAATATCTACACAATATTTTGAAAAAGAAAACTTATGGAAAATAAAAACGAACAATATGAAAATTTATTTTGCAAAATATTTAATTTGTGCAGTTGGGTCCCTTTCCTCAATTAATTTACCTGCAATAAAAGGAATCAACCAATTTAAAGGTCAACTACACCACAGTGGAAGATGGCCCAAAAAAAATATTAATTTTAAAAATAAAATTGTTGGACAGGTAGGAACAGGTTCTACAGGGATACAGATCGCACCTGAAATTGCCAAAAAAGCAAAAAAATTAATTTTATTCCAAAGATCTCCGAATTTTAGTATTCCAGCAAGAAATAGAAAATTATCAAATACAAACATTAAAAACTATAAAAAAAATTTTAATAAATTAAGAAGTTTTTTAAAAAGGACACCGGGCGGCCATCCTTTTGAATTTCCAAAAAAATCAGCATTCGATTTTGATGAAGCTAAGAGAAATTTAATGTACGAAAAATCTTGGCAGTATGGAACTTTATCCTTTAGAGCAACTTTTAATGATATAGTAAAAACCATCAAAGCTAATAAAACAGCAGTTAAATTTATTGAAAATAAAATATACTCAACAGTTAAAAATAGAGAGTATGCAAAGATCCTTACTAGTTTTGACCACCCATTTACTGCTAAAAGACCAACCTTAAATACAAATTATTATGAGATGTTTAATAAAAAAAATGTGGAATTAGTTAATTTAAAAGAAAACCCAATTGTAAAAATTACTAAAAAAGGGATTAAGACAAAAAAAAATGAATACACACTAGATAAAATTATATTTGCAACAGGCTTTGATGCTTTGACAGGTTCAATTGAAAAATTAAATATAACTGGAAAAAAGGGAATTAAATTGACTAAATATTGGAAAAGTGGACCTAAAAGTTTTTTAGGACTTCTTGTTCCTAACTTTCCAAATATGTTTATAATTAGTGGTCCAGGAAGTCCCTCAGTATTAACAAATGTACCGGTACAAATAGAACAGCATGTTGAATGGATTACTAAATGTATTAAGTTTTTGGAAAATAATAAAAGACAAAGTATAGAAAGTACAAATGAAGCAGCAAAAAAATGGCAAAAAGAAATTACGAGCTCAGTTAAAAAAACATTATTTATGAAAGCAAAAAGCTCGTGGTATAAAGGCGACAATATACCTGGCAAGTCGAAATCTTTTTTACCTTATCCTGGTGGAATGCCAAAATATAGAAAAGTTTGTTTAAAAGTTGAGAAGACTAATTATAAAGAATTAAAAATAATCTAAATGAATAAAATTAAATTTCTAATAATATATTTTTTTTTAATTTGTAATGTTTTTGCCGCAGAAATAGAAATCATTCTTGATAAGCCAGGTGAAGGAAAAAAAATTATTAATCACTCATGGGTTCAAATTGAATACACAGGTTCTTTTGTTGATGGAAAAGTTTTCGATACCAACGTTGGAAAAGATAGACCCTTAGTTGTTCAAATAGGTATGAAAGAAGTTATACCTGGTTTTGAAATGGGTATAGTTGGAGCCAATAAAGGAACTGTCAGAAAAATTAAAATACCTGCTGAACTAGCATATGGAGCAACAGGCGCTGGAAATATAATACCACCAAACTCCGATCTTATTTTTGAGTTTAAGATTATTGATGTTCTAGATCCAAATTATAATTTAATCACATCTGATGAATTAAACAATTTATTGAAAAAAAATGCAGTAGTTTTAGATATCAGAACAGAAGACCAATGGATTAAAACTGGTGTAATTAAAGAGTCGTTTCAAGAAACAGCTTTCGATAAAAATGGAAAATTTAATGTTTACCTTATGGATAGAGTAAGAGCTTTAGCTGGAGCAGAGTCTCAAAATATTGAAATTATTTTTGTTAGTCATGATGGTGAAACAGCATCAATTTTAGGCAATGCTTTTGCAGAAGATCTTGGTTTTAAAAATGTTTATGTTCTTGATGGAGGAATTAAAGCTTGGATTAGTGAGGAAAAAGCATTAGTTTCCTTCTTAAAATAACGTCAATCATTTGGGAAATGAAACTTAAAGATAGGGTAGCAATAGTTACAGGCGGAGGAAAAGGAATAGGACAAGAAATTTGTCTTGGTCTTGTAAAAGAAGGTGCAAAGATAGTTATCGCAGAAATAGATATTGAAAATTCTGAAAAAGCTAAAAAAAAAATTATAGAGGCAGGCAGTGAAGCAATAATTATAAAAACTGACGTTTCAAATCAAAAGAGCATCAACGAGATGGTGGATCAAACTATCAAACACTACGGTAAAATTGATATTCTAATTAACAATGCAGGAATTAGACATGTTAAGAAACTTTTAGATCATACAAAACAAGATTGGGATGATATGATTTCTGTAAATCTTACAGCACCTTTTCTTGCTAGTCAGGCTGTAATTCCTCATATGATTAAAAACGGAAAAGGTAAAATTATTAACTTTGGGTCTATAGCAAGTTTTATGGGAAGACCAGATAGGGTAGGATATGTAGCTGCAAAGAGCGGTGTCTTAGGTTTAACAAGAGCGTTATCTGTCGATCTGACCGGAAAAAATATTAATGTAAATACTATTTGTCCAGGTTTAATATCTACCTCATTTAATCAAAAATATGCTGAAGATCCAAAACATGGTGAAGCCTGGGGTAAAGAAACTGTAGTAGGTAGATGGGGAGAACCAAAAGATATAGTCGGAGCAGCAGTATTTTTATCAAGTGATGATTCTGATTTCATAAATGGCTCTGAAATAAAAATAGATGGTGGATGGCTCTCTTCTAAAGTTAGAAGAGGAGAATTAGATAATGAGTGACTTTGAAAAAAATCTTGAACAAGCAATTAATAATGCAAAAAGATTAACTGATAAAATTTTAATTGATGGTAAACTAATATCTGCTCAAACAAATAATAAGATACCAGTATTAAATCCAAGCACAGGAGACAATATCGGTTCTGCTCCTCAATGTAATAAAGATGATGTTAATATTGCAGTTGAGTCAGCACACAAAGCTTTTCAAAAATGGAAAAAAATACCAGCAAGGGAAAGAGGAAAAATGGTTGCTGCTGGAGCAAAAAGATTAGAGGAAAGAAAGTCAGAAATTGAAACTTTATTATCATTAGATACAGGTAATGCTTTAAGGACACAGGCTATACCAGAAACAGGTGCCTCCATTGAACTTACAAATATGTTTGCTGGTTTGTCTGGAGAGTTAAAAGGGGAAAATTATCCAACCAATATTCCAAATAGTATTCATTACACCACTAGAGATCCAATTGGCGTTGTTTGTGCAATCGTCCCTTGGAATGCGCCATTATTTTTAACAGTAGCAAAAATTGCTCCAGCTATTGTAGCAGGAAATAGTGTTGTTTTAAAAACAGCTGAACAAGCTCCATTTTGTGCTCTTCTACTATCGGAAATATTTCAACAAGAACTTCCTCCGGGTGTTTTAAATGTAATTTCAGGCTATGGAGAAGAGTGTGGCGAACCTCTGGTAACTCATGAAAAAGTAAGAAAAGTAACGTTTACTGGATCTTTTACTGTTGGAAAGATTATAGCACAAAAAGCAGCTCCTAAATTATGTCCAGTTACTTTAGAGCTTGGAGGAAAAAATCCGAATATAATAATGAGTGATGCAGATCTAGATATTGCAATTCAAGGGGTTATTGATGGAATGAGATATACACGACAAGGGCAAGCATGTACTGCTGGTTCAAGAGTTTATATTCAAGAAAAAATTTATGACAAAGTATTGGATGGAGCTATTGAAAAATTAAGTAAATTAAAAATGGGTAATGCTCTAGATGAAAGTTCTGATATAGGAGCTATTATTTCCAAAGAACAACTGAAAAGAACTTTACACTATATGGATATTGCCAAAAAAAACTCTTCAACCAAAGTTGTGCATGGTGGCAATCAACCAACAGGTGGGGATTATAAAAACGGTTTTTTTTACGAACCCACATTGATGTCAGGTGTTCCAGTAAGCTCTCCAGTTTGTCAAGAAGAAATATTTGGTCCTGTTGCTTGTGCAATACCATTTAAAACATTTGATGAAGTAATGAACAGTGCAAATGATACACCATTTGGATTATCAGCGGTATTGTGGACGCAAAATTTATCTAGAGCTTTACAGTTTGTTGAAGAAATCGAGGCAGGTTTTGTCCAAGTAAATCAATGTGTGGCGCCTAGAGCAAATGTTTCATATGGTGGTTTAAAAATGAGTGGGCTTGGAAAAGAGTACGCCTTTGATAGCATGATAAATCATTTTACTCAAAGTAAAACGGTTTTGATTAATAGAGGAAAATCAAATATAGATATTTAAATATGACAGATCAAATAGCTTTTATTGGTGTTGGAAATATGGGTAACCCAATGGCAGATCAATTAGTTAAGGCTGGTAAAAAAGTTAAAGCCTACGATGTTTCTCCAGAAATGATAAAAAAAGCTAAGGATGCGAATTTAGATGTGGTTGATACATTAGATGAGGTCCTTGAAGGTGCAAATTTTGTAATCTCAATGTTGCCTGAAGGCAAACATGTAAAATCTCTTTTTTTAGGAGACAAAGGTATTATTGATAAAATTTCAAAGGATGCTCTCATAATTGACTGTTCAACAATTGATATTGAAACTTCTTTATTACTAGGCAAGGAAGCAAAGAATAGAGGAATTAAAATGATTGATGCGCCTGTTACAGGAGGTGTTATGGGAGCAAGAGTAGGTAAATTAAATTTTTTAGTCGGTGGAGATGATGAAGCTGTAAATTTAGCTAAACCATTAATGGATATAATGGGGCAAAAAATTTTACATGCTGGACCACAAGGAAGTGGAGTTGGAGTAAAGATTTGTAATAATATGTCTTTAGGAATTTCAATGATAGCAGCATCAGAGGCACTAATGTTAGCGAAAAGACTAAAGATGGATTTAAAAAAAG
>CACEXE010000002.1 GCA_902563435.1 uncultured Pelagibacteraceae bacterium
AAGATCTAACAACCGTGGTTCTGATTTAAGATATGATCTCTCTATTAGTTTAGAAGAGGCTTATGCTGGAAAAAAACAGGACATCAAATTCTCAACATCAGATAGATGTAATACTTGTAGTGGTTCAGGCTCAAAACCTGGACAAAGCGCAAGCACATGCTCTATGTGTGGCGGCCATGGACAAGTTCGTTCTAGTCAAGGTTTTTTCACTGTTCAACAAACATGCCCGCAATGTGCTGGTTCAGGTGAACAAATTACTGATCCTTGCACAAGTTGTGGTGGTCAAGGTAAAAAACAAGCAAGTAAGCGCCTTTCTGTAACTATACCCAAAGGAGTAGACGATGGAACTAGGATTAGATTATCCGGTAAAGGGGAAGCAGGATCAAGAGGTGCAAGTAACGGAGACTTATATTTGTTTATAAATGTTAATTCTCATGAATTATTCAAAAGATCTGAAGAAAATTTATTTTTTGAATGTCCAATTTCGATAGCAGATGCAGCACTTGGAACTGAATTAAAAATACCAACAATAGATGGTGGAAAAGCTAAGATAAAAATTCCAGCTGGAACACAAAGTGGTAAACAGTTTAGGTTGAGGGAAAAAGGAATGCCACTAATGAGAGGAAATGATTATGGAGACCTTTATGTTCAAGTGAATACTGAAGTACCAGTGTCTTTGAATAAAGAACAAAAAGAATTACTTGAGAAATTTAGAGAAATTGAAAATGAAAAGTCAAATCCCAGTATTAAAAAATTCTTTAAAAAAGCAAAAAGTTTTTGGAAAAATTAGATGAAAAAAAAAATTAAATATACGATTTTTGGAATTATTTATGTTTTAGCAATTCTAATTCTAGGCGCCTATTTTTATAAAGAAGGAATTGGAATAATTTAATTATCTTTAGCTAATCTTATAAATATATCTCCCATACCTCCTTGTACTTCTTCAAGCGGAGCATTATTTCTTAGCTCACAATACTGTCCAGTAACCTCATGACTATTAATAGAGGCAATACTTTGAGAATTACATTTTGTGGCATTATGAAGTAAACCAATTACTAGTCTCTCATCTAATACAAATACTTGATTATTATCGAGTTTATTTCCATCGCAAAAATAATTCTTGTTTACCTCTCTTGGAAAATCTTTTTTAACACAGGGATTATTTATTGTGAGAACAAAAAATTCTTTTTCACCATCTGTAAAAGTATATTTCATTTTTTTTACTTTAGAGTATTTCATTAAATCACACGAGCATGGATAACAACACTTATGATAAAATCCACATATTTTCTCATCATTTTCAGCATTTTTAAGATAGACAAATTCTGGTTTACTGTTTGGATCAATCAATGATCCAGAGACAGCACAATATAACTTATTGTATTCTATAAAATCTTGATAGGTAATTTCTTTTGTTAAAATATGTTTAAAAAATTTTGGACCTGCAGCATTTCTATTTTGGTCAGGAAAAATTTTTGGCCAATCTTTTACTAAATCAGCATAATAATTAAATTGATTTGAATATGTGGGTTTTATTGAACTAAAAGTTATTAATAGAAAAAAAATTGTAAAGTATTTTATTTTTCTCATTATTTTATTTAGAATACTTTAATTAGTTTAATTATTAAATTGAGTGTTATTGTCCTATTTTTTTTGATTTACTTCTATTGTTTTGTTAAATTCATTTATTTTTATTAACTGTGAAGAACCATCAGTCCAAACTATTTTTACTGAAATATTTTTTTCACTTTCTCTAATACCGTAATGAGCTACGGGTTCCATTTGACACAAATATCCGGAACCAGCATCGATAGTTTTAGCATGATTTCTTAGGTTTGAGCTAAGTATAACCGTTGCTCCTCTTGCAGGTGCACCATACTTATTAAATGGTTTAATTCTTATATAATTAAAGTCTTTTTTAATATCTGCTTTATACATCGTCAGTGGCTGCATACCAGACTCTCCATGTGAAACTAATAATTCTAAAATTCCGTCTCGATCTATGTCAGCAACTGCAGCTCCCGTTCCTAAACCATTGGCCTCGTATGCATTTTGAATTTTTATCTCTTCAAAAAATCCATTTTCTTTTATTTTAAATAATTTGTTTGGTTCACCAATATTATTCATAAATATTTCATCATAGCCGTCATTATCAAAATCCGCTGCTATTACAGTTCTAATTTTAGTAGGAATATTGTAGGTTGAAGTAGCAATATTTTTAAATTTGTTACCTTCTAATATAAAAGCCCTATGATAACCGTTCCAATTGGATGTGATTATATCTAATCTTCCTCTATAAAGTATATCTGATAAAGTTGTACCTCTTCCATTTTCATATTGGTCATCAATTTTATAGTCCCTAGCTACATCCAGAAAAAAACCATCAGAATTATAATATAAAAAATTTTTTCCTCTTTCGTTTGCGGCAAATATGTCAGTTTTTCCTGATAAAATATTGCCTGCAACTACAGCTCTTCCACCAGTTATTTTATCAATTTTCAGCTGCTCTGCTAAATCTAGTATTTGCCCTGAACTTTGTTCATAAAACCTAGTCGGACCCCCATAATTGGCAACATATATGCCATATTTTCCATCACCATTTCTATCAACGCAAACAACTGACCTACCAGCAGTTAAGTTTAAATTTTTTTTATTAATATCTTTTTCAAATAAATCAATAAAAACATCACTACTGCTATCAATCAATCTATCTGAATATTTTTTTTCTCCACTATAGGTGTCGGTATTTAAAAAATATATTTCCTCAAACCCATCTTGGTCAATATCACAAGCAGCAACTCCAATTGTTTTTCTTTTAGCATCATCAAAGATTTCATTTTTATTTATATTTATAAGTTTCCCATTTTGGTAAGACAACGCTAAGTTTGAAAAACCAAATCCAGTAACGATAAATTCATATTTATTATCTTGATTTACATCTGTAACAGACACACCGTAACTCAGTCTAAAATCATTATTTTCAATCAAAGATGTAATATCTTTAAAAAAGTCAGCTTTAGATGGATTGATAGAGACGAAAAAAATAAAAACCAAAAATAATTTTAAAAGGTATTTAATAACCATAATTGTTGTATATTGTTAAAAAAATATATTAAAAAAATTTAATGAGCAAAGTAAATTTAGCGATATCTGGTTGCATGGGACGAATGGGCCAACAACTAATAAAATCTTCAAGATTTGATAAAAATTTTAAGCTAAAAACACTTACAGAAAATAGATTAATAAAAAAAAAAATTTCTGGAATTAAACCTAGTTTAAATAATGAAAATTCATTCAAAAATGTTGATTTAATTATTGATTTTACAGTTCCTAAGTGCACTTTTGAAATTCTAAAAATTGCTTCAAAGTTAAAAAAAAGAGTTGTTATTGGTACAACTGGATTTTCTAAGAAAGAAGAAAATCTTATTAAAAATTTTTCAAAAAAAATCCCAATATTAAAGGCTGGCAACATGAGTTTAGGTATAAATTTATTAATGTATTTAACTGAAATAGCATCTAAATCATTAGGAAATAATTTTTTAAGTAAAGTATATGAAGTTCATCATAAACATAAGATAGACCATCCTTCGGGAACTGCTTTAATGTTAGGTAAAGGAATTGCTGTCGGCAAAAATAAAGATTTTTATAATTTACTTGGAAAAAAATATCTAAATAAAAAAAATTTTCCTTATGGAAAAAAAATAAATTTTAACTCAATACGAAAAGGCAAAACTGTTGGTGAACACGAAGTTAAATTTTCAAGTGGAAAAGAAATTATTACATTAAATCACGAAGCATTTGATAGGGCTTTATACAGTGAAGGAGCTTTGACAGCTGGAAAATGGTTAATGAAAAAAAAACCAGGTTTATATTCGATGCGTGATGTTTTAAATTTTAAATGAGTGAGGAGCAAAGGGCAAAAATTGTTCTTCAAACTTTAAACAAAATATACCCAAAGACGCCAATTCCTCTTAAACACAGAAATATTTTTACTTTACTAGTTTCTGTTCTTTTATCTGCACAATGTACAGACGTAAATGTTAATAATGTTACTAAAAATATATATCCAAAATATAATAAGCCTGAACACTTTGTTAAGTTGGGAAGAAAAAAAATTGAAAAACTAATACGAAGTATTGGTATTTTTAGAATTAAAGCAAAAAGTGTTTATAATTTATCAAAAACTTTAGTTGAAAAATACAACGGCAAGGTTCCTAAAACGTTTGAACAGCTTGAGGAATTACCAGGTGTTGGGCATAAAACAGCTAGTGTAGTCATGTCTCAAGGGTTTGGATATGCTGCTTTTCCAGTAGACACTCATATACATAGGCTAGCGCAAAGATGGGGTTTAACTAATGGAAAAAATGTTGTTCAAACAGAAGAAGATCTTAAAAGACTTTTTCCTAAAAAGTATTGGAATAAATTGCATCTCCAAATAATTTATTATGGAAGAGAATACTGTAAGGCTAGAGAATGCTATGGTTTATCTTGTAAAATCTGTACTACTTGTTATCCTAACAGAAAAAAACCACTTATAACCAAGAAAGCATAAATAATGAAAATACTAGGAATAGGAAATGCAATAGTAGATGTGATTTGCAAAGTTGAAGATGATTTTATCACAAAAAATAATTTAACAAAAAGTACTATGAAATTAATTTTTGATGACAAAGAATTTAAAGATTTATTATCTAATCTTAAGATAGAAAAAACTGTTTCAGGTGGATCAGTTGCAAACTCAATAGTTGGTTTATCTCAGTTAGGGAACGAAGTTGGATTTATTGGTAAAGTGAATGATGACGACCTTGGTGGAAAATATGAAGATGGTCTAAAGCAAGAGAATGTTAAATATTTTTATTCAAAGAAAAAAGAAGAACTACCTACCGGAACATGTTTAATATTAGTTACGCCTGACTCGGAGAGAACAATGTGTACATTTTTAGGAACTGCAGGAAAAATAAACGAAAATGATGTAAGTTCGGATGCAATTAAACAAAGTGAAACAATACTTCTAGAAGGTTATCTTTGGGATGAAGGAGAACCTAAAAAAGCTTTTGAAAAAGCAATTCAAAGTGCAAATAAAGTTGCAATGTCATTATCAGATCAGTTTTGCGTTGATAGACATAAACCTCATTTTTTAGAATTAGTTAAAAATAAATTAGATATAACTTTTGCAAATGAGCAAGAGATAATGTCTCTTATAGATGCAAAATCTTTTGATGAGGTGATAAACTTTTCGAAATCACTTGGAAAAGTTATTGTTTTAACAAGAGGTGAAAAAGGTGCTGTAGCCATTAATGGAGATGAAGTTGCTGAATGTGGAATAAAAGAAGGTCTTAAAATTGTAGATTTAACTGGAGCTGGAGATCTTTTCGCTGCAGGTTTTTTACATGGATATTTAAATAATATGTCACTAAAAGAAAGTTTAGATAAAGGGACTGAAATGTCCTCTAAAGTTATCCAACAAATTGGGGCTAGACTTTAAGATTATTTTTTCTTTCTTTTAAAACTACCTTTACCTTTTTTAGGTTTAACAATTCTTGGTTTATATTTTTTTGTGAATAAGTCTTTAGCAACAAAGTTTTTGCTTTTAGTCATTTATTTTTACCCAAAATTGGTACATTTGTTTAAATATATCTGGATTATTTGTTTCAAAATTATGCCAATTTTCAAGTGATGTACACTTTAAATCAGTAGGGAAATGTTTGGCATATTCCTTTTTATTTGACAAATTTGTAAAACCTAAAAATTTTAAATTATATTTTCTAAGTAGTATTGCAATTTGTGGCAAAGTATATCTGTGCTCTTGTACATGAAAAATTAAATCTCTGACATTAGATGTTGAATAGAAATCGTAGTTATAGTTAAGTTTTTGAAATGATATATTCTTTTTATCGTTTTTAATAATTTCTCTAATGCGTCTTATATTTAAAATACTACTCTTAATGTTTTTTTTTTTTATAAATTGTCTTATTTCAACTATATGTTTTCTTGCAGACTCACTATATAGGCCAAGCTTTAAGTAACCATTCGGCTCTAATATACTTAATAATATTTTAAGACCTTCCTCAGGATCTTTTAAATGATGAAGTACACCAACACACTCAATCACACTAAATTTTCTATTTAGATTTTTTAAGTTAAGTATATCTCCATGTAAAAACTCAACATTACTATGATTTAATTCCTGCATTTTACGTTTTGCAAATGCTAAACTTGAAAGACTTAAATCTACAGCTAGAATTCTTGAATTCTCGTAAGAAGTTTTGCTTACTAATTGTTGTCCTGTACCGCAACCAGCAATTAGCACATCCTTTATAGGATTGTCATCTTTTGAAATAATTTTATTCGGTTTTATATTATTATTTAAAATTGTTAAAAACTTATTTTTAGGTACTATGTCTGCATATCTCCATCTGGGATATGGATTTTCCTCATATTGCTCTCTCACTTTTATTGAAATAACATCAGATATTTCATCGAAAGAATTGATATTACTTTTTAGTTCATGTTCCTTCAAAGGATCCTTTATCTGCATTTGTAAAAGATCATTAAACAAACTATTTTTTGAAGTATAATTTACTAATTTGTTAATAATTATTTTAGAACTATTTAAAGGTAAATAACACGCCAATATTGAAATATCTAATTCATTAATATTTTTATCATTTTCAATTTGAATTTTTAAGTCATTGGTTGTTTTAATTTCTTCATCAGTTTGGAAAAATAGGTACTCATTTAAAAACGATTGTTCTGCAAAAGAAATTATAAAATTTACAAACTCTTTTATTAAACTTTCATTTCTATTTTTATTTTTGATTAAAAAGAGAAATTCTTTCCTTGCATAACATAAAAATTTTTCTAAAAATTTATCTCTAAATAATGCTTTTTGTAAAAGAAGTAAAAAAAGTTCTTTTTTTAGAGCTGTTTTTACTAAATTATTATTTAATAATGATGCATTTGTATCTATAATTTGCTCAACTTCATTTTTAGATTCTTCAAAAAAAATAAGATTTTTAGCATTATTAAATAATGCATTATGATCAATCGTGTCTTTTTTAAATAGAAAAATAAATAACTCAATTAAGTCAGAACTATTACTCTCAGAGATATTGGATAGTTGAATAGATTTAAATAAATTTAAAACTGTATTAACTACACGTAAATTATTGGGGGCAATATTTAATGATTTTTTTAGATAAAATAAAGATTTTTGAAATTCTCCATTCTCTTGAAAAATAATTCCAAGAACATTGTAAGCATTAATATTATTTGGTTCAATTTCGATAACTCTTTCAAAACACTTTACTGCATCATGATATTTTTTTTGATTATATAAAGTTATACCTTTATTAAAATGTGCTAGTGTAAAATTAGGTTGTATTTGAATTACTTTTTCAAAATAATTAATCGCTTCTAATGGCTCTCCTGCACTTAATAATAAATTACCAATATGAAGGATTATATTTGGATTATTAGGACTTAACTTGTGGGCTTTAGCAAGTAATGGCTTAGCAAGATTAAAGTTTTGTAATTGCGAATATAATGTACCCAATTGATAATTAGCCTCTACATGATCTTTGTTTAGAGCTAGTATTTCTTTATATAATTTTTCAGCTAATTGAAATTTTTTATTTTTATGATTTTCAATAGCTAAACCCAGTTTTTCCTGAATTTTTGACTCACTTGATTTCACTAAATTGTATAGCCTAATTTTGAACTTTTTATAAAATTACTGTCACTAAAAATATCATTAATTTTTTTTCTCAACCTATAGATATGAGTTTCCACCGTATGTGTTTCTAATTTCGAATTATGACCCCATACTTCAGTTTGTAATTTACTAATTTTTACTGGTGTTTTTGAATTATTTAAAAAAATAATAATATTCGACTCTCTTTCTGTTAAATCTAAACTTTTATCTTTATTAAAAATTTTTCTTGAATTTAAATTTAATTTATAAAGTCCAAGATCTATCTCGGATTGCTGATTGTATTTTTTTTTTAAGAATTTAATATTAATACTCTCAATTAATTTAATAATACCGATTGGGTAATGATTTATAGTTATTTGATTTTCAAAACCTTTTAATTTTTTATTTGAAATTATTAAATAGTTGTTTTCATTTTTTAAATTTAATTCAGAAATTTTTTTTATATTGATTAAATTAAAACTGATGTGCTCATCTATTTCTGTCAATATCTGGTACAAAATTTCAAAATCATAAATTACTAAAGTTTGATTATTCATATATAATATAGAATATGACAATTATTTTAAAAGATAAAGCAACACTTGTATTTGACGATTTTATTTTCAGATGTGCAATTGGAGTTAAGGGAATTACAAAAAAAAAGGTTGAGGGAGACAAAAAAACACCAATTGGAAGATTTTCTCTAGGGAACTTATATTATAGGAAAGACCGGAATGTCAAACCTGTAACAAAGTTAAAATGTATTCCTATTAAAAATAATATGGGATGGTGTGATGATGTTAATAGTAAAAAATATTATAATAAATTAATTAAAATTAATAAAAAGATTAGATACGAAAAGTTATTTAGGAAAGATAATAAGTATGACTTTATTATCCCAATAAATTATAATTCAAAAAAAACTAAAATAGCAAAAGGTAGTGCAATTTTTATTCATCTGACAAAGAATTTTAAGCCAACGTCAGGATGTGTGGCGCTTCAAAAAAAAGACTTTTTAATTTTAGCTAAATTGATAGATAAAAAAACTAAGATAAAAATAAGCTAACCTCTTTTACCGAATATATTTGATCCAATTCTCAAAAAAGTTGAATTAAACTCTATTGCATTAAGATAATCTGAAGACATCCCCATACTTAGCTCTGTTAAATTAATTAATTTATTTAATTCACTCATTTTTGAAAAAAATTTTAAGGAGTCTTCTTCAAAAGGTGGAATGCACATAGTTCCAATTATATTAAGTCCTAAATCTTTTGAAAAATTATAAAAATCTAATAAGTTCTCCTTCATTATTCCAGATTTTTGACTCTCTTCTCCAAGATTTATTTGAATAAAAATTTTGGGTCTTAGATCTTGTTTCTTTTGTTCTTCAGCAATTTTTTTTGCCAATTTCTCACTATCTAAAGAATGGATGTAATCAAAAATTTTGACAGCAAATTTAACCTTATTAGTTTGTAGTTTTCCAATTAAATGAAGCTTTATTTTTTCATTTTGTTTTTTAATATCTGTCCATTTTTCGATGGCTTCTTGAACTTTATTTTCACCATAGTCTAGATGGCCATATTCGATAAGTGGTAAAATATGATCGACTTTGAAAGTTTTGGATACCGCTATAATTTTGGGAATTTTATTTCTTTCATTTAATTCAAGTAATTTTGATTTGATTGAGGATTGAATAGATAATAGATTTTCAACAGTCTGATGCATAAAAAATTTCTTAAAAAGTATTACTTTATAGATAAATTTAACAAAAAAAACTTGGATAAACAGAGTAAAAATACCACAATTATCTATAGAAATTATAAAAAAAATTATGATTTAAAAGAAATAATTAACTTAAAAAACTATTGTAGAAAGAAAAAATTAAAGTTTCTAATTTCTAATAATTTAAAATTATCAATTAAATTAAATCTAGATGGAGCATATATTCCTTCATTTAATTCTAGCTTTAAACATCTAAGTTATAAATTTAAAAAAAATTTTGTACTTTTGGGTTCCGCTCATAATCTAAAAGAAATCAGGTTAAAAGAAATTCAAAAAATAGATTTAATTTTTTTATCATCAATATTTAAGGAAAATAAAAACTTCTTAGGTATTAATAAGTTTAAGTTAGTCTCAGGATTTTCAAAAAACCCAATTGTAGCTCTTGGTGGAATTTCACAAAAGAATGAAAAGCTAATTAAGTTAACAAAGGCCGAAGGTATTGCGGGTATTTCTTATTTTGAAAACAAAAAAAAAGGCCCCTAAAAGAGGCCTTTTTATATAGTATTTAAACAATACAATTAGAATGCAAATGCTACATTCATTTCGTATGCATTATTGTCGACAGTTCCTGATCCACCTACGTTATCCATTGAACCATAAGAACCAGATACGGTCATTCCACCAGATGTGTATGAGAATGAAACACCAGTTGCTTCTTGGTCATCTAATGTTGAACTTTCGTGCTCAACTGTAGATGTGTTCAATGATACAGATAGATCATCACTTACAGCGTAAGAGATACCAATCATAGTTGCGTCTCTATCTGAACCAGATGTTGCATGATCAATATCGTTAGTTTGGAAACCAACTGACATAGCTCCTGCAGTATAGATTGCTGCGAAGTTTACGTTATCAACTCCTGCTGCAGCATCATTATTTTCACCCATTGCCGCGTAAACAGTTAAACCATCAATACCAGTATATTTTATACCGTATTCAGTTGAACCTTCTACAGATGCAGCAAGACCTGAAGGATTATAAGAAGCCTTAAGCTCAACACCATCAGTTATTGTGTAGTCATAAATGAATAAGTTGTGCGTTATAGCTCCACCACCGTGTACTGCAGATGCAGTTCCATTGAATGGTCCAGCAGCGTGTGCTTCTTCGTTAGCGTTTGGAGTTAAATCATCCCACTGAGTAATTACTCCAGTAGTTCCACCACCAACAAATGTTAATGTTCCCATATCACCTGTGTTTATTGCGATACTGTTAGCGTCAACAGCTGGTCCATCTAACTCAATACCGTGAGTTATTGTGAAACCATTATCCATTTCTCCAGTTGTAGAGAAAGAGATTGAGTCTGACATAGACCATGTGTTACCATCGTCACCATTATCAGCTCCTGTATAAGTTATCTTACTAGTTGCTGACATAGTAATATCTGCAGCTTGCGCTGAAGATGCAACTAATACAGTTCCTAATGCAGTCAAACCTATTTTTTTTAGATTGTCCATATTATTACCTTTCGTTAATTGTTTAATATTAAACAGGTACTATTTACCAATAAATTTAAGTATTTTATTTTAATAATTTTATTTAAGACTTTATTTTGCAATAGTGTTGCATTTATACATCACTAAAAATTCACATTTTATTGGTATTTTTTGATATATTTGAAAAAATCCTTTTTGTTTTTGAGTTTTTTAAACTAAAACCAATTTATGGAAAGAATAATGTCATATTTAAAAAAAGTGAGATTTTTCCTCTTTTTTGGATTCATTTTAATTTTACTAGTTTCATGCGAAGGAATGCCTGGAGGAGATGCCCGTGAAAATCCACCAAATCCAGAGTTAAGAGTTAAAAAAAATCTTGAGGAAGGTAGAGGGTTTAGATTAGACACAGCCATTAAAGATAATTTCGGAAAAGGTGGCAATTTTTTATTTGCAAGTGCAAATGAACTATGGAGAGCATCACTTGATACAATTGATTTTATGCCATTATCTTCAGTGAATTACAGTGGAGGAATTATCATTACAGATTGGTATTCAGATGGAAATAATTTGGACGAGTCTGTAAAAATTTCAATACGTTTTTTAACAAATGAAGTAAGATCAGATGCACTTGATATAAAGGTTTTTTATAAAAAATGTAATCAAATAATTAATTGTAAAGTAAGTCAAAAAACTGGTCCACTTGTTGCTGAACTTAAAAAAGAAATTTTGTCAAAAGCAGCAATTTACAAAAAACAAAATAAAGATAAAAATTTTAAAGAGTATAAAGGTTCAAAAAGACTTTCTAAATAACCAGGTAATTAAAAATTAAGTGAATTCTGAAAGATATAATTTTAAAACAGTTGAAAAAAAATGGCAAGAAAAGTGGGAAAAATCAAAGATTTTTGCTTCAAAAATAGATAAATCAAAAGAAAAATTTTATTGTTTAGAAATGTTTCCTTACCCATCTGGTAAAATTCATATGGGACATGTAAGAAACTATACAATTGGAGATGTCTTATCAAGATATAAGGCATTAAAAGGTTTTAATGTTTTACATCCAATGGGTTGGGATGCATTTGGGATGCCTGCTGAAAATGCTGCAAGAGAAAATAAATTAGATCCAAAAGAATGGACTAATAAAAATATCTCAACAATGAAAGATCAACTTAAAAAACTTGGACTTTCAATTGACTGGGATAGAGAAATTTCAACCTGTTCAGAAGATTACTACAAACATCAACAATTATTTTTTTTGGAACTTTACGATAAAGGGCTTGTTTATAGAAAAGAAAATTATGTAAATTGGGATCCAGTTGATGAGACAGTTCTAGCAAACGAGCAAGTGATTGATGGTAAAGGGTGGCGGTCTGGGGCCGTTGTTGAGCGTAAAAAACTAAATCAATGGTTTTTTAATATTTCAAAGTTTTCACAAGAATTACTTGATGGATTAAATGAATTAAAAAATTGGCCAAATAAAGTTAAAGTCATGCAAAAAAATTGGATTGGTAAATCATTTGGATGTGAAATTGCTTTTAAGACTGAAGGAGATCTACCTGTAAAAGAAATAAAATGTTTCACCACAAGACCAGATACTTTATTTGGATTTTCATTTTTAGCTCTTTCAGTTGATCACGAAATTTCAAAATATTTTGCGAAAGATAAAAAATTCCAAGAATTTAAAAAAGAATGTTCCAAAACTGGTACTACTGAGGAAGCTATTGCTATCGGAGAAAAAATTGGCTTTAAAACAAATATGACGGCAACAAATCCAATAAATCCAAGCCAAAAAGTACCTGTTTTCTTTGCTAATTTTGTCTTAATGGATTATGGATTTGGTGCAGTATTTGGTTGCCCTGCTCATGATCAAAGAGATTTCGATTTTGCAAAGAAATATAGTTTAGATATTAAAACTGTTGTTAAACCAGAGAATGAAGGAGATGAATACGAGGTCAAAGATGAAGCATACTCAGGTCCTGGTATATTAATAAATTCTGGATTCCTAAACAATCTTAAAGCGCCAGAAGAGTCTATCATCAAAACAATTGATATTTTAGAAGAAAGAAATATTGGAAAAAAACAGATTAATTTTAGATTAAAAGATTGGGGTGTTTCAAGACAAAGATATTGGGGATGTCCGATACCAATGGCTTATGATGAAAATGGAAACGTAACCAAAGTTCCAAAGAAAGACTTACCAGTAAAACTTCCAGAGAATGTAGATTTGAATTTTAAGGGTAATCCACTTAATGCAAAAAATGATTGGAAAAATATAAATATAGATGGGAAAAAATATTTAAGAGAAACTGACACTTTAGATACTTTCGTATGCTCATCTTGGTATTATCTTAGATTTTGTTCCCCAACAAATCAGGACTATGGATACAAAAAAGAAGATATTGATTACTGGATGCCTGTTGATCAATACATAGGTGGTGTTGAACACGCAATTCTTCATTTACTTTACTCTCGTTTTTTTATGAAAGCTCTAGGCTATAAAAATGATAGTTTTAAATTTACTGAACCATTTGAGGGATTATTTACTCAGGGTATGGTTTGTCATGAAACTTATAAAGATGAAAATAATAATTGGGTTAGTCCAGATGAAATTGAATTTGTTGGAAATGAATTTAAAAAAAAAAATAATCCTAGCCAAAAAATAAAAGTTGGTCCTTCTGAATCTATGTCTAAATCTAAAAAAAATGTTATTGACCCAGAAAATATAATAAATAATTATGGTGCGGACTCTGTAAGGTTATTTATATTATCTGATAGTCCTCCAGAAAAAGATGTTCAGTGGTCAGAGCAGGGAATGGTTGCATCTTATAAATTTTTACAAAAACTATGGGCACTTCACAAAAAGATTAAAGATAAAATTAATAATAATATAAAAATATCTGAGCAAAATTTAAGTTTAGAAAAATTTACCAATCAAATGATAAACAAAATTACTGGTAACCTTGAAAACTTTAATTATAATGTGATTATCGCAAATATATATGAGACCTATAATTTCCTTAGTAAAGAAATAGAAAGTAATTTAGATAGCGAAACACTTAAGAAAAATTATAAAAATATAATAATATTATTTTCACCTGCGATACCTCACTTTGCTTCAGAGTGTTTAAATGATTTAGGATATGGAGAAATAGTTAAGTGGCCAATACCAGACAAAAAATTACTACAAGAGGAAAAGGTAGATTATGTCGTCCAAATAAATGGAAAAAAAAGGTTAATTTTAAATGAAAGTAGAGATATGGATCAGGAAAGTCTTTTAAAAATAATAAAGTCTAATAAATTATCAGAAAAGTATGTAAAAGATAAATCTATTGATAAAATTATATTTGTGAAAAATAGATTAATAAACCTTTTAATAAATGAATAAAACCTTAGCGAAAATTCTATTAGTTTTTATGATACTTGGATTAACATCTTGCTCTTATAGTCCAATTTTTTCAGAAAAAAATTATAATTTTGAAATTAATGAAATAGTTTTAACAGGAGAAAAAGATATAAATAAAATTCTAAGAGAAAAATTTAATCGTATAAGAAACAATCAAAACTTAAAAAAAAAAGAGTATAAACTTTTAATAAATTCGGAAAAAGAGAGAAATATTGTATCCAAAAACTCTAAGGGAGATCCACTTAAATTTGAACTTATAATAGCAGTTCAGTATGAGATTATTTTTAATGAAAATCTACTTTTAAAAAAAACTATAGAAAAAAATAATATTTACAACAACGATTCTGATTTATTTAAACTTGAACAAAGTGAGAAAATTATTATTGAAAATATATCTGGAAATATAAGTGATAATATTATTTCATCTATAATTAACTTAGATGATAATTAAAAGTTTCGAGTTAGAAAAATTAGCTTTCTCAAATTTAAATATACATTTAATACATGGAAACAATGAGGGTATTAAACAAGATATAATAAGAAATTTTTATATAAAAAATTATCAAGGCGAGGTGTTGAAATATGATGAACAGGAAATATTAAATAATAAAGATGAATTTATATCAAGTTTACTAACCAAATCTCTTTTCGAGAGTGAGAAATTAATTATTATTTCACGAGGTACTGATAAATTATCTAATATTATTATTGAATTATTAGAAAGAAAGGAAATTGAGTCAAAAATAATAATTAAATGTTCAAACTTAGAAAAAAAATCAAAATTAAGAAATTTATTTGAAAAAGAAAAACAGCTAATTTGCACACCTGTTTATGAAGATGACGCTAGGTCATTAAATTTTATTATAAATAATTTTTTAAAAGATAATAAATTGAACCTCTCACAAGAAATTAAAAATATTCTTATAGAACGATCAAATGGTGACCGAATAAATTTAAAAAACGAGCTGTCAAAATTAAAAAACTTGTCAATCAGTAGGAAAAAATTAAGTATTGAGGATGTATTAAAACTTTCTAATCTTACTGAAAATTACAGCGTATTTGAATTATCAGATAATTATTTAGCTAAAAATTCAAAGAAAGTTTCAAATATTCTTAATGAAAATAATTATTCTTCTGAGGACTGTATATTAATAATAAGAACAATATTAAATAAATCAAAAAGACTTTTAAAAATAAAAACCGAAATAGATAATAATTTAAACATTGATCAAGTTATATCTAGCTTCAAGCCTCCTATATTTTGGAAAGAGAAGGATATTATAAAGAAACAAGCTCAATCATGGTCGACCAATGAGGTGAAAGAAATAATATTTAAAATAAATCACTTGGAAGCTTTAGTTAAGAAAAATGGCGCAAATTCAATGCTTTTTGTCTCCGATTTTGTAAGCAATTACTAATAATTTTGTTTAATAATTTCTACCAACCTATCAAGTTGGTCAGCTCCTTTATACTCTAAACTAATTGTTCCAGAGTTATTTCTTTTATTCTTAACAAAAACTCGCATTCCAATTTTATTTGTTAACTCTTCTTCAAGACTTGTGATATTTGGATCTCTTTTCTTTGAGGAATTATTTGAACTAGATTTCATAATACGTACTAAACTTTCAGCTTGTCTAACTGATAATTTCTTTTTAATAATTTTCTTTGCTAAGAGAATTGCATTATCTAATCCAACTAAGATTTTTGCATGACCTTGAGATAATTTTTCCTCAATTATTAATTCTATAATTTCTTTTGGGAGCGATAAAAGTCTTAAACAATTGGAAATATGTGCTCTACTTTTTCCAATGAATTTTGATACTTTATCCTGGTCATAACTAAATTCATCTATTAATCTTTTATAACCTTCAGCTTCCTCAATTGGGTTTAAATCTTTTCTTTGAACATTTTCAACAATCGCAAATTCTAATGATTTTAGATTATCTACATTAATTACAACAACTGGTACTTCATGAAGACCTGCATATTGCGCAGCCTGCCATCTTCTTTCCCCAGCAATTATTTCAAATTTATCTTCTTCATCAGAAGAAGGTCTTACAATTATAGGCTGGATAATACCTCGCTCTCTAATAGAGTTTGTTAATTCTTCTAAACTAATTTCATCAAATTTTTTTCTAGGTTGATACTTATTTCTAACTAGTGAACTTATTGAAACATTTTTTTTATCTTCAATTTTCTCACTATCGCCTATCAAGGAAGACAATCCTCTTCCAAGTCCTTTTTTTGATTTAAACGGATTAATCATGCTGCACTCTCCACTGGTTTATCTTGGTTTAAAAATTCCTCTGTAAAACTAAAATATGCTCTGCTACCTGGACATGACTTATCATAAATTAAAACTGGAACACCGTGCGAGGGTGCTTCGGATAATCTAACATTTCTTGGAACAGCAGTGCTATAAACTTTATCCTTAAAATAGTTTCTTGCCTCTGCTTCTACGTCACCCGATAATTTATTTCTCTTATCATACATGGTCAAAAGTATTCCCCTTATATCTAAGGATGGATTAAGGTTAGATTTTATCCTCTCAATTGTTTTCAAGAGCTGAGTGAGTCCCTCTAGAGCAAAGAATTCTGTCTGAAGAGGTACCACGAGAGCGTGAGAAGCTACCAATGCCATTATTGTTAGGAGGCTTAAAGATGGTGGACAGTCAATTATGACATAATCATAGGCTGGCTCAGAATTGTTTAAAATTGGGGTTAATTCGTCTTTTAATTTAAAGACTCTCCGGCTGTCACCTGCTGTCTCCACCTCTAGACCGGATAAATCAACATTTGAAGATATCAAATCTAAGTTTTCAAAGCTTGTTGACTGGATTACATCTGAAATTTTTTTGTTTCCATTCAATACATTGTAAATTGTTTGATCAGAACTTGTTGCGTTGGATAATCCAAGACCTGTCGTGGCATTACCTTGTGGATCAAGGTCAATTACAAGAATTTTTTTTCCCTTCATCGATAAACCAGCAGCAAGATTGATAACAGTGGTGGTCTTTCCCACTCCTCCTTTCTGGTTTATCACTGAAATAATTTTTCTATTCATATTTTTTTTTTTAAATTTGAAATTTTTACAACTGATGACTCTTCACTTGTAAGACTTTTCATTTTCTCTAGGTCAAATTTCCATTTCGTGGAGACTTGTTTTAAAATTTTATTTCCACTTTTTCCTAAATACACGACTATGTATTTAAAATTTTTGAAATTCTTTGTTGCAATATCAAAAATCACTGGCAAAGGTTTAAACGCTCGACAAATTATTACATCAGTCACTAAATTTTTCTCTTCAAATATATTTTTTTGATAAATTTTCGCATCTAATTTAAACTTTTTTGCCATCTCCATTAGGAAATTGCTTTTATGATAACTCTTTTCATAGAAAATTAGCTTAAAACCTTGTTTTTTCGATTTCATCAAAATACCTAAAACTATACTAGGTAGTCCTGCGCCAGAGCCAAGATCAGTACATACATCTATGTCATTTTTATCAATAAAATCAATAGTTTGCGCACTATCGTAAATATGTCTTATATTTATTGACTTTTCTGTACTTGAACTTATCAAATTTATTTTCTTGTTTGTGCTCAAAATTGATTGAGAATAGTCCTCTAACTCCTCAAGTGTTTCACGTGAAACATTTGGTAGATGAATTTTATTTGTTTTTATTATTTTCGAATCAATCAAGCTATATGCTTAATAGACTTTCTTTTTACATGAGACAACAAAATATATACTGCTGCTGGAGTTATACCATCTATTCTGAGAGCTTGTCCGAGTGTTTTTGGCTTTATTTCCTTGAATTTTGACTTAACTTCATTTGATAATCCAGAAAATTGATCATAATCTATATTTTCTGGTATTTTAAGATTTTCATCTCTTTTAAATGCCAAAATATCTGCATTTTGCTTCTTCAAATATCCTTTATAGTGAGCTTTTATCTGAATTTGCTCATCAATTTCACGTGAAACATATTTGATTTCAGGCCAAATTTCCCTAATTTTAGTCATATTAACTGACTTTTGGCTTAAAATCTCTATTGCATTCCTTTTAACACCATCTTTAGCAATATTAATTCCATATTTTGACGCTTTTGAAGGAGAAATTAGAGAATTTTCCATATTTTTGAGACTTTTTTCAAGTTTATATACTTTTTCTTTAAATATTACTTTTCTTTCATCAAGTATAAGCCCAATA
Source organism: uncultured Pelagibacteraceae bacterium (assembly GCA_902563435.1). Lineage (GTDB taxonomy): Bacteria > Pseudomonadota > Alphaproteobacteria > Pelagibacterales > Pelagibacteraceae > Pelagibacter. The sequence continues at coordinate 18,520 of CACEXE010000002.1, forward strand.
TCAATTCCTTTTTGAGTAAGTCTTAGATCTGCATTATCAGATCTCAACGATAGCCTATATTCTGCCCTAGAAGTGAACATTCTATAAGGCTCCGCAACTCCTTTTGTGACTAAATCATCTATCATTACTCCAATATAAGCTTCAGATCTATCAAGTATAAATGGCTCCATACCCTTTATAGAGAGAGCTGCATTTATTCCAGCTATCAATCCTTGAGCTGCAGCCTCCTCATAGCCTGTTGTTCCATTTATTTGTCCTGCAAGGTAAAGATTTTTTATTTTTTTAGTCTCTAAGGTTAAGAAAAGCTCTCTTGGGTCAACAAAATCATATTCTATAGCGTATCCAGGCCTTAAAATCTTAACATTCTCTAAACCATTGATATTATTACATATTTCTTGCTGTATTTCAGCAGGAAGAGAAGTTGAAATCCCATTAGGGTAGATTGTTTTATCATTTAGACCTTCTGGCTCTAAAAATATTTGATGCTTTTGCTTATCTGCAAACTTTACAATTTTATCTTCTATTGATGGACAGTATCTAGGACCAACTCCTTGGATACTTCCTGAGTACATAGCACTACTTTTTATATTTTTAGAAATGATCTTATGCACTGCTTGATTGGTATAAGTCATCCTACATGAAATTTGTCTGTTGATATTTTTTTTTGTTAGGAAAGAAAAAAAATATGGATCTTCATCTGCATGCTGCTCTTCAAGTTTTTCGAAATTAATTGTCGTTGCATCAAGTCTTGGAGGTGTGCCTGTTTTTAATCTTCCAATTTTAAAATCATATTTTTCTAATTGTTCACTTAAACCTGTTGAAGGTTTTTCATTAAATCTTCCTGCAGGTGTTTTTTCTTCACCAATGTGAATTAAACCATTTAAAAAAGTTCCAGTTGTAAGGATTACTTTAGATGATAGTACTTTTTTACCTTTTTGTGTAATAAAACCAATTATATTGTTTTTTTCAAAAATAAACTCTATTACAGGATCAGAAAAAATGCTTAAATTACAGTAATTTACAAGTTTTTCTTGCATATATTTCTTATATAATGATCTATCACTTTGAGTTCTTGGCCCACGCACCGCAGGTCCTCTGCTTCTATTTAATAATCTAAATTGAATCCCTGATTTATCTGCAACTTCACCCATTACTCCATCTAGTGCGTCTATCTCTCTTACAAGATGACCTTTGCCCAATCCCCCAATAGCTGGATTACAAGACATCTCACCAATAGTATCAAATTTATGTGTAAATAAGGCTGTATTTACTCCTAATCTAGCAGATGCTGCTGCTGCTTCACAACCAGCATGACCACCACCAATAACAACCACATCAAACAATAACTCATTTTTCATAGCTGTAATTTATTATTGATCTTAAAATTTACAAGAAAACACTTAATAATGTCTAAAAACCAAGTAAATTCATTACTTATTTGCCTATACAAAAATCATTAAAAATAGACCCTAATATTTCTTCAACATCTACTTTACCAACAATCATTCCTAAATGTCTAGTTGCCAATCTTAAATCTTCTGCAGCTTTATCAAAATCTTCTTGAGAGTTTTTTTCCTCAAAGTTGACTAAATTTTGAACACAAGCTTCTAAACTTTGTCTATGTCTTTCTCTCGTAATTAAAGTTTCGTTTGAACTAACAAATTTATTTTTTAGTTTATCTTTAATTCTATTTATTAACTCATCTAAGTTTGTTTCATTTTTAATTGATAAAAAAATTGGATTAAACTTTTCAATTTGTTGATTAACATCTTTATAACCAAGATCTATTTTATTGATTACAATTATAGCTTTTTCACTAACCAAATCGTTCAAAAAACCAGTAAAATTAACACTTTTTGGCTCAATTACTATTATGTTAAGATCTGCATCTTCAGCGCGTTTAAGTGCTAATTTAATTCCTTTTTTTTCTATCTCATCTTGAGACTCTCTAATCCCAGCAGTATCAGAAATCACAACTGGGTAACCATCCAAATTTAAATGAGCTTCAATAACGTCTCTTGTTGTTCCTGCAATTTCTGAAACAATAGCTACATCTCGATTGGAAAGATAATTAAGCAAAGATGATTTTCCTGCATTGGCTGGTCCAATAATTGCAATCTTAAAACCCTCTCTAATTCTTTCTCCAACTTTTTGATCATTCAAAATTTTTTCAATTTCATTTCTTATTTTTTGAGAGTCTGTTTTAATATTTTTAATAACATCTTCTGGAAGATCATCTTCAGGAAAATCGATTTTTGCTTCAACGTTAGATAAAATTTTTAAAAGCTGTTCTCGAAGAGAATTAAATCTTTCAGAACTTCTTCCACTCATTATTTTTAGAGCTTGTTGTCTCTGAATTTCTGTTTCGGCAGAAATAAGGTCAGAAATACTTTCAGCTTTAAGGAGATTTATTTTTCCATTTTGAAAAGCAATTTTTGTAAACTCACCAGGCTCAGCTAATCGACAATTTTCAATTTTTGATAATTGATCTAAAATTGCCCTTACAACTGCAATACTACCGTGAACATGTATTTCGGCCATATCCTCACCTGTGTAGCTCTCTGGACCTGGAAACCACAATAAAATACCTTCATCTATAAGCTCAGAATTATTGATTTTATTGAATTTTTTTAAAGTTGCCACTTTAGGAGATGGCATTTCTCCATTTACAAGACTCAATATAATTTTTTTTGTTTGTAATCCAGATACGCGAATTACTGCTATACCTGAAACTCCAGGGCCTGAAGATAATGCATAAATTGTCATAAAAAGAGTATAACAATTATTTATAAAATAATATTCTTAAGATGGCTTGTTCATCGAATTAAAGAACTCGGCATTATTTTTAGTTGTCTTTAATTTAGAATTAATAAAATCGATCGCATCCATAGATCCCATTGGAGCGATTATTCTTCTTAGAACATTCATTTTTTGAAGATCATTTTTGTCAAAAATTAATTCCTCTCTTCTCGTCCCTGATTTGGTAATATCAATTGCTGGGTAAATTCTTTTCTCTGATATCTTTCTATCTAAAATTGTCTCACTATTTCCAGTTCCTTTGAATTCTTCAAAAATTACTTCATCCATTCTACTTCCTGTATCAATAAGAGCAGTGGCTATGATTGTTAATGATCCACCTTCTTCAATATTTCTTGCTGCTCCAAAAAACCTTTTAGGTCTCTGTAGCGCATTGGCGTCCACACCACCTGTTAAAACTTTTCCTGAACTTGGGACAACAGCGTTATAGGCTCTTCCTAATCTTGTTATAGAGTCTAAAAGTATTACAACATCTTTTTTATGTTCTGTCAGTCTTTTAGCTTTTTCAATGACCATTTCAGCAACAGCTACATGACGTTGAGCTGGCTCATCGAAAGTTGAACTAATAACTTCACCTTTTACAGTTCTTTGCATATCGGTAACTTCCTCAGGTCTTTCATCAATTAGTAAAACCATAAGATAACATTCAGGATGGTTTGCTGTTATAGAGTTGGCTATACTTTGTAAAATCATTGTTTTTCCTGCCTTAGGGGGTGATATGATCAAGGATCTTTGTCCCTTACCAATAGGACTTACTAAATCAATTAGTCTTGGAGTTAAGTCAGGTTTTTTTTCAGTCTTATTTGTCTCAACTTCCATTCCTAATTGTTTATTTGGATAAAGTGGAGTTAAGTTATCAAAAGCAATTTTATGCTTAAATTTGTCTGGCTCCTCAAAATTTATTTTACTAACTTGTAGAAGAGCAAAATATCTTTCACCTTCTTTTGGAGATCTAATAGGACCTTCAACAGTATCACCTGTTCTTAAACCAAATCTTCTAATTTGGCTTGGACTTACATATATATCATCTGCTCCTGGCAAATAGTTTGACTCCATGGCTCTGAGGAATCCAAAACCATCTTGGAGTAATTGTAAAACTCCGCCACCAGTAATCTCTTCACCTTTTTCAGCAAGTTTTTTTAGGATTGCGAAATAAATTTCCTGTCTACGAAGTGTACTAGCGTTTTCTATACCTAATTTTTCTGCCTCGGTAATAAGTTTTTCAGAGCTTTTTTCTTTTAATTCTTGAATGTTCATTTGTGGAAGTTTTGTTTGAGATATTTTGAATATATATGCTGATACTAAAATTTCAACCCTAGATAGGTTTAAAAACTACAATAAATACAATAAAAATGAGTAAAATTGTTGGTATTTCGTTAATTATCCTAAAAAATTTAGATGATTTAATATTTTCTTTTGACTTTAGTAAACGCATACATCTGCCAAGATATTCATGATAAATAGTTAATATAACTACTAATAGAATTTTAAGTTGTAACCAAAGGTAGGCAAAACTTTCAATTCCATTTATCCAAATTAATATAATACCAAAAAGCCAAGATAAAATCATGGCTGGTCGCATTATGTAATTATAAAGTTTTCTTTCCATTGTTTCAAAAATTTTAGTTGTTTGTTCTTTTTCAAAATTTTCAACGTGATATACGAAAATTCTTGGAAGATATAAAAGACCTGCCATCCAAGATATTACTGCAATTAGGTGTAGGGATTTAAATAAAAGATATCCACTCATAAATTAAATATTTTTTAGAATTAAGTGTTTTAATAAAAAAATATGATCATCACTATCATTTAAACATGGTATCATTTCAAAATTTTTACCACCAGATTTAATAAAGCTTTCTTTTCCTTGAATAGATATTTCCTCTAAAGTTTCTACACAATCTGATGAAAATCCTGGGCATATAACTAAGATATTTTTTTTTCCTTCTTTTGGAAGAGCTTCGAGAGTTTTATCTGTATAAGGTTGTAACCATTCTTGGGGACCGAATCTTGATTGAAATGTTGTTTTGATTTCAATATCTGAGTATTTTTCAGAAATTAGTCTAGTAGTTTTATGACAGTAGCAATGATATGGATCACCCTTATCAAAATATTTTTTAGGTATTCCGTGATAAGATGCTATTATTAAATCTGGTTTCCAACTAATTTCATTGATTTTTTTTTCAATACTATTTTTTATAGCTTCTATATAAAGAGGCTCTGACTCATAGTGTGGAATGATTTTTAAGTTTGGCTGCCACCTCATCTTCATCAAATTTCTATAAACTTCATCACAAACAGTTGCTGTTGTTGCTGCTGCATATTGCGGGTAAAGGGGAAGAATAATTAAATTTTCACAACCTTTTAGTTGAAGGTCATTAATTTTGCTTCTAATACTTGGATTTCCATACCTCATAGCAAAGTCAACAATTAAATTTTCGTTGTTAATTTGTTCAGATAATTTTTTTGCTTGGCTCTCAGTATAATATCTTAGAGGTGACATATTTTTGTCTTTCATCCATATTTCTTTATAGGCCTTTGCTGTTTTAGACGGTCTAAAAGTAAGTATAAATAGGTTAAGTATTACCTGCCAAATTAAGGGATTAACCTCAATTACTCGTCTGTCTGACAAAAATTCTTTTAAATATTTTCTTATATCTAACCAGCTTGTTGAATCAGGTGTGCCAAGATTTACAATTAAAATACCTGTCTTACCATAATTAATTTTTGGATGATTTGGTATCATTTAAAATTTCTTACAATCTTTATTAATTCTTCAACCATTTCGACTTTGGTCTCAGGGAGTATTCCGTGACCTAAATTAAAAATATATGGGTGGTCTTTAAAAATACTAAGATATTTTTCAGCTTCTGTTTTAAGAGTTTTTTGATCGGTTAATAATAATTTTGGGTCAAGTCCACCCTGTATAGGTATTCTGATTTCATTTACAATTTTTTTTGGATCAACATCGTAATCTATATTTACAGCATCAGGTTTAACAATTTCACAAAAATTTTTATAATCTTTAATACCTCTAGGAAAACAAATAACAGGAACGCCTAATTCTTTAACATACTCTACAATATTTAATGTAGGTATATAAATATACTCTGGAATTTTTTCTTTTAACAAACCAGCCCAACTATCGAAAATTTGTATTACTTGTGCTCCTGCTTCAACTTGATTTTTTATATGAAGTTTTAAAAATTTCTCAATTATTCCTAGTAATCTGTTTATTAAAAAATCATCTTTAAAAAAATCATTTGATAAACCATTTTTAGGAGAAGATTTATTAACCATATAAACTAAAATTGTCCAAGGCGCTCCTACAAATCCAATCATGTCTCTATTGTGCATTAAAGGATTTTTTGACGTTTTTGAGATTGCATTATAAACTTTATAAACTTTTTCAGTAAAATTTATTTCGTCAACATTTTTTATTTCATCTAAATCTATATCACCTAATTTAGGTCCAAAATTTTTTTCAAATTCAACTTTTTGATTAAGTCCATATGGTAACATTAAAATATCTGAAAATATTACAGCTCCATCAAATCCAAATCTTTTAATAGGTTGTAGAGTGATTTCAGATGCTAAATCACTATTAAGGCAAAGTTTTATAAAATCCTGGTTTTGTTTTCTAATTTCTCTAAACTCTGGGAGATATCTTCCTGCTTGCCTCATTAACCATATAGGATTCGACTTGGTATCTTGCTTCTTAATACAGTTAGTTATGGGACTCATATAAATAGATATATATTATTTACTTTATTAGTATTATGTATTGTGAATAACGTAAATTAGTCAATTTCCACACTTAATTAACTAATTATTAACAATTTTAATCTTTAATTAATAAGATATTTTAAGAATAAATTAAGAATTTTCACATTTTACATATATCTTGAATAACTATACCCTTAATTTATAATTTGGTTAATTTTATTGGGAAAAATACATAGTTCTTTATCTTGAAAGAATAAATCTACATTTTTCTTATTCTACTATTAGTTTATAAACATCTTATACATGAGAAACTTATACCAAATTTACTTAATTTCAGATTCTACAGGCGAGACATTAGATAGGATATTTTTAGCGTTAAAAGCTCAATTTCCTAATTTTGAATATGAAACTAATCATTTTTCCTTTACTCGTACTGAAAGCCAAACGTTAAGCATTTTAAAACAAGCTAAAAAGGACAGAAATTCAATAATTTTATATACCATAGTAAATAGTAAACTTGCAAAATATCTTACGGAAAAAGCTTATGAAAGAGGAATACCATGTTTTGGCGTTCTTGGAGATTTAATACTAAATTTTTCAAAAGTTCTAAATCAAAAAGCTTCCCATCAACCAAGCGGTCAACACACTCTAAATGAAGAATACTACGATAGGATTGAAGCCATCCAGTTTACCATGAATCATGATGATGGTAATCAAACGGATGATATAGAGAAATCCGATATCATCCTTTTGGGAGTAAGTAGAACAAGCAAAACCCCGACAGCAATTTATCTAGCTAACAGAGGTTTTAAAACTTCAAATATCCCCTTGATTAACAAAAACTCAATTCCATCAAAAATTATTGAAAAGAACTTTTCTCCGTGTGTTGTTGGTTTAGTGACAGAGGCAGAGAGACTGTATGATTTAAGAAAAAACAGATTAAACTCTTTAAAAGAAGACCAAAATAATGAATACGTAAATATAGACAAGATCCAGGATGAATTAAATAATTCTAAAAAATTATTTAAAGAGAATAATTGGCCCACAATAGATGTAACACGAAAATCAGTTGAAGAAACAGCAGCATCTGTAATTAAAATTTATGAAATAAAAAACAAAAAAAATGCTTAAGATTATTTTAGCTTCAAAAAGCAAAGTCAGAAAAGAAATATTAGATAATCATAATATCAATTGCAATGTTGAAGTATCAAATGTAGATGAAGATCCAATTAAAGAAAGTTTATTAAAAGAGGGAGCTTCACCAGAAATTATTTCTAAAAATCTAGCTGAATTAAAAGCAAACAAGGTAAGTCAAAAATTTAATAATACTTTAGTATTAGGAGCAGATAGCGTCATCGATTTAACTGGAGAATTGATATCAAAACCAGAAAGTAGGGAGGAGGCTTTAAATATTTTAAAGAAACTTAATGGAAAAAAACATTACTTGATCAGTTCAGTTTGTATATCTAAAAATGGATCCATGGTTTGGAACTATACCGACAAAGCCTGTTTAATGATGAAGGATCTTTCCCAAAATGAATTAGTCACTTATTTAAGTAAAATAAGCGATGAGGATTTATATGCTTATAATGTCTACCAAATTGAAGGAGAAGGAAGAGCTTTATTCTCGAATATTGATGGCGATGAAGATACGATAATGGGCTTACCTATTAAAAAAATTAAGGAATATTTGGAACTTCAGAAATGAAAAAATTTTTTGTTGTAGGAAATCCAATTGAACACTCTTTATCTCCAAAGTTACATAATTATTGGATACAATCTAATAATTTAAAAGCAGTTTACGATAAAAAAAAATTAGATTTATTAGAATTAGATAATTTAATTAAAAACCTAAGAGAAAAGAAAATTGATGGAATTAATGTTACAATTCCTTTTAAAAATTCTATAATTCCTTTTTTGGATAAATTATCCAATGAAGCTCAAAAAACACAATCAGTAAATACCATTTACTTAAGAGATGAAATGGTAATAGGTCATAATACGGATATAGAGGGCTTTGAGTTGGCCGTTAAACACATAAACTATGAAGTTGTTGGAAAAAAAGTTTTAATATTAGGTGCGGGAGGTGTGTCGCCGTCAATTATCGTAGCTTTAAAGAATATGGGCTGCAAAAAAATATTTATAAGCAACAGAACACAAAGTAAAGCTGAAAATTTGAAAAAAACTTTTAATGAAATTGAAGTTGTTAAATGGGGTACGATGCCAGACTTTGATATGATTATTAATGCGACTAGTTTAGGTTTGAAAAAAGATGAAAATATTAATTTGGATTATTCGAAAATTAGTGCTGAAAAATTTTTTTATGATGTCATATATAATCCTCCCGAAACTAATTTCTTAAGATTTGCAAAAAAAAATGGGAATAAAATAGAAAATGGAAAAAAAATGTTTATTTATCAGGCGCAAGCCTCATTTAAAATATGGAATAGCTTAGAACCCCAAGTTGACGATAAAGTTATGGAGCTTTTAAATTGATAAAAATTGGTGTTTTAGGTGATATAGGTTCAGGCAAAAGCTTTGTAGCAAAACAATTTGGCTGTCCAGTTTTTAATGCTGATAAAGAAGTTAGTGATATCTATAAAAATGATAAATCTTGTTATAAAAAAATTAAAAAGAAGTTTCCAAAATTTATCCAGTCAAAATCTTTAAAAAAAAATGAACTTGGAAGCGCTATAAAAGCTAATAAAAAAAATCTTAAAAAAATATCAGATATTGTGCACCCTATCGTTAGAAAGAGAATGTACCTTTTTTTTAAAAAAAACCAAAGAAAAAGGATGGTAGTGTTAGACATACCATTGTTAGTTGAAAATAAATTATACGATAAGAATTTTTATTTAATTTTTGTTCAATCAAATAAAAATGAGATTAACAAAAGGCTTAAAAAAAGGCCTTTCTATAACAAAAGCATTATTGATAGCCTTAGAAAATCTCAGAGATCTTTGCTTTATAAAAAAAAAATATCAAATTTTGTTATTAAAAATAATTTTAAACTTCTAAGCCTCAAAAAAAGTATTAAAATAATTAAGAAAAAAATTTTAAATGAAAGAAATAGTTCTTGATACTGAAACTACTGGATTATCTGTAAGAGATGGTCATCGAATCGTTGAAATTGGTTGTATAGAACTTGATAATTTAGTACCTACAAAAAATATTTTTCATTTTTATCTTAACCCTGAGCGAAAGGTTTCAGAGAAGGCATTTGAAGTTCATGGTTATTCAGATGAATTTCTGTCAACAAAACAAAAATTTGCCGATATAGCTGACGATTTTTTAGATTTTATAAACGATAAAAAAATAATTATTCATAACGCAGAGTTTGACATTGGCCATTTAAATAACGAATTATCTTTAGTTGGTAAGCAAAAAATAAATATTTCAAATGTTATTGATACGTTAGAATTAGCTAGAAATAAATTTCCAGGCTCAGGTATTAGTTTGGATGCTTTGTGTAAAAGATTTAGAATTGACAATTCTAAAAGAGAAAAACACACAGCCTTAATTGATTGTGAATTACTTGCAAAAGTTTACATTAATTTAATTGATCAAAAAGAACCGAAATTAAATCTAGTTGAAAATATTCAAAGCAAAGCTTCACCTCTTCAAGGTGAGTCTGACTATTATAAAAAAGTTATAATCCCAAGTCAAAAGGAACTTTCCGAGCATCAGGAATTTTTAAAAAAAAATTTAAAAAAGAACTATTTTTAGTTTAATCTCTCATTATATAATTTTTCAAAATCTATTTTTGAACCAAATTTTAAATCAGGTAATCCAGAGTTTCTTAAAATAGTTAGAAACTTTTCTTCCAACTCTGGATAAATTTTTACTTGCAGGTCACTTAATATTATTTTCTCTAATTCTGTTTTTTTAATTTGTAAATCTAATATGTCAATCGCTGTTGCATATTTAATTTGAAAAAAACCTTTCTCTTTTTTCTCATTTGGATTTTCATAGGTTAAAGTTGTAAGAACTTCTATCATTTTCCTTTTTAGTGGTTTAGATGTTATGTCAACTTTCATCTGATATTCTGGAATAGTATTTCTGATAGTAATCAAAGTTTCAGGATTTGGTATTTCGACTGATAAATCCTGAATATAACTGACAATAATTTTGTATTTATTTTCCATCTTTGTCTTCTATATCCTCGTATTCACCTTCTATAAAATTTTTTTTTTTAACATTTTCTTTTTTTTTTGAAGAAAAGTTTTTTGAATATCTACTAAGAATTATTTTTCTTGTAACAGGAAAAACTAATAAAATACCTAAAATATCAGTAGCAAATCCTGGTAATATTAATAGTAAAGCTGCAAAAGCAATCGCCGCCCCTGAAACTATTTCATAAAGTGGTAGTTCATTTTTAACCAATTGGGACATTCCAGAACGCAATGTGTTAAATCCCTCATATCTCGCATACCAAATACCCACAACTGCTGTTGTTAAAATTAATAAAATGGTATTTAATGCTCCTATTTCTGATCCAACCTTTATAAATAGGTAGATTTCAATGAGAGGTATCCCCAAAATAAGAATTATTGCTGTGTTCATTTGTCTATAATGTAAATTGCAGGTTGAAATTAATCAACATAGTAAATAATATTGCTTTATGAATTATAGCTTTGAATACATCGATATCATACTATTAGCAATGATTGCTGGGTTTATATTCCTTAGATTAAGAGGAATTTTAGGTAAAAAAACAGGTTTTGAGGAAAATATAAATTCAAGCTTTCCTCACGAAGATATACCAGAAACAAAAGGTTCACCAATTTTAAATTCTAAAACATTTGATGATGCTGCAAAAAAAGATTTCTTAAATGGCGCAAAGATAGCTTATGAAAGTATTATAACTAGTTTCTCCAAAGGAGATCTAAAATCAATTAAAAATCTTTTAGCAAAAAATGTATATGATCAATTTGATGAAGCTATCAAAGATAAAAAAGCAAGAAATGTAACTTCTGAAACTACATTTATTGGTATTAATTCCGCAGAAATAAAAGAGCATAATCAAAATAAAAATATGTTGGAGGTAACTGTTGAATTTGTAAGTGAAATAATATCCTGCATTAAAGATAAAGATGACAAAGTTATTTCAGGTGATGGTCAAAAAGTTAAAAAAGTGCTAGATACCTGGAAGTTTACGAAAGATAGTACGTCGAAAAATCCAAATTGGTTAATAGTAGATACCCAGGCTTAGTTGAATAAAAAAATATCAGATAAAGATAAACAAGATTGGCAAAATTTTATAAATAGTACTGATAAAGTAGAAAACAAAGACCAAAAAATTTCTTCATCACCTAAAAGATATATTGAAAGATCTATTGATTTGCATGGTTATACTCTAGAGGAAGCAAATCAAAAGATGAATTCTTATATTGAAGAGTGTTTTATTAATGGAGTTAATAAAATTAACGTCATTACAGGAAAGGGTTTAAGGTCTAGAAATTTAAATGATCCATATCAATCCAAAAATCTAAGTATATTAAAACATTCTGTTCCTAATTTTATCAAAGACAATCATCAGTTAATGAATAAAATAATAAGTATTGATTTTGAAGCTGTTGAAAACCCATCAGTTGGGAATTTTGATATTTTTTTAAAAAAAAAATAAAAATTATAAAATAAATTTTGAAAGATCTGCGTCTTTTACTAGTTCACCAATATTTTTCTTAATATAATTTGAGTCTATACTGATTTTTTCACCAGCTCTATCTGTTGCTGTAAAACTAATCTCATCTAAAACTCTTTCAATAATTGTATGAAGTCTTCTAGCACCTATGTTTTCAACAGTTGTATTTACTTCGCTTGCAATTGTAGCAATGGTATCTATTCCATCTTCAGTAAATTCTAAATCAACATTTTCTGTTTTAAGTAAAGCTTTGTATTGTTTAATTAAGCTATTGTCTGGTTCTTTTAAAATTCTTTTGAAATCCTCACTATTCAATGCATCTAGTTCAACTCTGATTGGTAATCTTCCTTGAAGTTCAGGCAAAAGATCTGATGGTTTTGCTAGTTGGAAGGCTCCTGAAGCTATAAATAATATGTGATCTGTTTTAATTGGACCGTACTTAGTACTTACAGTTGTCCCTTCTATTAAGGGAAGCAAGTCTCTTTGTACACCTTCTCTTGAAACATCTCCACCAACCCTGTCAGTTCTTGCTGAAATTTTATCTATCTCATCTAAAAATACAATACCATTATTTTCTGTTGTATTTTTTGCTGATTTAATAATTTTATCTTGTTCGATTAATTTATCAGCCTCTTCATTAAGTAAAATTTCATGAGATTCTTTAACTGACATCTTCTTCTTTTTAGCTTTTTGGCCCATTGATTTACCAAGCATATCTGAAATATTTATCATCCCAATATTTGCACCAGGCATTCCAGGAATTTCAAAAGATGGCATTCCGCCTCCACTTTCAGTTACAGCTATTTCAATTTCATTATCGTCTAAATCACCATCTCTTAATCTTTTTCTAAAACTTTCTCGTGTTGCTACACTTGCTTTATTCCCAACAATTGCATCAAGAACTCTATCTTCTGCTAATTTTTGTGCTTTAGCGTGAACTTCTTTTCTTTTTTTTACCTTTTCCATTGCAATAGCAATTTCAAGAAGATCTCTTATGATTTGCTCAACATCTCTTCCAACATAACCTACTTCAGTAAATCTTGTTGCTTCAACTTTTACAAATGGTGCTTCAGCTAATTTTGACAGTCTTCTAGATATTTCTGTTTTACCAACACCCGTTGGTCCCATCATTAAAATATTTTTTGGAAGAACTTCATCTTTCATATCTCCTTCTAAAGCTTGTCTTCTCCATCTATTTCTTAAAGCAATTGCAACAGCTCTTTTTGCATTATTTTGTCCAACAACAAATCTATCTAACTCAGAAACTATTTCTCTCGGAGATAATGAATTTTGAATATTATTTTTTTCTTTTTTTACTTTAGTATTTGGTAGAGTTGTGACGTTTGATTTTTCCATATTAAATTTTTTCAATGTTTAAATTGTCATTGGTGAAAACACATATTTCAGATGCAACTTTAATAGCTTTTTTTGCAATTTCTTCTGCAGATAAATCTGTATCCATTAATACTTTTGCACAAGCTAGTGCATAATTACCACCAGATCCAATTCCAATTACATCTCCTTCAGGTTCTAAGACATCTCCAGTCCCTGAAATAATAAAACTATTTTCCTTATCACCAACAGCCATTAAAGCCTCTAACCTTCTTAAATACTTATCTGTTCGCCAATCTTTAGCTAATTCAACAGCTGCTCTTGCCAAATTCCCAGCATGTTTTTCGAGTTTAGACTCTAATCTCTCAAATAATGTTAAGGCATCTGCAGTCGATCCAGCAAATCCTGCGATCACATTTCTTTTCTCAATCTTACGAACTTTGTTTGCAGTTTTCTTAATTACTGTATTTCCCATACTAACTTGGCCATCTCCAGCAACTACTACTTCGTTATTTTTTCTTACTAATACTATTGTTGTCATGGAATATAGATGGATATTAAATCTTATAGTTCAAGACCAAGTCTAGAATTATTGCCATAATTGAATAATAGATATATACCTTTTTCAAACTATGAAACGTAAAGCTAAAATAAGTAGAAAAACAAAAGAGACCAACATTAGTGTTGATTTAAATATTGATGGTAAAGGTAAGTACAAAGTTGACACAGGCATAGGATTTTTAGATCACATGCTTGAGCAATTATCTAAACACTCTTCGATGGATATAAATATTAAGGCCAAAGGTGATACACACATTGATCTTCACCATACAACTGAAGATACGGGAATTGCAATTGGTGAATGTTTAAAAAAAGCATCAAAAAAATTTGTTGGTATAAAAAGATATGCGCATGCAATGATACCAATGGATGAAACATTAACTAGAGTTGCAATTGATGTTTCAAACAGACCTTATTTAATTTGGAAAGTCAAACTGAAAGTAGAAAAATTAGGTGAGATGGACACGGAACTATTCAAAGAATGGTTTCAAGCTTTTTCACAGGCTGCAGGAATTACTTTACATGTCGAAAATATTTATGGAGATAACAGTCACCACATAATCGAGTCTTGCTTTAAAGGATTAGCAAGATCTTTACGTGCTGCTTTAGAAATGGATCCAAGAAATAAAACCACAATACCTTCTACAAAAGGTTCTTTATAAATTTAATGAACGTCACAATTGTTGACTACAATTCAGGCAACATAAGCTCTGTAATAAATTCATTTAAAGAAGTTGCAAAAAATAAAGTTAACATTGAAGTAACATCAGACCTTACAACCATAAAAACTAGCGATAAAGTTGTATTACCAGGACAAGGTTCTTTTAAAAGCTGCATTGATGGACTTAAGAGTATCAGCGGTTTGATAGATTCTCTCAACGAATTTGCATTAGAAAGTAAAAAACCACTTCTTGGAATTTGTGTAGGCCTTCAAATGTTTGCAGATGTTGGATATGAAGAAGTTGAGACTAAAGGTTTAGGTTGGATTTCAGGGAAAGTATCTAAAATTGATAATCAAGGTGGAAAATTTAAGCTTCCGCACATTGGTTGGAATGAAATTAATATAATAAAAGACAGTAAGATTTTTAAAGGTATAGAAAATAATGCTCACATGTATTTTGTTCATAGTTATGAGTTTGTGCCTGAAGATAAATCAGTAATTTCAGCAAAAACTGATTATTCATCTAATTTAGTTTGCGCTGCAGAAAAGGAAAATATATTTGGTACCCAATTTCACCCTGAAAAGAGTGATAAAATAGGATTAAAAATAATAAGTAACTTTATTAATTTATAAATATGAAGAATATAGATTTAAGTCATTTAGTTGGAAAAGATATTTCTATTGCTCTAAAGGAGGCCCAAGATCTTTCAGAGAAAAACTTGGAAGGTAAAATTCATGCTCATAAAATCTATAATTTTTTGCTAGATCAAATACCAAATCAATATTCAGAGTCAAAGTTTCATGTTTTAAGAGGAATATTGAGAGAAAAAATTTGGAATAATGAAAGAATGTTTTTTTGGAATGAAAAATTTTTTTCACAGGCTGGACAAGATAAAGTTATAAAAAAACATTTCTTTCCAAATAAAAAAAATGGATTCTTTTTAGAAATTGGAGCATACGATGGTATTGAAGGTAGCAATTGTTTTCATTTTGAAAAATTTCTCAACTGGAATGGAATTGCATTTGAACCTTCAAAAGTTCAATACGAAAAACTTAAAAAAAATAGAAATTGTAAAATTTTAAACAAAGCTATGAGTAATTCTATTTTAAAAGTTGATTTTGTTGAGGTTATTGAAGGTCTTACCCAGATGAGTGGAATTAGAAACGAAAATTATACTGCTGAAAAAATTATAAATAATAGTGCCCAAAGTAAAACAGAGATTTCTAAAATCGTTACAACAACATTCGATCAGGAGGTACCAAGTCATCAAGAAATTGACTATTTGTCTATAGATATAGAAGGTGGGGAGTTGAGTGTATTAGAGACAATTGATTTTAAAAAGTATACTATTAAGGTAGTTTCAGTTGAGAATAATCTTCCTGATAAATTTAATTATAATTCTTTTTTTATAAGTAAAAACTTTTCTTTTTTTGATAGAGTCGGACAGGATGAAATTTTTTATAATAATAATCACTTTAAACTAAATTGATGAAGATATTTCCAGCTATAGACATTAAAGATAGAAAATGTGTTCGATTAATTAAAGGAGACTTTGATAATAAAACTGAATATGAAATATCACCAGTTGATCAAGCTGGTAAATATAAAGACCATGGTTTTAAAAATTTACACATAGTTGATTTGGATGGAGCACTAACAGGGGAGACTGTAAACATTGATATTATTGAGGAAATTGTAGGCAAATTTAATTTTAAAATTGAAATAGGTGGTGGTGTAAGAAACTTTGATAGTATTCAAAAATATACTGACGCTGGAGTTGAGAAAGTTATTTTAGGTAGTGCTGCAATAAAAAATAAAAATTTTTTAAAAGAAGCATGTGATAAATTTCCAAATCAAATTGCTCTAGGATTAGATGCTAAAGATGGATATTTATCTGTGTCTGGTTGGAAAGAAAATTCTAATCTAAAAACTTTAGAATTTTTAAAAGATATAAATGATTATGGAGCCACGAGATTAATTTATACAGATATTAATAGAGATGGAATGAAGATGAGCCCAAATTTTGATGAAACAGAAAACGTGGCTAATAATTCAAATTGTCCTGTTATAATTTCAGGTGGTGTTTCTTCAATAGATGATATTAAAAAAGCTAAAGAATTAGGAAATAAAAATATTGAGGGAATTATTGTTGGTAAAGCTATATATGATGCAGATATTAAATTAGATGAACTTGCAAAGGAAATAGATGCTTAAAAATAGAATTATACCTTGTTTAGATGTAAAAAACGGAAGAGTTGTAAAAGGTATAAACTTTGTTGATTTACAAGATGCAGGAGACCCAGTGGAGCAAGCTAAAATTTATAGTGATGGTGGTGCAGATGAAATTTGTTTTTTAGACATTACTGCTTCAAATGAAAATAGAGATACCATTTATGAGGTTGTGAAAGATACTTCTAAAAAATGTTTTGTACCTTTGACAGTTGGTGGTGGAGTTAGAAGTGTTGATGATATTAGTAAACTTTTAAACTGCGGGGCTGATAAAGTTTCAATTAATACAGCTGCAGTACAAAATGCTGATGTTGTGGGTCTAAGTTCAAAAAAATTTGGATCTCAATGTATCGTGGTTGCAATTGATGCTAAAAAAAATGGAGATAGATGGGAAGTTTTTACCCATGGAGGTAGAAATAACACTGGAATTGATGCTATAGAATTTGCAAAAAAGATGGAAGAGAGTGGAGCAGGTGAGTTGTTAGTGACTTCAATGGATAGAGACGGTACTCAGGTAGGCTATGACATCGATCTTATGTCTAAAATTTCTTCAATGGTAAACATTCCTACAATAGCATCAGGAGGAGTAGGTGATCTTGATCATTTAGTCGACGGCATCAAATTAGGCAATGCTAGTGCGGTTTTAGCAGCATCTATATTTCACTATGGTAAATATTCTGTCAAAGAAGCTAAAGAATATTTGGACTCAAAAGGAATACCTGTTAGGATTTGAGATGTTAAATACCCTTGAGAGCCTATTTAAACTTGCAAGAGAAAGAAAATCTTCACCAGTTGATGGTTCGTATACCAATAAACTTCTGAATGATAAAACTTTGAGTAAAGCAAAAGTTTTAGAAGAAATAAATGAATTGATAGAGGCAGTGGAAGAAGATACAAATAAAATTCATGAAGCCGCAGATGTGTTTTATCATCTAGTCATGTACCTTGAGGCCAATAATATTAAAATTGAAGATGTGATGAGAGAATTAGATAAAAGAAAAAAATGAGCCATAAATTTTATAAACCTGCAAGATCAAGATTACAAAGAAGTGAATTAGCTGTACCAGGATCATCTCCTAAAATGTTTGAGAAAGCTCTTAATTCAGTAGCAGATTATGTTTTTTTAGATCTTGAGGATGCTGTTTCACCAAATGATAAAATTACTGCAAGAGCAAATGTTATTAAAGCTTTGAATGAAATGGATTGGAGAGGAAGTGGTAAAACTATTTCTGTACGAATAAATAGTTTAGATACTCATTATATGTATTCAGATTTAATCGAGATCGTCGAACAAGCTGGAGAAAATGTAGATACAATTTTAGTTCCAAAAGCAGGAACAGCAAGCGATGTTTATATGGTTGATTGCTTATTAACTCAAATTGAAACGAATAAAAAATTAAAAAATCAGATTGGAATTGAGTGTTTAATTGAAACTGCATTAGGAATGTCTAATATTAAAGAAATTGCAACTTCGAGCGAAAGATTAGAGGCGTTACATTTTGGTGTTGCAGACTATGCTGCTAGTTTAAGAGCTAGAACAACTGTTATAGGTGGTCTTAATGAAAATTATCCAGGAGACCAGTGGCATCATGGTTTGTCAGAGTTAGTTATGACTTGTCGAGCATATGGAATTAGAGCAATTGATGGACCTTTTGGAGATTTTAATGATCCAGATGCTTATACAGCAGCCGCTGAAAGAGGTGCTGCAATCGGTATTGAGGGTAAATGGGCAATACATCCTTCACAAATCGAATTAGCAAATAAAGTGTTCTCTCCTCCTGAAGCTGAGGTTACTAAGGCTAAAAGGATCTTAGAAGAGTTAGAAAAGGCTGCAAAAGAAGGCAAAGGAGCTGCTCAGCTTGATGGCAGGATGATAGATGCTGCATCAGCTAGAATGGCTGAAAATATTGTAAATATAGACAAGTTAATCCATAATAAATAAATAAAATTATGGACATTCACGAATACCAAGCAAAAAAAATACTTTCAAATTTTGGAGTAACAATTCCTAGAGGTGGAATTGTTTACAGCCCAGAGAATGCTGAGAATAAAGCAAGAGAAATTGGAGGATCAAAATGGGTTGTAAAAGCCCAAATTCATTCTGGTGCTAGAGGAAAAGCTGGAGGGATAATTGTTTGTAATACCCCATTAGAAGTTGCACAAGCAACAGATAAATTATTAGGAAAAAAATTAGTAACAAACCAAACAGGGCCTGAAGGAAAAATAGTAAATAGAATTTATATTGAAGAAGCGACAGATATTGAAAAGGAATTATATTTGGGATTAGTCTTTGATAGAAGCTCAGAAAGTATTATGGTTGTTGCATCTACCGAAGGTGGAATGAGTGTAGAGGAAATTTCAAAGGAAAAACCGGAAACAATTATAAGATCTAAAATCGAAGTTGCAGTTGGTATGCAAAGTTTTCAAGCTAGAGAGTTAGCCTTTGGTCTTGGCATTGAGCCTGATTTAATTAGAAGAGCATCAGAAACAATCATTGGATGTTATAAAGCTTTTAGTGAATTAGATGCAACAATGGTTGAGGTTAATCCATTAGTCATTTCAAAACAAAAACAAATTTTAGCATTAGATTGTAAAATGAGTTTTGATAACAACGCAATGTTTAGAAGAAGCCAAGTTTCAGAACTTAGAGATAAAACTCAAGAAGATTCAAAAGAAATTTTTGCATCAGACAGAGGGTTAAACTATGTCAGTTTAGAAGGAAATATAGGTAACATTATTAATGGGGCTGGCCTAGCAATGGCATCTATGGATATGATTAAACTTGCTGGAGGAGCTCCTGCAAACTTTCTAGATGTCGGTGGTGGAGCAACACCAGAAAAAATAGTTAAAGCTTTTAAATTAGTCACAATGGATGAAAAAGTTAAGGTAATTCTTGTAAACATTTTTGCTGGTATCAACAGATGTGATTGGGTTGCAGAAGGAATTGTAGATGCTCTCAAGAAAATTGAAATTAAAGTACCATTGGTTATTCGTTTGGCAGGCACTAATGTTGAAAAAGGAAACCAAATTTTAAAAGAGAGTAAAATAAATTATATAGAAGCAAATACTTTAGAGGATGCAGCTAATAAAGCAGTTGCAGCATTAAATAAATCATGACTGTACTTGTAGATAAAAATAGTAGGATAATTATTCAAGGTTTTACAGGTAAAATGGGTTCTTTTCATGCAGATGAGATGATAAAATATGGCTCTAATGTAGTTGGTGGAGTAACTCCAGGAAAAGGAGGCTCAAAACATTTAAATTTACCAGTTTTTAATACAGTGAAAGATGCTGTTAACGAAACAGGAGCTGACGCTTCGATTTTATTTGTACCTCCAGCTTTTGCAGCAGACTCTGCGATGGAAGCGGCTGATGCTGGAATTAAAATATGTGTAGCAATTGTTGATGGGATACCTTCTCACGATATGATCAGAATAAAAAGGTATATGAGAAGATATACCAAAAGTTCTAAAATGACTTTGGTAGGACCAAACTGTGCTGGAATTATTAGCCCTGGAAAATCAATGTTAGGAATTATGCCAGGTCATATTTATAAAGAAGGAAGAGTTGGAATTATTAGTAGATCGGGAACATTAGGTTATGAAGCAGCTCAGCAACTTAAAAATTTGAATATAGGTGTTTCAACAAGTGTTGGTATTGGGGGTGATCCGATTAATGGAAGTTCATTTAGAGATATTATAGAAAAGTTTGAAACAGATGACGAAACAGATGCAATTTTAATGATTGGTGAAATTGGAGGACCACAAGAAGTGGCAGCTGGAGAATTTGCAAAAGAAAACATGAAGAAACCAGTAATTGCATATATTGCTGGGTTGACTGCTCCAAAAGGAAGAGTAATGGGTCATGCAGGTGCAATAGTTTCAGCTTATGGAGAGAGTGCAATTGAAAAAGTCGAGATTTTAAAAGAATGCGGAATTACAATTTCTAAAAATCCATCTGTTATGGGGGATACAGTTAAATTAGTTTTAGAGAAAATGTAATAATGAGTTACGATGATAATAATATATTTGCAAAAATATTAAGAAATGAGATACCTTGTAACAAAATTTATGAGGACGAATTTGTTTTATCCTTTCATGATATAAATCCCCAAAAAAAAATTCATGTTTTGGTAATTCCAAAAGGAAAATATGTTGACTTAGATGATTTTAGTCAAAACGCATCTACTGAAGAAATGGTTGGATTATTAAAAGGTATAAATATTGTAGCAAAGAAATTAAATATATCTGTTGATACTGGCAAAGGATATAGAACATTAACAAATATAAGTGAGGACGGAGGACAAGAAGTGCCACATCTGCATTTCCATTTGTTTGGTGGAGAGAAAATCGGTAAAATGGTCTCGTGAAAATTAATGTAGACAGAAGTTTTTTAGAAATAAATTCAATAAGTGATCTAAACCGTTCAAAAAGTCCAGGTTCAAACTTTAAAATTAGTGAAGTAGATCCACCAGATTTCCATCTAAACAAATTTTTCTATAAGCAAATTGGAAGAAAGCATAGATGGATAGATAGATTAACCTGGGGAGATAAAAAATGGATTGAGTACGTAGAAAATCCAAGAATAAAAACCTTTATTTTAAAGGATAATAATAACCTTGCTGGATATTATGAAACTATCCGTGATCTCGAACTTAATCATTCTGAAATCGCATATTTTGGTATTTTAGAGGAATATTTTGGAAAGAAATGTGGAGGCTATCTTCTTACACAGGCTATTCATAATTTATTTGAGGAAGGAATATCAAGAGTTTGGCTACATACTTGTTCACTGGATCATGAAAATGCAATTAAAAATTATTTAGCTAGAGGAATGCAAGTATTTAAATCTGAAAAAATAAATGTTGAGGTTAATTAATATACTTTTGTAAAGAAAATATTTTTTCTTCAACTTTAATATTAATATTAATATCACTTAAAAAAGTTTGTATTAGATTTTGATAGATATCTTTAGTTTCCCAACCCATTAAATGTAAACTTTCTTTATCAAAAAAAACCTTAATCGAATTATTTTCGTATTCAAAATTAAAGACATAATAAAAAGGATAATCCTTATCATCTTCTACCTCAGTCATTTTTGAAATCAAAAATTTTTTATCTAGAATAAAATTTAAAGGCGTTTTATCTAGTGGATATCTATAGTAATTTGTGATTTTATCTGAGTTGATAACCAGGGATTTACCATTTGAAACAAGTACTTTGTTGTAAATATCATAATATTCACAAAAAATTTTCTTAGGGTATAAAATAATACATTCTCCTTTCTCTATGTTATTATTGTCTATTTTCTGAATAAATTTGAATTGCAAAGTATTTATATTTTCTAAGTGGTTTATGATTTTTTGATTTGAAGAACTATTAGCATTTAAATTAAAAAAAAAAATCAAAAGAAAAAATAAGTATTTTTTCATTTAAGCACTTCTCTTTTGCCAACATGATTTGCTTGGCTTACTTCTCCATTTGCCTCCATTTGATCAACAATTCTTGCTGCCCTATTATAACCAATTTGTAATTTTCTTTGTAAAAAAGATGTTGATGCTTTTCTCTCAGATTTGACTATTTCAAGTGCCCTATTATATAATTCATCTAGATTTTCATTATTTTTCGAATCATTATTACTTTCTTTTTCATCTGCGAAATTAAGAATTTCATAAACATAATCTGGTTCAGCTTGATTTCTTAAAAAATTATTTATTTTTTCTATTTCTCCCTCTGATACAAATGGTGCATGAATTCTAGTCATTCTGTTTGCAGAAGTCATATAAAGCATATCTCCTTTTCCAAGTAATTGTTCAGCACCCTGCTCACCAAGAATTGTTCTACTATCTATTTTGGAAGTAACTTGGAATGATATCCTGGTTGGAAAGTTAGCTTTAATTGTTCCAGTTATCACGTCGACACTTGGTCTTTGAGTAGCCATTATGATATGTATTCCTGCAGCTCTTGCCATTTGTGATAACTTTTGAATGTAATTCTCTATATCTTTTCCAGCAACAAGCATTAAATCTGACATTTCGTCAACAATTACAACGATATAAGGCATAGAAATTTTATGTTTTTCGTTATATCCATCAATATTTCTTACTCCAACTTTAGTCATTAATTTGTATCGATTTTCCATTTCTTTCACTACCCACCCTAAGACCGAGGCAGCTCTTTTAGCTTCAGTAATTACAGGACATAGCAAATGTGGAATTCCTTCGTATGTAGAGAGTTCCAACATTTTTGGATCAATCAATATAAACTTACATTTTTCTGGTGAGTGTTTATATAAAAGGGACAATATAATTGTATTAATACAAACTGATTTACCCGAACCTGTTGTACCGGCTATAAGTAAATGAGGCATGGTACTTAAATCACCTGTTATAGGTAATCCCGAAATACTTTTCCCAAGTGCTACTGGTAATTTTGTATCTTTTTTTTTAAAATTAGAATCTGAAATTATTTCACTTAAGTAAACATTTTCCCTCATTGGTTTTGGTAATTCAATTCCTATAGTATTACTTCCAGGTATAGTTGCAATTCTCGCAGACTCCGAGCTAGTATTTCTTGCAATATCTTCAGAAAGATTAATTATTTTTGATACTTTGACACCAGGTGCTGGTTCAAATTCATATAATGTAACCACAGGTCCTTGACTTACTTTTTTAATCTCACCTTCAACACCAAAATCTAATAAAATTTTTTCTAATGTTTTTTCATCAATTCTGTTTTCTGAAGAATTTTTATCTTTTTTTAAGGAAGCTTTTAAATAATCTAATGAAGGTAACTTATATTTTATCGTTTTTTTATTAGATGGTGAAATGTTTTTTTCAAAAGGAAAATTTTCTTGGACTCTAGTTTCGTTCTTAATGTAATCATTTTCGTTTATTGAATTTTCATCATAATTTTCATCAATATTTCTGACAGGAACTTTTTTTGATATTAAAAACATTGAAGTAATATATTTAACTGACTTAAATTTGAAGTTAATACTTAAAAGAAAAAAAAGAAAAATTAAAATTACTAAAATCACATAACTTACTTTATGGTTCAGTTTTACTAAACTTGTAATAAAAGTATCTTCAAATAAATTTCCTATAAATCCATTATTCCCATTAATTGTTAGCCAAAATGTATCAGTATGGAAAGTAGTAAAAAATAATGTTCCAAGAACTATATAAATGATTGTGAAAAATAAGCTTTCAATAATATGCAAAATCTTTTTATTAATTATTACAGAAAATGAGATAAAAAGGAAAGAAATTGGAACTAGTAATGAAATCAATCCAATAGATTGATATAATATATCTGAAGCATAACTACCTTTTACTCCTAATAGATTTTTTATTTCAGCATTGTCTGGGAATATAAAGTTGGGGTCTTCTGGTGAGTAACTCAGTAATGAAATTAACAACAATACTGAAAAACCCATCAAAATTATCCCGATCAATTCTGAAAGTCTTTTAACAAGAAAACTAGTTGCTTTATCTAAGAGAATTTTAATTTTCATTTTGTTATTAATGATTTGTCACTTTGTATCATTTAATTTTTGCTGGTAAAATTAAATAATATTATGAATATTTGTCTATTAGGAAAAAATTTAACTAATCTTGTTTTAGCTAACATATTACTTAAGAAAAAGATTAATGTTAAAATTATTTCGCAATTTGAAAAATCAGTATCAACAAATACTAATAGAACTATAGCTATTTCGAATGAAAATTATAAATTTTTAAAAGAAAATATAAAAGGGCTTAGTATTTTAGGATGGCCTACTGAAAAAATTAAAATTTATTCAGATAAAAATATATCCTCGGAGTTATTTGAATTTAAAAATAAAAACAATAGTAATTTCTATTTATTGAAATACGAAGAATTATATAATTTATTAAACAAAAATAAATCTTTAAAATTTACAAAACTTAAAAACTTAAATTTTGAACATCTAAAAAAAACTAATTTTGATCTAATCATTAATTCAGAACAAAATAACGCAATTACTCAAAAATACTTTCAAAAAAAAATAGAAAAAAAATATAAATCCTTAGCTCACACTGCAATAATAAATCATAAAAAAATTGTTAACAACGTTGCTGTGCAAATTTTTACAAGCAAAGGACCTTTAGCATTTCTTCCTTTATCAAATAATCAAACATCAACTGTATTCTCTTGCAATTCAAATAAATTAATTAATAAAAAAGAACTAATGGAAATTATTAAAAAATATAATTCAAAATATGAAATAAAAAATATCAGTGACATTGAATCTTTTAATATTAATTTTTTGGTATTAAGAAATTATAGTTTTAAAAATATTTTAGCTTTTGGAGATCTGATTCACAAGGTTCACCCACTAGCAGGACAAGGATTTAATATGACCATTAGAGATATTAGATCTCTTTCAAATATTTTGGATGAAAATATTAGATTAGGTATAAATGATGGTGGACTAATTGCTAAAAAATTTGAGGAAAATAATAAACATCTCAATTTTATGTATGGATTAGGAATAGATACTATAAATTCTTTTTTTAAACTTGACAGCAAGCTAAATAATACTTTATCGGAACCTATATTTAAAATTTTAAAAGGTAATAGATTTCTTAATAATTATGCAACATTTTTATCAAATTAATTTTTCTTTTAAAAGTTTATTGCAAAGTTTTATTATTAAAATTATCTAAAATATAAGTATTTAGAATTTCCTCTAATTTTTCTTTTCTTAAGTTTAAATCTTTGCTTTCAAGCAAAACTTGTTTTTCTTCCAATGAAAATGGTGACGCCATTGAAAGAGTATTAATAGTTTGATCTAAACTCTGTTTTTCAATTTCTTTCCAATTAATCTCATACCCCTGTTTTTGAAATAGGCCTTTTAAATTTTTAAATATTAGCTCTAAATCTGAAAATTTCATTTCTTGTATTTTTTCTGATAGATCAGAGGAAAATTCGTCATATTTTACTAAACATTCTCTGTATAAATTATCATTATTCACTTCGTCTAAAATCTTAAATCTACAAATTCCACTTAAAACTATTAAATATCTACCATCATCAGTTTCATTAAAACTTGTAATTTTCCCCGCACACCCAACATCATGTAAATCAGGTTTCTTGAGGTCACCTGTCTTTTTCGGCTGTATCATACCAATAATTCTATTACTTTTCATACTTTTATCTATCATTTTGATATACCTTGGTTCAAAAATATTTAATGGAACAGTTGTACGTGGAAATATAATAAAATTAGATAACGGAAAAACAGGCAATATCTTTGGAAGATCTTCTTTTTTCATAGTATTTAAAATATAACAATTAATAAATGATTTCAAATTTTTTCGATAAAAAAAAACAGAAAATTTTAGATTTATTTAAAGAAAAAAAGTATCAAGATGTAATTAAATTGGGAGAAAAGTTAATTAAAAAAAAATCTAATGATATTCAACTAATTTATTTATTAGGTTTAAGCTCTATAAATCTTCAAAAATTTTTTAATGCTGAAAAATACTTTGAAAAATTATTATCTTTAAAAAAAACACACGAAATCTATTATATTTATGGTAATATACTAAAAAGTTTAAAAAAATATTCTGAAGCTTCTACTTCATTTGAAAAAGCAATTGAATTAAATCCGAATTTTTCAGAAGCATTTAATAATTTAGGTAATATAAAAAAATCTTTAAATGAACCAGATAAAGCAATTGAATGCTTCAAAATGGCCGTCAAGTTAAAAGATAATAATATAGAAGCTCTCTTTAATCTGGCATCAATATATCAAGAAAATAATAAATTCGAAGATTTAATTAATATTTATAAAAAATTATTACAATTTGATAAGAATCATCTCAAAACTCTTTATAATCTAGGATCAGCTTATTTATTTTTAGGAAATATATCAGAGGGAAAAAATTACTTTGAAAAAGTATTAAAATTAGATCAATCAAATATTCCAAGTTTTAGAAATTATGTCACTGTAACTAAGATAGATAAGAACAATAAGTTATTTAAGCATTTCCAAAATTTAAATTTTGATAAATTAAACAATCATGAAAAAATTTTAATTTTTGATGCTTTAAGTAAATGCTATTTTGATCAAAAAAATGAAGACTTAGGTTTTAATTACTTAGTAAAATCAAATCTAATCAAAAAAGAAGATACAAAATTCTCCCTTTTAGAACAAAAAGAAAAATATAAAAATATCAAAGATTTCTTTAAGGATACTGCCAATTTTGATTTAAAATTTAACGTTGGAATTAAAAGTACACCAATTTTTATACTTGGTATGCCAAGGTCAGGAACTTCTTTAATTGAGCAAATTTTATCTACACATTCACAAATTTATGGAGCTGGAGAACTAAATTACTTAGAGAAAATCATAAATCAATTAGGTTTAATAAAACCAAAAGATATAAAATATTACTTTACTGAAATTAGAAATTATTATTATAAAAATTTATCAAAAATATCAGAAAAACCTTACATAATTGACAAGACCCCACTTAATTGTAGATGGATAGGTTATATTATTAATGCTTTTCCAGAAGCGAAAATTATTCATATAGACAGAAATCCTATGGCAGTTTGTTGGTCAAATTATAAGACATTATTTGTTGATAGGGGATTAGACTTTAGTTTAACCCAAGAAGATATGGCTAAATATTTTATTTTGTATAATGACTTAATGAAATTTTGGTTTAAAAAATTTAATAATCAATTTATCAATATTAATTATGAAGATTTTGTCCAAGATTTTGAATTACAAACAAAAAATATTCTTTTAAAATTAAACTTAGACTGGGAAGATGACTTAAGAAATTATGAAAAGACTCATAGAGTAGTCAAAACTGCATCTTTTAATCAGGTTAGAGATAAAATTAAAAAAAATACATCAAAACAATGGGAAAAATATAGTGATTACCTTAAGCCTATGCAAAATATTTTAAAAAATAATCAGATAAAATTTTAAAGTTTTTTAATACTTCTTGCAATTCAAAAACACGATAATTATAATAAGTTTAATTGGCGGGCATAGCTCAGTGGTAGAGCGTCTCGTTGCCAACGAGGTAGTCCTTGATTTATTTACCTTGCTAATCCTAATCTTTTTTAAACAATCTCAGTTCTTGGCACACTCCTGACACACTTCGACACAAAAAAGAAAGGAAAGTGTTATGAGTACATTAAGAAAACATGGTGGGAAGTGGCAATCAATTGTCCGAGTAGTTGGACATCCTCCAATATATAAATCGTTTGTTTCTAAAACTGACGCGTCTCGTTGGGCGGCACAAACAGAAGTTAAAATTAGACGAGAAGATGCGGGAATAGCTAAGATACATTTCCCAAAATTTGAGGATCTCGCTAGACGTTACATTGAAGAAATCTCAATATTAAAAAAATGTCATAGAGATGAGAGATATACAATTCTTGGCTTTATTAAAAATGAGGCTTGGAGCTCCTATCCTATCCATAGAATTAAACCTACTACTATTAATAAATATAGAGATACTCAATCAAAGACTGTCTCAGGAAGTACAATTAATCGAAGACTCGACGTTATATCTTCTATGTTTACTACATTTAAAAAAGAATGGGGTTATCCTGTAGAAAATCCTGTCCTGAATATTCGTAGACCTAAAAAGTCTGCACCAAGAGACAGAAGATTTACAGATGATGAGCTTAATAAATTAATCAAAGGTAATAGAACGAGTTCTCAATTAAGATCTATAATTAAGATTGCACTAGAGACAGGGATGAGAATGTCAGAAATTTTGAGAATAGATGCTCGAAACATTGACGGTAGTACCCTGAAAATTCCAGTTGCAAAAACTAAGCCTCGTATCATTCCATTAACTTCGGCAGCTCTTTCAGAAATAAAAAATGCTGATCTCCCGTTTACATTAACTAAGTATGCTTTGGATAAGCAGTTCAGGAGATTATGTAATAACTATGGAATTAAAGATGCACATTTTCATGATCTTCGACACCAGGCACTTACTAATTTTATGAAAGATAAAGGGCTC
Source organism: uncultured Pelagibacteraceae bacterium (assembly GCA_902563435.1). GTDB lineage: Bacteria > Pseudomonadota > Alphaproteobacteria > Pelagibacterales > Pelagibacteraceae > Pelagibacter. The sequence goes on from CACEXE010000002.1 coordinate 47,510, forward strand.
AATGTACCTGAAACAATGATGATCGCGGGACATTCAGATCCAAGAATGCTTTTAAGAATTTACAATAATTTAGAAGTTGCTCACGTAGCGGAAAAATTAAAGAGCTAAATCTATCCTATTCTCATCTTACACTTTTGAGACTTAGAGATTTTTTAATATTATTATTAGTCTCATAGTATCATCAGTGTAGGGTGGACTGGATTGGATTGGCACCCCGAATACCCCTATCACCCCCAAATCACACATGGTCAATGAGCCATGATCCATGAAACATGAGTCTTTACGCCATCAATTTACATTTAGTAAAAAAAAATAAAAAAGTGAAAGTTTTATATTTGTTCTCTTGAATAGTTTTTAATTCTATGCACAAAGAGTAGTTATACAAATTGGACGCTACCAATTAAAAAACTTGTTCGCATTAATCATGAACCTCGAAACATGAACCAAAAAACTTTGGTGATTTAGATTTTTAATTGACTGAGAGATTATTACTTCTATAAGCGAAGTTAGTAATAACTCCAATTCATTACTAAAAATCATAATCATCATGATCGCTTTGCTCATCTAGTCAATGGGCAAGGCATATTTAACGACTTCATTATGGAGATGATTATGAGAAACCAAAATAAACCAATTCAATTAGAGTTTAATTTAAAAGATTCATTAATTGATATTTTAGATGATCCAAGTGCCCCGTTTCATGTTGGTTGCACTGAGGATCCTGAGACATGTGAAAATCAATTCATTTGTTTATGCGAAGAAGAAATTAAGAAAGGGGGTAATTAATATGCCAGAAATTAAAGATCCTACTTATAGAATTTATAGCAACGGCGGTAATGTTGAGAGAAAAGGTAAAGAGCTAACTGAGAAAGAATTAAAACTCTTAGCATCCGAAAGAACTCCCGAAGAAACTGAGTTAGATATTGGAACAATTCTCAATGAATATCCTGATTGGAAAAGAAAAAATCCAGATAAAACATTTGATCAATTCTTAGAGGAATCAGGATTAAAAAGAATAGAGTTAAAAGACGGTTCTAAAATTATAGACCTGAGAGCTTATTCAAAATTAAAAGAGCCTAAGATTAAAAAAATAGATCTTGCTAGTTTATTTGAAAACACAGCTCGTACAGTTGCTAGTCTAAGTCCTGCAGAAAGAGATCAAGTTAATGATCTTTTGAGACGAACTCTCAAATCTATGAAAGGGGAATAGTATGAGAGAATATTTAAATAATACCCCTGAAACAGATGAGATCTTTGGTTCAATATTCGCGGGTGATGATCTTACCAGAGGTGAGCTAAAATCATGGAATAAAGAAACAGGAAAAAAATCTGTAACACATGCAAAAAAGAAAATAGATTTCTCCTCTCATTTGAGAGGGGAAGTCATTCAAGGATTATCTCCTGTAAATCAAAAATGGCGAGGATGTAAATGGATGTGTTTTGATATAGATGAGGAAATAGATCCAGAAATTTTTTGCTCTAAGTTATGGGTTTACAATAGAAGTTTAATTCCATTCAAATCTTTGAATGGTCGTTGGCATGTTTATAAATTTTTTAATGAATGGATAGATGTTAACGAAGCAAAGAAGACAGCAAAAAAAATTGAGAAAGATTTAATTGCTTTAGGTTACGAAGTAGACACATCTCACACACTACCAACAGGGTGGAGCTTTGATCGAAAGAGCAGTGGTTCGTGGATCTTTTTACCTTATGCAGATGAAAATGTTTGTTATAGTCCAAAAGGTAATCCTCTCAATATATCGCAATTTATATACCGTTATAGAGTCCGTAATCACCCTTTAATCGCGGGTCTAGTAGGTATGAATGAGAAACAAGGTGGAAGACCGAAAGCCATGTTTAATGCTTGTTTGTACATGCACCATTACGAAGTTGATACATCACCAGAAGAATTAAATTTACATTTAGGAAAGCAGCTCTCAGAAAAAGATTTAGAGAATGCAAAAGGTGTAGAGGAATATTCTAAAGATTATTTAAATCGAAATTATAATAATTATCTTTCAGAGCTTTGTAATGATGAATTTCCATTCGATAAAAATGAGAAGTTAGAGGAAGAAAAACCAAAAAGAAAAAAGGGTTTAACAACTTTTAATTTTCAGGATTTCACAGCAAGATCTTATCCAAGTACAAAATATTATTTATATCCTTTTATGAGTAGTGAGAGCGTATCTCTTGGATGGTCTTTGCCTGGAGTTGGAAAAACATTGTTTACTTTTGATGCTTGTTATCATTGTTCTCAAGGTAAGAATTTTTTAGATTGGAACCATAGTTGTCCAGATGATCCTCCTCCATTCTTATATGTAGAATTTGAGATGAGTTCTAAACAATTACAAAACCGAGCTCTTGAAATAGCTGAAAGAGAAAATTTTAAATACAAACCTGAAAACTTTAGAATTGCTACTTTAGGTGATCAACCACATGGACAATATCGAATGCTAACTACAAAAGAGGGTAGAGAAGATATTGAAGTAACAGCAAAAGAAATATTAGAGGAAACAGGAAAACATCCAATTATTGTAATCGATAATATTAGATTTGCTATGGGTGACTTTGATGAGAAAGAGGGAAAAGATTGGATCCCTTTTGTTTTATGGTGTGCTCAGATGAGATCTCAAGGTTATTCAATTATTTATTTACATCATGCTACAAACACAGGAGAAAAGTTCAGTGGTTCGGGATACGGTAACAGTAATGTTAATTTAGAGTTTGCTCTTAGAATTCCAAAAGATGATGAGATGCACCCTGACTATGATATCGATAATTATACTCAGTTTGTTTTCCAGTTTAAAAAAATGAGAGAAAATGTTGTCGGAGCTTTGACACCTTTTTTAGTAGTTACATGTAAGAAAACTCATAAGTGGTTTAAATTTCCAATCCTCTCAAAAACTGAGAGAGCTGTCGCAAAAGAACTAAGTTTAGGAAAAAAAGTAGATCAGATTATTAGTGAGAACAAAGATAAGGATGGGTTCTCAAGAGCTAATGTATTTAGAGTTAAAAAGAAAATAGGAATAAAAGATGAGCTCAGCGAACATTACTAAAACATTAACAGAAAAGGAGAAGTTCTTTGCTAGACTTTATGCTGAGAATTTTTTCTCAAATGAAACTATGACGAATACTGAAATCGCAATAAAGGCGGGCTATGCAAAAGAGTCAGCTTATCAACGAGGATATGAGAATACGACATATAAACTTAAACCGCATGTTGTAACTTACATTGAAAAGCTAAAGGAGGATTTTAGAGTTCGTAATCAGATCTCACCTGAGAAACACATGGCTCGACTTAATGAGATCCACCAATTAGCAAAAGAAAAGGGACAACTTCATACAGCTATGAATGCAGAAGTTTATCGAGGTAAGGTTGCGGGATATTATGTTGATAAGCAGATAATTAAACAGGAGGAAACTGAGGAGGATCTTGACAGAAAACTTAAAGAAATAGTGGATCGCTATAATTTAATTACAGGACATGAGGAGGAAAATGAATAAACAAAAAGATGAGAAAATAGGATTTACTAAGGATCAAATGATCCAGATGTTAAGGATCCTAGAAAAAAATAATAATCTAGTTTTAGCTATTGAGGAGGCTCATCACGAGAACAACGTTGATTATATGAAACTGGAACAACAGCTCCACTTTGAGAAATGGAAAGTTAATTACATCTCCAGGAGATTGAGATGGGTAGCTAAACATTATGACTTACCAAATATTGTAGTAACGGAGGAAGAACTTGAAGAACAAATTAGAAAAACAGAAAACTAATCCTTTAGATAATTTAGATCAAAAAATAAAAGATCTTAATGAGCTCTATGATGAGGGGCCCATTGTCCATGATCCAGTGTCTAATACATTCATGAGTGAGGGACAGCTAAAGAAGAAAATTGAGAAAGAAGTTAAAAACAAACCTTTTATTAAAATTAAAAAGCCCATAGCTCAACGTAGAGAGCGATTTAAGAGTAAACCTAATACTCAGGTACCCCTAAAAATCGACATCTCACCAATAGTTAAGCAAGAACAACAACTCCAGGAGAACAACATTTTAAAAAAAATAATCAAGGAACAAGAAACAACAGATCCAGATTTATACAAAGGACTTGGAACTTTTTTTGCTAAAAAATTTTAAAAAAAATTGAGAGCTTAATTCTTTGACAGTGTCTTTCATTGTATTACACAAAGCAGTAATCTAAACCTAATCTCAAATCTTGTTAGGTACCCTAATCTTTAGATGCTATATTTGACTCTCAAAGAGACTCCTTTTTGAATCAATCTTGACACACTTGGCACAAAAGAATCTTGTTTTGTTCACGTTCTTATGATTTAATAACATTTAAACGTTGTTGTGTTATTAGTGTTATAAACCTTGAACGTTTGAGAAAGAAGAAAGATAAGCGGGCATAGCTCAGTGGTAGAGCGTCTCGTTGCCAACGAGAAGGTCGTGGGTTCGAGTCCCATTGCCCGCTCCAATTTTAAAATATGTTTTTTTTTTATAATTAATCATTATTTGATATCTATGCAGCTGGTCACAATATGAATATTTCAAGAAATAAAATTGAGCAAGATCAGTTAAATAAAATTATAATTAGCTACAACACTAAATCACTAAAAGAAGTATTACTGGAGGCCAATTATAGTAGATCAAAGATACCAAATTTAAGTAATTATCCTCAGTTCCATAATATTATTGGTCTAATTAACTTTAGGCTAAATGACTTGAAACAGGCAATTTTCGACTTTCAAACTGCTATCAAAATTAATCCTAATTTTCATACAGCTCATTATAATTTAGGTTTAGTTTATTTTAATACTAAGGACCTAAAAAAATCATACGATTATCTTATTAAGGCTTTAAGCATCAAAAAAGATTACAAGCTTGCTAGGGATAAAATTATTGAATTATTATCCTTCTACAAACCTGATAATAACAACCAAAATCAAATATTGGATTTGAACAAAAAAATATTAAATATCCCTTGCAATATAGATTTTACTAAAAAAATATCTGATAGTCATATAATTGACTACCTAAAAAAGTGTAAAAAAATTGTTTCAAAAAACTTAGCTGATCTATCATATAATAAAGTACAAATTTTTCGAAAAAAATCTATATTTCTTAATTGTGAAAGACATAAATCAATCTTTTTTAAATACAATACCATTCCACAATATTGTTTTCGATGTTTTAAAGTAGTTGTGGAGACTAAAAATTTTTTTGATTTATTAAAAGTTTCATTAATCTTTGATAAAATTGAATTTTTTAATAATTTTAATAGAAAAAATATGATAGACAAAAGAACTAATAAAGATGTATTTAAAAGCATCATATATTGCACAAGTTTAGAACAAGTTCTTGATGTTGAGAAAAAAACAGAAAAAATTTTTGAGACTTTATTAAATAATTTTACACTTGAAAGTAAACGTGGTTGTCACGAATATTCAATAAAATATCCAGAATACAAGAAAATTTATAAAAAAGAATCTGAATTGATGAGTTACCCAAAGGAATGGTTAAATAATGAAAAGAAATTTGACTTAGAAAACAACAAGGAAGGTATTAATGATCAAATATTTGTTCATGATACTCAAAAAGGAATTTCGTTGCACGAATTGCTCATTATAAATAATTGGTTTAAAGATCAAAAAATATCAATTTAAAATATAAAAACTATCTACTACTTGAAATTCTTTAGCTAAATATTTATAACAAGAAGTATGTCTGATTTGGCTGAAAAAAAATGTATTCCTTGTGAAGGAGGTATTCCAAGTTTTAATTTAGAGGAAATTCACAAATACCTTAAGAAAGTTGATGGATGGGATGTGGAGTCTCTTAATAAAAAAGACTACTATATAATCAAAAATTTCAAATTTAACAATTTTTTAGAAAGCCAATCTTTTGTAAATAAAGTTGGAGAAATCGCTGAGAAAGAAGGTCATCATCCTGATATATGGTTTGGTTGGGGATATGCAAAAATTAAAATACAAACACATGCAATTAATGGATTGCATGAAAGCGATTTTGTGCTTGCTGCAAAAATTGATAAAATAAATTAAATTTTAATGTTTGAAATGCCTAGTTTTTGAAAAAACTAATATTATTCCTAATTTATCAGCAAATTTAATAATTTCTTTATCACGAATAGATCCTGAAGGCTGAATAATAGCACTTACACCGTTTTGTACTAGAGTTTCAATTCCATCTACGAAAGGGAAGAATGCATCTGATGCTGCTAATATTATATCGTTCTCATTAATTTTTTGGAATTTTTTCATTTTATTAATTGCTATTTTACAACTATCCAACCTACTCGGTTGACCTGAACCAATACCAACAGTCGAACTTTCTTTCGTTAAAACAATTGCATTAGATTTTACATTTCTACATATATTGAAAGCAAACAATAGATCATTAAAAATTTTTTTTGTGGGTTTTGATTTGGAGACAACTTTAAAATTATCTTTATTAAAAACTTTGTTATCAAAACTTTGAACTAATAAAGTGTCAAAGTTGCTAGTAATATTGTCTGAGTTTTGTTCACCTAATTTAGATGCATCAATTAGTCTTAAATTCTTTTTCTTCTTCAAAATTTTTAGAGAGTCTTTATCAAACCCAAAGCCAATAATTACCTCTATAAAAATTTTATTTAATTCTAAAGCTATTTTTTTATTTACTTTAAAATTACATGAAACAATCCCCCCAAAGGCACTTATCGGATCACAAGCTAGAGCCTCTTTATAACTCTCAATTTTACTATTATTCACTGAAACACCACAAGGGTTTGCATGTTTTACAATTACAGTTCCAATATTTTTTGGAAGTGTTTTTGAAATATTTAATGCAGCATAAATATCATTATAATTATTATAACTTAGTTTTTTTCCACTCAATTGTGATATGCCTAAATTATTATATCTACTATAAATAGCTGATTGTTGATGAGGGTTTTCACCATATCTTAATACACCTATTAAATTCCCATGAATAGTTTTCTTTCGAGGAAAATGAACATTATTTTTTATATTTAAATATTCTGAAATAACAGAGTCATAGTATGCTGTTAAATTAAAAGCTTCTTGGGATAGTTTTTTTCTAAGCTCTAAACTTGTAGCACCTTTATTTTTTTCTAAATCTAAAATGAATTCTTTGTACTGAAGTGGAGAGGTTAGGACAGTTGTATATTTATAATTTTTTGCTGCTGCTCTTACAAGAGTTGGACCCCCGATATCGATGTTTTCAATAAGTTTATTTTGGTCTTTTGTAATTTTTAATGTTTCTTCAAATGGATAAAAATTGACTACAACCAAATCTATTTCGTTATAATTATTTTTTCTTAGTTCTTTTTTATGTTTTTTATCCTCCCTTTTACTTAAAATACCTGCGTACAACTTTGGATGTAGTGTTTTAACCCTACCATCTAAAATCTCATCTGCATTTGTATATTCTGACACATCAGTACATTTGTAGCCTAATTTCTTAATCTCTTTTGAAGTACCTCCTGAGCTTATGAGATTAACTTTATATTTTTTTAGTGTTTTTAAAATCAGTTTAATCTCTGATTTATCTGAGAGCGATATTATTGCTTTTTTAATTTTTTTACTCATATTTTACTAATTTGCCATTCAATTAATTGTTCATTATTTTGAGTAACACCTGAGACAAAAATATTTTGGTTTTCAATATAATTATTTTTATTACCAAAATATAACCCAGTTTCAACACCTATCAATCCATCATTTGAAAAGAACCTCCAACCAGAATTTTCCAATTCAATTAATATAGATTTATTATCTTGAAGCTTTGTTACTTTAATGTTTGGTAATAGATGAAACCTTATTTCAAAGTTTGTAACTTTAAAATTCTTTTTTTTAATAAGTCTTTCTTTTCCAAAAAGAATATTTTTATTTATATCAAATTCTAAACTTCTTTGATGAATTACTCCATATCTTGATAAATATCCATCATGCGAACATCTAATACTCCAATAATTTTTATCATATGTTACTTCATCATCAAACGTTTTAAATCCTTTGCTTACTATACTAGGACCTTTACCATTTTTTTTAAAATTACAAGTTGAAGAGTTATCTAGAGTTAATGTCGAATGAGTCGCGGTTGATTTTGAAATTGAATTCAGTTGATGATTATGATCTTGAAAATAACCAGAGTTAGTAATTAGTTTTTTACCCTTAAAAAAAAATTCAAATGATAATGGTCCACTTTGATAATTTTCGGAGTAATTTCTTACTGGATTACTTCCTGTATCCATAGCAAGGACTACATTTTTATTTTTTAATATTGTATAGCCAGATATATCAAATTTATCATTCTTAAACTTATATCTAAAAAGAGATAGATATTCGTCAAAGTCTTTATTACTTGAATTATTATTTCCGTTAAATAATAAACTCTGCTTTAATGACCCCCAAATAAAATCATAGGATTTACCAAGATAATGAATTATCTCATTTAAGTATTCTGGAATATCATTTAAAGAATCTTTTAATAGTTCTCTTATCAAAATAAAATATTTTAAATAAAAAACCATCTGTCTAATATTTCTTGATTTTGGAAAATAGTTGTTATCAAAAGATGTGTTGATAATTTTTTTAAGTAAATCTAACCCATACTCCAAAAACCTATTGTTTTTGTATGCTATCCCAGTGAGAGTTATCGCAGTACACCCAATCATTTTGTTGTTTAAATCAGATGATCTGTCAATTTCATTCATTAAATGATTTACCTGTTTACTTATTATTTCGTTAAAACTATTTTTATAGCTATTTGTAGACTCATTATAAGTTATTTTTGAATTTGATATCCAAGCTATTACCCTTTTAGAAAGAATATCTGTTTCCCAACTTTTTGTTTCATAGTTTTGATTCTTTTTAATCCAATTTTCGATAATTGACTGAGTAACTTCATTTGAAGATTTAAGATCTATTGAAAATAACCAATAAAAACTATGAAGTTTTTTAAAATCATTATATTTTAGATTTTTATTTTCCCATATAGATTGAACATTAAAATTTTCAATTTTCTTTTTTTGTTTTTCGTATTTTATCAATGAACTAAGTATATTAAGACTTGGTTGATAAACTAAAACATTTTCATCAACTCTTGAGATTTTTTTGTTATAGATAGATGAGTTTAAATAAATCTTTCGTATTTGGTTTTTAAAAATAAAGTAAAATTCATTGATATAATTAAAAGAACTTTTTAAAAACATTTTACATTGATTTTAGTTTTTCAATATTGGTTTTGATATTCCCATCGTTCTCTTTGAAAACTGTGGTTCCAGATACTAAAATATCAGCTCCAGCTTCTAGGACTTTTTTTGAATTACTAAAATTAATTCCTCCATCTACCTCAATATCGAAGTTATATTTACCATTATCCTTTATTTTTTTTAATTCTTTTATTTTATCTAATACCTCAGGCATAAATTTTTGCCCACCAAATCCAGGATTAACACTCATAACTAAAACTAAATTAATATTTTCTATTTCATCGATTAAAGTTTTTATTTCAGTTTTTGGGTTTAAAGACACACCAACTTTTTTACCAAATTTTTTTATTAAATTTATAGATTCTTTCAAGTTATCAGTTGCTTCAGGATGAATAGTTATTATATCAGCACCAGCTTCTGCATAATCTTCAATATATTTATGTACTGGTGAGATCATCAAATGTACATCAAACGGAAGTTTGGTATATTTTCTTAGATTTTTTATTACTGGTGGACCTATGGTTAGGTTTGGCACAAAGTGGCCATCCATCACATCGACGTGAATTAAATCAGCTCCACCTTGTTCTAGTTTCTTAATTTCAATACCAAGCTGGCTGAAGTCAGCAGATAATATAGATGGAGAAATTAGAATTTTTTTCATTTGATACTAAAAATATTAGTATCAATTTTTTGTTTTATTTGAATTAGTTTTTACTGAATATTCTATATATTTCCCTAGCAATTTCACTTTCAAGAGGGAATGAAAGCATACCCATAACTGAATAACCAAGTAAATAAGGCATTAAATAGAAACGACCCATATAAAAGAACCACGCTACATAAAGTGGTACTAAAGGTCCTATAATGAAGCTTGGAGTAATTGGTTTAAATATTTTTATAAGTGGGTTTGTTAGTTTGACAAATACTTTCATAAAGAAAAATTGTGAGTCTTCCCTCTGAAATATATTCATCGCAACCCGTCCAATTAAAGTCCACATTATAACTCCAAGGATATAATCAATTATATAAACTAAGGGATGGAAGTTTGCTGACATTTTTGATCTCATATCTAGGGGCGAAATTTTCGCCCCTAAAATAAAATATTTTAATTAATGTTGTTTTCCAAGTATGGTTTTTCCACTTGGTACACGGACATCATCAACCATTTTCTGAGTAGCTGCGTCTGGTGCTGTAGTTATTAAACTGACAACAATCATAGAAACTAAACTCACAGCCGCTCCAACTATTCCAAAAGTTAGTTGAGTTATACCTAAGAAACCAGATCCACCACTTCGTACCCAAATTAGATACGCAGTTCCTGAGATCAGTCCTAATAGCATTCCCGCAACAGCTCCTGGAGCGTTAGCTCTCTTCCACCATACACCAAGTACAAGTGGGAAGAATAGTCCGGACATCGCAAAGTCAAAAGCCCAAATTACCGAACCTAGAATACCTTGTATCTCTAGGGCAGCAATTGTAGCTCCTGCAAAACCAATCAATACAAGTAATACCCTTGCAACAATTAATCTTTTTGCAGTTTCAGCTTTTGGATTAATGATCTTGTAGTAAACATCATGTGATAACGCATTTGAAATAGCTAAAACTAATCCATCTGCAGTTGACATGGCAGCAGCCATACCTCCAGCAGCAACTAGTCCAGATATTACATAAGGTAATCCAGCAATTTCAGGTGTTGCTAATACAACAGCACTGCCTTTCATAAAGAACTCATTAAGTTCCAGAGTTCCATTGCCATTAAAGTCACTTACAAACATCAACTTCGCTTGGTTCCAGTTTTGATACCAGTCAAGAGCTTGAACTTCCGTTATCGATTTACCAATAATTCCAGTAGCCAAGTTAGGATCCATCAATGAAATTTTTGATAGAGTAGCTAACATTGGAGCTGAAGAATAAAGTAGGAATATAAAGAATAACGACCAACCTACTGATCTTCTAGCTGTTCTTACACTTGGAGTAGTAAAGTATCTCATCATAACGTGAGGTAATGATGCTGTTCCTGCCATCATACAAACTGCTAATGATATAAATGCCCAAGGCGTTGCATTAACTGATGAGTGCGCTTTAGTAATTGCAGACAATCCTTTTGGAACTGTAGCTAAATCTGCAGCTGAGTTTTTAACAAATCCAAATTGACCTTCAAGTTCTGCAATTCTTGCTACTTCGTCAGCTAACATGAAGTGTGGGAAGAAACCTGCACCAATATTGTTACTTATCCAGAATACTGGAAGTAAATAAGCAATAATTAATACAATATATTGCGCAACTTGTGTCCAAGTTACTGCTCTCATTCCACCAAGCATTGAGCACATCAAAATGCTCGCTAGTCCAACGTAAACTGCAATTTCAAATGGAATATCTAAAGCAACAGAAGCAATTGTTCCTGTAGCGTTTATTTGAGCAGTCACGTAAGTAAATGATGCAACAGTTAAGACTATAACAGCACTAAATCTTGCTAAGTTACCACCGTAACGAGTTCCTATAAAATCTGGTACAGTATAACATCCAAATTTTCTAAGATATGGTGCTAACAAAGATGCAACTAGTACATATCCACCAGTCCATCCAACAAGTAGTGCCATATAACCATAGCCCTTGAAGTAAATACCACCTGCCATGGCTACAAATGATGCACCAGACATCCAGTCTGCTGCAGTTGCCATTCCATTAAATACGGTAGGTACTTGCCTTCCAGCTACGTAATAAGCATCTGTTTGAAGTGTTCTAGATAACCAACCAATTAGAGCATAAATCAAAACTGTAAATGATACAAAAAAGATACCAATCATTTTTGCTGTCATTCCAGCTTGCTCAGCTATTGCCATTATGATGATAAATACTAAAAAACCTCCAGTATATATCCCATAGACTTTAGGTAAGTTATCTATAAATTTACCTTTTATCATTGATCACCCTCTCTTTCAGTAAATCCGAATTCATCATCTATTTTCTCTTGTCGACCGGCAAACCAGAAAATTAGAATGACGAAGATTGCAAGCGATCCCTGACATGTAAACCAATACGTTAAAGGATATCCAAATGGTTTAATGCTTGATTCTTGCATTTCGGCTCCGAAAAGAAAGATGCCAATTGAGAAAACAAACCAAATTGCTAATGTAATAAAGAGCAAGTTCCTGGTTTTTTCCCAGTGTTGTTCTTGTTTTGACATTTTTTCTCTCTCCTATAGGTTAAAGAAAGAACCATACCGATAATCAAATTTATTTAAACCCCTAAAAACACTCGATATTGTGTCATTTTTACATTATACATCAACATATTAAGTAGATAAATGGCCCTTAAATACAGATTCAACTTAAAAGATATAAAACTTGAAGATTTCAAGGTTTATTTAGTTGCAATGTTTAAAGGCATTTTGCCAAAGAAAAAAATAAAAAATGTTGATGATTTGAAAGAATTTATTCAGCAAAAATCTGCATGGGTATCACAGGTTACTTTATATAATTATTTAAAAACAAGAATGGGCACTAAATGGGTTCTCCATTTTGATGATGAAAAATTTTTAAAATCAATTAACACAGCCAAATGGAATATATATGCAATTTCGCTACAGGATTTATCCTTTTATACAATTTCATATTTAAATGTTTTTTATAATTTCCGAGAAACTAATAAAGTTTCTGAAATTTATAATAATATTTTGGACAAAGAATTAGTAAATGGTATGCCTAAGGAAATAGTTGATGAAGCAAAGGCAAGTTTTCAGAAAAGATTAGATCAGATTAAATGGGATGACTATTATAAGTCTTGGCCATTTAATGAAAGTGCTCTTGCGTTGTATAACTGGGCTCCAGTAGCAAATGAGTTAAAATCAATAGATAGAAAAATAGTTCTTAATTCTATGATTTTAAAATGGGATAATATTAAGGAAGAGTTTTCTAAACTAATAAAGATCTAAATATTTTTTCTATTATCGACCAAGCTTTCAACAACAGAGGGATCAGCTAATGTGGTTGTATCCCCTAATTGACCATGTTCATTGGCAGCAATTTTTCTTAGAATTCTTCTCATTATTTTACCTGATCTTGTTTTTGGTAATCCTGGAGCAAACTGAATTAAGTCAGGAGTTGCTATTGGACCAATTTGTTTTCTAACCCAAAGTTTTAAGTCTCTCTCTAAATCAAGAGTACTTTTTTCTCCAGCATTTAAAGTTACATAACAGTAAAGCCCGTTTCCTTTGATGTCATGTGGATATCCAACTACTGCTGCTTCAGCAACTTTTGGATGAGCTACAAACGCACTTTCAATTTCTGCAGTACCTAAATTATGTCCAGAAACAATAATTACATCATCTACTCTTCCTGTTATCCAATAGTATCCATCCTTATCTCTTCTACAGCCATCACCAGTAAAATATTTCCCATCAAATTGTGAAAAATATGTATCTATAAATCTTTGATGGTCACCATAGACGCTTCTCATTTGTCCAGGCCACGATTGTGAAATACAAAGTCTACCTTGTGCTTCTCCTTTTAAAACCTTGCCATCTTTATCTAGGATCTCTGGTTTAATTCCATAAAATGGTTTTGTTGCAGAGCCAGGTTTCAAATCTATCGCCCCAGTTTGAGGACTTATTAATATTCCACCAGTTTCTGTTTGCCACCAAGTATCAACAATTGGACATCTACTATCACCAACAGTTTTATAATACCATTCCCATGCTTCTGGATTAATTGGTTCACCAACAGTACCTAAAAGTTTTAAAGTTTTTCTAGATGTTTTCTTTACAGGTTTATCACCTTCCCTCATTAAAGCTCTGATTGCTGTTGGAGCCGTGTAAAAAATATTTACTTTATATTTATCAACTATTTGCCACCACCTAGATGTATCAGGATAAGTAGGTATTCCTTCAAACATAATTGTAGTTGCACCATTAGCAAGTGGACCATAAATGATATAACTGTGTCCTGTAACCCAGCCTATATCAGCTGTACACCAGTAAATGTCTTTAGGTTTATAATTAAAAATATACTGGTGAGTCATTGATGCATAAACTATGTATCCTCCAGTTGTATGTAGAACACCTTTTGGTTTCCCAGTTGAACCGGATGTGTAAAGAATGAATAATGGATCTTCAGCATTCATTTCTTCAGGTTCACATTTTGTTGAAACTTTACTTGTCATTTTGTGATACCAAACATCACGATCATTGTACCAATCAATCTTTTTAGTACCTGTTCTCTTGACAACGATACATTTCTTTACGTTGGGACAGCTTTCTAAAGCTTCATCTGTAATAGATTTTAAAGGGATTGTTTTGCCACCTCTTACACCTTCATCTGCAGTTATCACATAATCAGATTCGCAATCATTAATTCTACCTGAAATACTATCTGGTGAAAAACCTCCAAATATTATTGAGTGAACTGCACCTATTCTAGCACATGCAAGCATTGTGTAGGCAAGTTCTGGTATCATGGTAAGATAAATTGTTACTCTATCACCTTTTTGAACTCCTAAATTTTTTAATCCATTTGCTACTTTTGAAACCTCTTTATGAAGTTCTTTATATGTAATTTTTTTTTGAACTTTAGGGTCATCTCCAACCCATATAATTGCAGTTTTAGTAGCATTCTTTTTAAGATGCCTATCAATACAATTTGCTGAAGCATTTAGAGTGCCATCATAGAACCATTTGATATGAACATCATCTTTACTATATTTAACGTCTTTAATTTTTTTATAAGGTTTAATCCAATTAATTCTTTTTCCTTCTTTTTTCCAAAATCCATCATTATCTTTTATCGATTCGTTATATTTTTTTATATATTGCAATTTATTAACTGTAGCTTTACTTACCCAGTCTTTCTTAGTTTTATAAATTGTCTCTTTAGGTTTTTTGGAGATTATTTTTTTTTTTGCTTTTTTTTTCTTAGGCATGAATTTTTTTTTAATTAATTTTACCCATCTTCAAAATTATTTTCCAGCTTTTAGTGTCAATAGGCATGACAGATAGTCTACTTTGCCTAATTAGAGATAAGTTCT
Source organism: uncultured Pelagibacteraceae bacterium (assembly GCA_902563435.1). Lineage (GTDB taxonomy): Bacteria > Pseudomonadota > Alphaproteobacteria > Pelagibacterales > Pelagibacteraceae > Pelagibacter. The sequence goes on from CACEXE010000002.1 coordinate 62,768, forward strand.
CTAAAGCCTTAGTTTTTTTGATGTTTTCAAGTGTTACAGGATTTTGAAGTTTACTTTTAAATCTAACTTTAACTGCAACAAACCTTTTTTCCTTATCCGTTGGATCAATGAATGCCGTTTTAATAACTTCGACTATACCAACTATCTCTTTTCCAATATTGGAATGATAAAAATAACAAAGATCTCCCTTTTTCATTTTTCTTAAATTGTTTGCTGCTTGGTAATTTCTAACACCATCCCAGTCGGCTCCTTTTTCTCCAGCTTTGATTTGTTGGTCAATTGACCACACATCCGGTTCAGATTTCATTAACCAGTAGTTCATGATTTTATTTGCTTACTTTTAAATCTAAATTATCAAACATTTTTCTCAAATAAATATCATAATTGTTCGAAGACCCTATTGATGAGGAATACACAGGTTTATTTGCTTGATTTAAACTTAATGTTTTAATTGGAGCAACATAATTATGGTGACTTAAGCATTTTTCATCCCACTTTAATTGACAATGATTAATAATTTTTTTTACTGTAGTTTCATTGTTTTTGACTAAATCCTCATAATTTATGTTTAGGATATCTTTGCCAATCTTTTTATTCCAAAAATTCATTACTCTTTTGTACAAAGAATAATATTCAACTAATTCATTTTCATCATACTTCCAAGCTTCATTATCAGTAAACAAATTTTTATAAATTGATAAACAATTATCTTTTGCGTTCCTTTGACAGTGTATCAATTTAGAGCTTGGAAAAAAATATTTTATAAAACCTAGGTAAAAATAGGTCTCTAAGCTTTTATCTGTGATTACATCATTTTTAATATTGAAAGATTCTAAATAGTTAAAATATTCCTCTTTTAAATTTAAACCTGAGAACTTATGAAGATCATCTAATAAAATTTTATTGTCTTTAAAAAAATTTGATTTTACGAAATTACTTAGAAAATTTATTTCACCAACACTCGAAACTTCGTCATGGCTTGATAGTATACTTTCAACCAATGTTGTACCTGATCTTGGCAGCCCAAATATGAAAATAATTTTTTTTTTATTACTAATAATTTCATTTTTAAATATAAAATTTGAAAAAAAAGACTCAATATTTTCAAAAAATTCTATTTTTTGATTTATATCAGATTTCAAATTGTTTTTTTTTAGATGGTTTCCTTTAGAATAATAATTAAAGGATTTTTTATAATCACCTTTATCTTCAAAACCCTTACCTATTGCAAATAATAAGTTGATTTTCTTTTCATCATTGAGCTGTTTTGTATTTAGTTTTTTTACCATATCCATTAGATAATTTTCATCATTTTTAAAGTTAGTTTGTGAACTTAATAATTTATCTGCTTCAGTTGATGATGGAAATTTATTTAAACATTTTTCAAGAATTAATTTAGCTTTTTGAGATTGTTTTGTGCTCTGATATGCGAATCCTAAATTAATATAAATTTTTTCAATATTCTCGTTAATTTTTAATGCTTTAATATAAAGAGATATAGCTTCTTCAAAATTATTAGTTTTTATTTTTAAATTTGCTAAATTGAATATTGAACTAATATAATCTGGTTTTGATTGTATACACTCTTTAAAATATTTTTCTGCCTGCCTTAGTTTACCTGAATTATTATATAAAATGCCTAAGTAGTTTTTGGCATCAATATTTTTTGGATTAATCTTTACCGCCATATTTAAACATTTTAATGAATCAATTTTATTATTTTTATTAAGATAGCTTAAGCCTCTGAGTGTCCATAATAAATCATTGTTATTTTTTTTTTCTGATAAAAAATTTGTTTTTTCTATTACAAAGTTATAATTTTTTTCTTTAAACTTATTGATAATAACCTCTGTATTACTTTGTATTTTCATTTTATTTTCTATGTTTTATTTTTTTCTTTTCCTTTTTAAGTTTTCTTTTTTCCTTTAAAGAAAGTTTAGCTTGTTTCATTACACTAGCATCTTTAAATGATTTACCACTATATCTTTTTGACATTTACAATCTAACTCCAGCTCCTTTTAAAAACTTTGCATTTTCGTCAAGTGGCAGTCTTGGACTTGCAGGAAGATCTAAATTATCAAATTTTTTGATTTTATACTTTTCAAGACCAACAAGAGCAATCATGGCTGCATTATCCCCACATAATTTTGGTTCAGGAAAAATTGGTTTAAAACTATTCTTCTTACATACTTTTATTAATTTTTTTCTAATACCTTTATTAGCAGCTACTCCTCCAGCGATTACAAAAGTTTTATTTTCTTTATTAATATTCTTTTTGAATTCATCAAATGCTATTTGTGTTTTTACTTCTAAAATTTCTTCAATTGTTTTTTGAAAAGATGCTGCAAGATCATACTTTTCTTGTTTAGATTTTATATTGCTTGAAATTCTTAAAATCGCAGTTTTAAGACCTGCAAATGATAAATTACATCCCCCTTTATTTATAATAGGTTTAGGAAGTTTAAATTTATTCGCATCTCCCTGCTTTGCAAAATTTTCTAACTTCGGTCCTCCTGGAAATTCAATACCTAAAAGTTTTGCAGTCTTGTCAAATGCTTCTCCTAAAGCATCATCAATTGTTGTTCCTAATCTTTTATATTTTCCAAGTCCATTCACACTAAGATATTGTGTATGCCCTCCTGAAATTAACAATAATAAATATGGGAAATCTAAGCTTGTATTAAGTTTTGGACTTAACGCATGCCCTTCAAGATGGTTTACGCCAATAAATGGTATATTTAGGCTTGCAGATAATGCTTTGCCAAAATTTAAACCAACAGTAAGGCAAACAATTAAGCCTGGACCAGATGTTGAAGCAATTGCTGAAACATCTTTTAAATTCACACCACTTTCATTAATTGCTTTTTTTGCAATTAAATCAATTTTTTCAACATGAGATCGTGCTGCAAGCTCAGGAACTACACCTCCAAATTCTTTGTGAATATCAAATTGACTTGAAACTATGTTAGATAATATTTTTATCTTACCTTTTTTATCTTCTTCTATAATTGATACTGCAGTTTCATCGCAACTTGTCTCAATTCCGAGGATTATATTTTTTTCACTCATAAATATTTATAATTAATACAATTAAACTATAAGAATGTAATAAAAATAAGAATTATGAAAAGAGATAAATTAATTATTGGTACTCGAGGAAGTCAGTTAGCTCAAATTTATACCAAAAAAGTGATAAACGATCTAAAAAAAGTTTCATCGACCCACATAGAAACAAGAAAAATAGTCACAAGTGGAGATGAAAATCAAAAGGATAGATTGTCAAACATTGGAGGAAAGGGATTATTTTCAAAAAAAATTGAAATTGAATTAATTAATCATAATATTGACATAGCTGTTCATGCTTTAAAAGATATGCCATCGATTGAAACAGAGGGACTGATAACAAACTTTTATTTAAAAAGAAATTCGCCCAATGAAATTTTTATTAGCAACGATAATATAAATTTTCAAGACCTTAAACCTGATTCAATAATTGGTACTTCTTCTTACCGAAGAGAATACCAATTAAAAAGTATTAGATCAGATCTTAAATATAAATTAATAAGAGGAAATGTGGATACCAGGATGAAAAAATTAGAGAATGGAGATTACGATGCAATTCTACTTTCTAAAGCTGGCATTGAAGCTTTAGGTTTGACAAATAAAATTACACATGAATTTAACACTGAAGAATTAATACCGTGTGCTGGACAAGGTATTATTGCCATACAATGTAGAGAAAACGATCAAGAAATAATTAATATCTTAGAAAAGATTAATGATGATCAGTCCAGAATTATTGCAAATGCTGAAAGAAAAATCTTAAAAATACTCGAGGGTGACTGCGATACAGCAGTTGGTGTGTATGCAAAGATTGATAAAGATCTTGTAACTATAAAAGCTGAACTTTTTTCAGTAGATGGTAAACAAAGATTTTTTGTTGAAGAAAGTGAAAATAAAAAAATGGTTAAAGATTTAAGTATTAAGATTGGAGAAAAATTAAAATCAGAGTCAAAGGGATCTTATAAAAGGTAAATGCATATTTTATTAACAAGACCATTAGAGGATAGTAAAGAATTAATATTTAAATTTAGTTCTTTAGGACATAAAGTTTCTCATTTACCTGTAATAAAAGTTGAACCACTTAAATACGATCAACCTGACTATAGCCAATTTAAGGGAATAATATTTACAAGTTCAAATGCGATTAAGAATTTAGATTTAAATAAAATTGATAAAAAAATTGAATGTTATTGTGTTGGCTCTGCAACAGAAAAAGTTGCAAAGCTAAACGGTTTTCAAAATATTATCTCTGCAGAAGGAAACGTAAATAATTTGAAAGAATTAATATTACAAAACTTCGACTCAAAGAATGGATCACTTCTTTATGTAAGTGGTGAGATAGTTTCTAGTAGGTTAGATAAAGATCTAATTTCTGAAGGTTATTCTTTAAAGAGATTGATTAACTATACGGTTTTATCAACTCAAGAAATAAAAGAGGAATTAAGAGCACAATTAAAAGCCTCAATTCCTGATATAATTTATGTTTACTCAGAAAATAGCGCTAAGAGTTTACTAAATTTACTTAAAAAATATGATCTTTTAGACAGTTGGATGGAAACAAATTTGATGTGTATGGGTGAAAAAGCATCTGCAATTTTAAATGAGATCAAGTGGAAAAAAATTTTTCTATTTAATTCTGGTGAAGAAGAGTTTTTGCTATATAAAATTTAGCAATGAGTGTTTTTGAGAATTTTTCAGGACTTTTTTTGTCTGTATGGCAAAAGGGAATTTTAGGTGTAAACTTTGTTGAGATCTTAATAGGTCTTGGAATATTCTTTATATTCTTAGTTTTTAGAGGGTTAATCAGTAAATTAGTTATTAAAAAATTAGAATTAATATCAAAAAGAACAACCAATAAACTTGATGATACTTTCGTTAAGGCAATGGAAGGGCCAGCAAGATTTCTTCCAATTGTTCTTGGAGTATTTTTTGCAAGTTACTATATGTCTTTCGCGGAAGATACGAGGTTATTTTTAGACAACGTAAATAGAACGTTGATTACAATTTTACTTTTTTGGATTATTCATCAAATTATTGAGCCAATTTCCTATATACTAAGTGGATTTGATAAGATTTTAACAAGAGAACTAATTGGCTGGATAATCAAATCATTAAAAATTTTAATTTTAATTTTAGGAGCAGCAGCTGTTTTAGAGTTATGGGGAATTAAAATTGGTCCAATTATTGCAGGACTTGGATTATTTGGTGTTGCAGTCGCTTTAGGAGCACAGGATTTATTCAAAAATTTAATATCAGGAATTTTAGTGCTTGTTGAAAAAAGATTTAAAATGGGCGATTGGATTGAAGTTGAAGGAATAATCGAGGGTGTAGTTGAAAAAATAGGTTTTAGATCAACTGTAATACGAAAATTTGACAAGTCTTTAGCAATTATTCCAAATTTTCAGTTTGCAGAGAATGCTGTAATTAATAAAAGTCAAATTACAAATTGGAGAATTAGTTGGACAATAACACTTCAGTATGATTCTACCGTTGAACAATTAAAAACTATACGAAATGAGATAGAAGATTTTATAAATAGTTCAGAAGATTATAATACTAAAGTTGGTGTTTCTGTTAGGGTTGATAAATTTGCTGATAGCTCAATTGATATGTATGTAAGATGTTATACAAAAACAAACAGTTGGAGTGAAATGTTGTTGGTTAAAGAAAGACTAGCAATAAAAATTAAGGAAATTGTTGAGGGTAATAAAGCATCTTTTGCTTTTCCAAGCACTTCTGTATATGTAGAGAAGAAATGATAGCTATTTTTTATTTAGCTTTACAATTATTAAAATTGTATTCTTATGTAGTAATTGCTAACGTTGTCATTAGCTGGTTAATAGCTTTTAATGTCTTAAATACTTCAAATAGATTTGTTTATTCAATATTAGAGTTTACTTATAAGCTTACAGATCCGATACTTAATAAAATAAGGGGTTTTTTGCCAAGTCTAGGTGCTTTTGATATATCGCCTATTATTCTTCTTTTGTTGATCTGGTTTGTAGAAATGTGTATGAAACTCTACATAGCACCACTTATTTTTTAATAATCATGATTTTAATAGACGGTAAAAAACAATCAGCTGAACTTAGAGAAGAATTAAAAACTGAGGTAGATGTCCTTAGAGAAAAATATAAAAAAGTTCCAGGTCTTACAGTAATCTTAATCGGAGATTTGGCTCCAAGTCAGATTTATGTAAGAAATAAAGAAAAATCAGCAACACAAGTTGGTTTAAAATCTGAAGTTATTAAATACCCAGATACTGTGGATGAAAAAACGGTTTTAGATAAAATTGAAGAACTTAATAAAGATGAAACCGTTTCAGGAATTTTGGTTCAATTGCCGCTTCCAAAACATATTAATAAGCAACACGTTATAGAAACTATTTCACCACATAAAGATGTTGATGGTTTACATCCCATGAATGTTGGTAATCTTTCATCTGGATACCAAGGTTCAATTCCTTGTACACCTCTTGGATGTTATTATTTATTAAAAAAAATAGAACCTAACCTAACAGGAAAAAAAGCTGTTATGATTGGGCGATCAAATTTAAACGGTAAAGCGATGGCACAACTATTACTTCAAGAAGATTGTACAGTAACAATTACTCACTCAAAAACTAAAGACCTTCAGCATGAATGTTTAGAGGCAGATGTCATTGTGGCTGCGGTTGGGATTCCTGAGCTTATAAAAGGCAATTGGGTGAAAAAAGATGCAATTGTTATTGATGTTGGAATAAACAAAACAAAAAAAGGTTTGGTAGGTGATGTTGATTTTGAGGAGGTTTCAAAAGTTGCAAAAGCTTTAACTCCAGTTCCAGGTGGAGTTGGACCAATGACAATTGCTTGTTTGTTAAAAAATACAATTGAGTGTTTCAAAAGAACCTTAAACAACTAAAGATTATTGCCAAAGTTAACAATTTTAATTGTTATATTTTTTATCTATAATTCTTTTACATTAGCTATGGAAAAAACACCTTATCATCATTTACCAGACGGTAGTTTTAGAAATCCTGAAGGATCTCCAGAACGAAACTCAAATTTTAAGTGGTCTTTTAAAATATTTAATAAGGAAAAGAAAAAACTTGATATGGCTATTCCTGAAGATCACGCTATTGAAAAACAAAAAGTACTTTCAGATTTAGAAAATCTAAAAAATAACGATTATATTGGCTGGATAGGACATGCAACCTTCTTAATTAAGCTTGGAAATACAACAATAATAACTGATCCAGTATTTTCAAAAAATGCAGGACCTTTAATTTTTGGTCCAAAAAGATTTACCAAAACAGCCTTAAACTTAAATGAACTTCCAAAAACTGATTTATTTCTTCTGACACATAATCATTATGATCACCAAGATATGAGAACAATAAGAAAATTTCCTTTTAAAGATGCAAAGGTTCTTCTTCCCTTAAGACTTGGAAAATATTTTACAAGGAACAAATATAAAGATGTGAACGAAATGGATTGGTATGACGAAATTAAGATTAATGAAGATCTAAAAGTAACATTTGTTCCTGCAGTGCATTGGTCAAAAAGAAGTTTGACAGACACTAATAAAACATTGTGGGGAAATTTTTTAATTGAATATAAAAATAAAAAAATACTTTTTGCATGTGATACTGGTGTAGGAAATGTTTATAAAGATTTAGGAGAGAAGTATGGGCCTATTGATTTAACTTTTATTAATATTGGTGCTTATAATTTTTATCCATTATCTCCAAATAAAGATAAATCTTCTTATCATACTAATCCTGAAGAGGCTCTTAGTATAGCTAGAGATCTTAAAAGCAAAAAAGTTTTAGGAATGCATTGGGGAACTTTCGTTTTGTCTTTAGAGCCAATTATGGAACCTCCAATTAGATTTAAAGATAATGCAGAAAAATATGGTTTTAAAAAAGAAGATGCAATTATTTTTAAAATTGGTGAATTTCAGTCTTTAAAAAGTTTAGAAATTTAACAACAGCCGCAAGTTTTTTTTGGCTTGCTTTTTTCTTCTTTTAATGACTCTGCTTCAGCCTTTGCTATTTCTAACTCTTTTGCACTTTCATCTAGGGTAATTTTTTCTTGTAAAAGTTTGTTTTCAAAATATGCATAAAGAGATTTAAACCCTAGCTTAGAGGCTTTTTTTTCTTCGTAATTTTTTCTGCCTTTTAAATTATCGATTATTTCTAATATTTGTGGGTTTTGCATATTATTTTTATCTCATAAATTAAAAAAATTTCAATTAAATTTATTCAAGGTTTTCAACTATTTTAGGAATGTATTTTTTAAAGTTAAAAAAACCTTTGTTACAAAACTTCCAAGAATTTTGATCTAATTTTCTATAAAGAAACTCAATATTTTTTAGTGAGTTTTGATTTATGTAATCTAAATTTTCACCAACAGTTGGATAAAGACAATAAGCACTTTCGAAATTTTTTATTTCTTTGATATCAATAATCTCACAATTAATTGATTTTTCCACTAACCTTTTCTTTTGCTCCTCAATTAAACTAGCCTTAAAATTCACTACATTTTCACTAAGCTGAATATTTCTATTTTCATTTTTATTTTCAATAAGAAGAATTTTTTCGAATTTTTGAATTGCAAAGTCGGTGATTTCAAATGCTAAATTATTTTCAAAAACTAGTAAGTTTTTCTCTTCAATATTTATAGGATTTTCAAAAGGTTTATGCAGAATAGTATAATTTTTATCACTTATTATTGGGGGTGCATTTTTGTTAAGTTTTATATTTTCAAATCTGTTATTTGTAAATTTTTTAATATTCCATTCACTTGCAAGATAATGCTTCCCTTGAGTTTGAATACCTGCAACCCAACGCCAACCTAAAGTATTTGATGCAGTATCACCATCATACAAGTGTTGCATAAAAAATTCTGCACCAAGTTGCCAAGGTAGGTCTAATGTAAATATCCAAATGCTCGCAAACCACATTCTGGTATGATTATGCAAATAATTATAAGTCTTTAATTCATTTACCCACTCATTAAAACATTGAATGTTAGTTTTACCTTCAATGGCATTTAAGTAACTTTTATTATCTTTAAACTCTTCTTTTATTCTTTTTAAATCTAATAAATAATCATCCCATACTCCAGATCGTAGTTCCATCCATCCTTTCCAATAAGTTCTCCATAGAACTTCTTGAATAAATTTTTCATTTTTTGAAAAAGAAAATTTTTCCAGCGACTTACTAATCACCTCCTTTTCATTAATTACCCCGTGTGTTATGTATGGTGATAGGCAAGATGTATTTGATCTTTTATCGGGACCAAAATCAAAATTTCTTAATTTTGAGTATTCTCCAAGATTATTTTTAATAAAATTATCTAGGTTCTCAATAGCCGAAGCTCTTGTAGTTTTAAATTCCATTTTTTTATTATCTTAATTTTCTTTTATGAAAGTTAATAAATCTTTCTACATTTGATTTATTAAAAGTTTTATTTTCTTCGAAAGAAACTTTTTTCATCGAGTAAGCATTACTTGAAGTTTGTCTTGATTGAATTGTAATATTACCTTTATAAAGTTTGAGTTTTACTGATCCATTTACTTTATTTCTCTTTGAATCAACAATTTTTTGTAGTTTAAATCTTTCCTTTGAATACCAATAGCCATTATAAACAAGCTCAGCATACCTTGGCATAACCTCATCTTTTTTATGCATTATATTTTTGTCTAGAGTAACAGATTCTATTGCTCTGTGTGCCACAAGCAATAATGATCCTCCAGGAGTTTCATAAACTCCTCTAGACTTTATTCCAATAAATCTATTCTCGACTAAATCCACTCTTCCTATTCCATTTCTTCCAGCTACGAGATTTAATTTATCCAAAACTTTTGCTGGAGATAATTTTTTTCCATTTAAACCAACAGGATCACCATTTTTGTAATTAATAGTAATAAAGCTTGGTTTATTTGGAGCCTTTTCAGGAGAAGTTGTTCTTTGAAAAATAAATTCAGGTGCAGAATTTTTAGGATTTTCTAAAACCTTTCCCTCTGTTGAAGTATGAAATAAATTATCATCAACTGAGAAAGGTGGTGCACCTTTTTTATCTTTTGGAATTGGTATTCCATGTTTTTTTGCATACTTGATTAGATCTGTTCTTGATTTTAATTTCCAAATTCTCCATGGCGCAATTATTTTAATTTTAGGACCAAAGTAATGATATCCCAATTCAAATCTAACTTGATCATTTCCTTTTCCTGTCGAACCATGTGAGACAGCATAAGCATTAAATTTTTTAGCAACCCTGATTTGATCTTTTGCAATCAATGGTCTTGCAATAGATGTACCTAATAAATAAACACCTTCATAAAGAGCATGACCTCTTATCATAGGATATACATAATCTTTAACAAAAATATTTTTTAGATCTTGAATTATGATTTTTTTAACTCCCAATTTTTTTGCATTCTTAATTATTTTTTTTCTATCCATTTCCTGCCCAACATCAGCAGTGTATGCTATAACTTCAGCATCATAATTTTTCTGAAGCCATTTAAGAATGATAGACGTATCCAAACCACCTGAATAGGCGAGTACAATCTTCTTTTGTTTTTTCATTTAAGTGCAGCTTTTTTTTGCAGCGTTATAAGCTTTGGTAAATCCCATTAATGAATAGTCATCTGTAGTTCTTGTGCCACTTTGTTTGTAGGCTGTTATCATTAATCTAGATGCCTTTTTCATTCTTTTAATTATTTTTTGTTCTGTTTTTCCACTAGAAATCCAAGCAAATTTATTTTGTGGTAGGTCAAACTCAAATTTTGATTTACCCGATGTAGCTAAAATTGCGTTTTGTGGATTAAAATCGTAACCAGATGTTATGCTCACTTCATCAGAAATCTTATCTTCAGGTCTAAAGGATACAAATAATCTTGCTTCTCTATTGCTTGCCTTAGGAGACTGGCTTACTGGTATAGAATAAGCAAAACAGATTTTTCCAGTTTCATTAAAAACTGCAACAGCATTCCAATCTTTAAAAGTTCCTAATTTTGTTAAGTCCTCTGACTGGACAGATGTTATTAGAAATACTGTCAATATAAGTGTTTTTAAAAATAATTTTTTAATTATGGACATGGATTGGGATATTTTTTTTGTACATTATTAATTTCTTTTATTACTTCACTATCAAGATTCACTTTTACACTTTCTACGTTAGTTTTCAACTGCTCCATAGTTGTTGCTCCAATAATTACACTAGTCATAAATTCTTGAACTTCACAGAATTTTATAGACATTTGACTCATATCAAGGTCAAATTTTTGACTAATTTTGTAATAATCTTCAACAGCCTCTTCCATATTTGGTTTTCTATATCTTGTCCAAAAATCAAAATCTCTTTCCATTCTTGATCCTTTTGGAAATTTTTTATTTCTATATTTGCCTGTTAAATAACCACTGGCTAAAGGTGAATAAGATAAACATCCTATATTTTCTCTTATAGATACTTCTGCTAAACCAACTTCATAAGACCTATTTAATAAACTGTATGGATTTTGAATTGACATCATTCTTGGTAAATCTTTATCTTTAGCAAGTTGAAGATAATTCATAACTCCCCATGGAGTTTCATTTGACAAACCGACATACCTAATTTTGCCTTCCTCAATAAATTTCTTTAAATTTTCCAAAACATCTTCAAATTTATTCCAGTCATTTTCTTTGTGCTCGTAACCCAATCTTCCAAAGTTATTTACGTTTCTTTCAGGCCAATGTAGTTGATAAAGATCAATATAATCAGTTTTTAATCTCTTTAGACTTCCATGAAGAGCATTCTCTAAGTTTTTGCCAGTAAAACTATTTTCTCCATTTCTCATATATTTTCTGCTAGGACCACCCACTTTGGATGCGAGTATTACGTCTTTTCTTTTTTTTGTTTTTTCAAACCAATTTCCAATTATAGTTTCTGTATGACCATATGTTTCAGCTTTTGGTGGAACTGCATAAAGTTCAGCTGTATCCCAAAAATTTACTCCATTATCTAAAGAGTAATTCATTTGTTCAAATGCCTCATTTTGGGTATTTTGTTCACCCCAAGTCATTGTCCCAAGACAAATTGTACTTACATTTAGCTCAGTATTTCCTAGTTTTTTATAATTCATAATTTATGTAATATTTGTTACATTTATTTTGACGACTTGAAAATCTTAAAAAAAAATCTTATATAAATAATATGGAATTCAATAAAGATAATATTTTAAATAAAGCAACAACAGCCAAGCAAACTGTTGTTATGGATGAAGGCTTAAGAGCCTACATGCTTAAAGTTTATAACTATATGGCAACTGGTGTCTTGCTTACTGGAATAATAGCACTTTTATCATTTAAAATGTCTGTAGTAACAGATTTAAATGGAGCAATTGTTGGATTAACAGAATTTGGAAATGCAATTTATTTATCAGGTTTAAAATGGATTGTAATGTTGGCACCATTAGGAATTGTCTTTTACATGAGTTTCGGAATTAATAAAATGAGTGCTTCAAGAGCTCAGACAACTTTCTGGGTATTTGCTGCATTAATGGGATTATCTCTTTCATCAATATTACTTATCTACACAGGTTTAAGTGTAACAAGAGTATTCTTTATTTCATCAGCAACATTTGGTGCCATGAGTATTTATGGATACACAACGAAAAGAGACTTAACAAAAATGGGATCTTTTTTAATGATGGGTTTAATAGGAATTATAATTGCATCAGTAGTAAATATATTTTTAAAATCATCAATGATGTATTTTGCAATATCAATAATCGGTGTTTTAGTATTTGTTGGCTTAACAGCATACGATACACAAAAAATTAAAAACATGTATGCTGCCTCTGACAGTGGTGAGTTAATGGGTAAAAAAGCTGTTATGGGTGCGCTAACTTTATATTTAGATTTTATAAATTTATTCATAATGCTTTTAAGATTATTCGGTCAGAGAAGATAAAAACTAAATTTTTTTCCAATCAACTTTATTCAAGAGTATCTTAAGATCAAAGGAATTTTTTAGTATTTTACCATTAGTATCTGTAATTAAATATTTAAGATTTTTGTTTGAAGGCTTAAAATTTTTACAAATTTTATATATAGCTTTTTCAGCAGCATTTTTAAAAACACTAAAACTTACCTGCTTTCCTGAAATAGAAAGTCCATAGTCTTTCCAATTGCCCGAGGAAACCATTTTTGCATAAAGATCTAAAATAATTTTTAGTTCAGTTCTCTCAAAAAAAAGTTTTTTATCTTCATCTTTATTCGTATTATTTACTACTAATTTTAAATTTCTATTCATTCAGTTTATATTTGTTAATCAAACCTATTTGAAAAGCGGTAAAAATAAAGGTTATTGGCAACATTCCCCAAACTTTAAAGTTAACCCAAAATTCTTCTGATTGTGTTCTCCAAATTATTTCATTTAAAATCGCTAATCCAAAAAAGAAGTACGTCCATCTTTTATTTAAAATCTCCCATCCTTCATCACTTAAGGGCATAGATTTTCCAAGTAATTTTTTTAAAACTGGTTCATTTGTAAAGTATTTGCCAAACATTAATGCAAGACCAAACAAAATATTTATTATTGTTGGCTTCATGTAAATAAATATAGGATCATCAAAATAAATTGTTAAACCACCAAACAATGTAATCAATATTCCGCTTATTAATGGCACCTTTGGAATTGTTTTTTCAACAATCCACATAATTAAAACTGCTATTATTGTTGCAACTATAAGTGGAGGTATTGCAACAATTAAATTTTTATCATTGTTATAATAAAAATAAAAAAATATTACCAAAGGCCCTAAATCAGTAACAAATTTTAAAACAGATTTATTCACTGCTACATAATAGCAGAATTATAAAACAATTATATTTTTTTTATTGATTTTTATTTTTAAATATCCATATTTATTGTGTGACTGTTCAAAAAGGAAAATTTTCTATTGGTGACGTTGTAAAACATAAGCACTTCGACTTTAGAGGTGTAATTTATGATGTTGATTTTGAGTTTAATAATTCTGAGGAGTGGTATCAATCTATACCAAAAAACGTAAGACCTAGAAAAGACCAACCTTTCTATCATTTGTTAGCTGAAAATGATGAAATCACTTACGAAGCATACGTTTCTGAGCAAAATTTATTAGTGGATGACTCTGATGAACCAATTAAACACCCTCTAATCAATGAGATATTCTCAGGGAAAAAAGGCTCCGGTTACTTTAAGCCTTCTAATTAAGCTAATTTACATTATTTAAACACATTTCGTGCAAACCTTCGTCATAGATTATGTCTAATATAAATTATATTTTGACCAAGGATGCTTTAATCCCATTTATTTTATCTCCCTCTGTGTTCTTGGTCAGAATAACCCACCAGAAAAATTTTCATAATTTAAATTTGTGTTATAGATAACAGAAAATGTTTAAGTATTTAAAACCAAACAACTTATTAAAAATAATAAATAAAACACAAAAGTATGTATTTATTATTTTTTTAGTAATTATAAGCATTGGTCTTGTTGAGGCATTAATACTTTCTCCTGAAGACTATAAACAAAGCGACTCAGTGAGAATTATGTATGTACATGTCCCAGCAGCTTGGATTTCTCTTGGAATTTTTTCTTTAATTGCTGTTTTGTCATTTGGTATTTTAGTTTTTAAAAATAAGAATCTTTCATTAATAACTAAAAGCTTAGCACCATCTGGTTTTGTTTTTAACGTTATTGCTTTGGTTACAGGATCCATTTGGGGTAAACCTACTTGGGGAACCTGGTGGGCATGGGATGCAAGAATAACATCAATGTTATTACTTGCTTTTTTCTATTTAATGTTTCTTCTAAGTTGGAGGGTAACTGACAACGAGGAAAAAGCTGTAAAGATTAGTTCGTACATAGCAATAATAGGTTTAATAAATGTCCCAATAATCAAATTTTCTGTTGAATGGTGGTCAACATTGCACCAACCTTCTTCAGTAAATATTTTTACAGAAACTTCTATTCATGCTTCCATGTTGTTACCTTTAGGTATAATGACTGCGGCATTTGCACTTTTTTCGCTTTTGATATTTTTGATGAAATATAATACAGAACTGATAAAAATAAAAAATAAAGGATTAGATAGATTATGATTAACGAAGTTTTATACATGAATGGATACGGTCTCTATGTATGGTCTTCTTTTGCATTTACTCTTTCTTGTTTTTGTATTTTATATTCAGTAATCAAACTTCAATTAGTTAAAGAGCAAAAGAAATTTAGGGCTCGTTTTGAAAGTTTAGAGACTGATAAAATTGAAATAGCAAAAAAACAAGAAACATATAAAGAAATACTAGCTACTTCATCTGCATCTAAAATTTAATTTTTATTTTCATGTATGGTAAAAAAGTTAAATTAAGAGCCATCTTTATATTATCTATATTCTTTTCATCAATCTTAATTATATTTTTAGTTTTTAAATCACTAGAGGAAAACGTCGTTTATTTTAAATCACCTACAGAAATAAAA
This sequence comes from uncultured Pelagibacteraceae bacterium, assembly GCA_902563435.1. Classification (GTDB taxonomy): domain Bacteria; phylum Pseudomonadota; class Alphaproteobacteria; order Pelagibacterales; family Pelagibacteraceae; genus Pelagibacter. The sequence goes on from CACEXE010000002.1 coordinate 78,322, forward strand.
AATTTAATAGAGTTGACACCAAAAAAAATAAGAGTTGGAGGAATGGTTAAAGAAAAATCAATTATCATTAATCAGTCAGAAGTTAATTTTGTCATAACTGACTTTAAAAATGAATTAATCGTTAATTATAGTGGTTCCGTTCCAAATTTATTTGAAGAAGGAAAAGGAGTTGTGGCTGAAGGTTTTTTAAAAGATCGTAATTTTTTAACTGCGGTTAAAATATTGGCAAAACATGATGAAAATTATATGCCACCTGAGGTGAAAGAGGCATTAAAAGAGAGTAATTAATGCTAAACCAAATTGGAAATTATTCACTTTATATTGCTTTACTGTCATCTATTATAATAATCATTCAATCTCCAATATTATTAAATCGAAATAATATAAATATTAGCGGAAGAATTTTTTCACTAATTTCAATTCAATCATTAATGATTATAATAAGTTTCATTGCTCTTATAATAGGTTTTATAATCTCAGATTTTAGTAATGAGACAGTCTATAATAATTCTCATACCTCTAAACCTTTTTTCTATAAAATTTCAGGAACATGGGGCAACCATGAGGGAAGCTTACTTCTTTGGTTATTAGTATTATCAATTTTTTTATTAATTTTTACAATTACTTCAAAAAATCTTTCAAACAAATATAGAATTCTAACTTTATTTTTTCAGGAAATAATAATTTTAGGATTTTTATTATTTATTCTTTTTACTTCAAATCCCTTTATGAGTTTATTCCCAATTCCAAACGAGGGAAGTGGTTTAAATCCAATACTTCAAGACCCAGCATTAGCAATTCATCCACCAATATTATATTTAGGATATGTTGGAACATCTATTATTTTTTCTTCTTCACTCGCAGCCTTAATATCAGGTTCTGTAAATAAATCCTGGGCCAAGCATATAAAGAATTGGGTACTGGTTTCATGGATTTTTTTATCTATTGGAATTTTATTAGGATCTATATGGGCTTATTATGAACTAGGATGGGGAGGTTTTTGGTTTTGGGATCCAGTTGAAAATGTATCCCTTATGCCATGGTTTTGTTTAACGGCTTTATTTCATACTATTTTAATTTTGGAAAAAAGAGAAATGTTTCATTCCTGGGCTGTAATTTTATCAATTACAACTTTTTCATTAAGTATGAGTGGAACATTTTTAGTTAGATCTGGTATTTTAAATTCAATCCATACTTTTGCAAATGATCCATCAAGGGGAGTTTTTATTCTTTGTTTTTTATTTATATTAATTACGTTGTCTATTTTTATTTATTTTTTTTATCAAAATAAAATCAAAAACAATTTCACAAAAACTCATATTGTTAGTAAAGAAACAGCTGTTCTGGTTAATAACTTGTTTATGATGTTTTTTTTATCAGTTGTCTTAATTGGCACAGTTTATCCAATATTTCTAGAAGTAGTAAATAATGATAAAATTTCAGTTGGTCCCCCCTTTTATCATAAATTAATTGTACCTTTTTTGATTCCTTTTTTAATTTTTATGGCAATTGGACCAAATTTGAATTGGATTAAAGATAAAACAAATAAAATTAATCTACAGCAGCTTTTATTTTTTATTTTATCAATAATTATTTCTTTTATTTTTTTAAAAAGAGTAGGAATTTCATATCTATTTTCACTCCCACTTTTTATTGCAAGCTTTTTTCTTTTTTTTATTACTATTAAAGATTTTTCAGTAAAAAAAACAAATTTATCTCAAAAAATATCTCATTTCGGTTTTAGTTTGTTTATTTTAAGTGTTTTAGTCAATGGTGTTCTTGCAAAAGAGTACTCATCAAATATGAAAGTTGGAGATGAAAGAAAATTTTTAAATAAAACAATTAAATTTGAAAGCCTTAAAGTAAATGAAAGTAAAAATTACCAGTCTTTAGAGGCAAATTTTAAAATTTCAGACAAAAAAAATTCGATCAATCTGAAACCAGAAGTAAGAGTTTATGATCAGCCACAAACAATAACTAGTGAGGCCGATATAAAATCAACATTATACTCTGATAATTTTTTAGTGTTTAATATATTAAAAAATGATGGATTTTATAATGTCAGGTATCAAATAAAACCGTTTATGATATGGATTTGGATATCAATAATATTAATCTCCTTTGGAGGGATATTAAGCATTGTAAAAAAAAATGGTTAAAAATATCAAGCTAATAGCAGTAGTTTTTTTGGTTATTGTAAGTTTTTTTATTCTTCTTAAAGGCCTTAATAAAACAAATAATTATTCCCCAAATTTAAACTCAAGTAATATTGATTTTAACTTTAAAGCTAAGTTTCTTTATTCTAATGAGGAGACAACATTATACGAATTGATAAATGATAAAGATTTTTCATTAATAAATATCTGGGCTTCATGGTGTCTACCATGTCGAGATGAGCATCCTTATTTATTAAATTTAAATTCGTTAGGTAAATTAAATATTATTGGAATTAACTATAAAGATAGTGAGGTAAATGCAAAAAAATTTATTAAAGAATTGGGTAATCCTTATTCTAAAATTGTAGTTGACCCTTCAGGAGTTAATTCAATTGAGCTAGGTGCATATGGAGTACCTGAAACAATTCTTATAAATAACAATTCTAAAACTATTTTAAAAAAATATATTGGTCCACTTGATGATAAAAAACTTGCTGAACTTAAAATGATAATCAAAAATGAAAATTAAAATTTTAGTCCTTACAATATTTTACTTTATAGGTTCTTTTAATCTATCATATGCAGCTAATTCTGAAAAGGTTGATCAAATTTCAAAAAATTTGAGATGTTTAATTTGTCAAGGACAATCAGTTTATGACTCTCAATCTGATTTTGCTTTAAGTATGAAAATTTTAATTCAAAATAAAATCGATGAAGGTAAAAATGATGAACAAATTTATGATTTTCTTAAGAGCAAATATGGAGAGTGGATAGTTTATGATCCAGAAATTAACAAAAACACAGTTTTACTTTGGGTATTACCTTTGATTTTATTTGTTTTTGGCGGTATTTTAATTCTTAGAAAAGTATCTATAAAGTAGGTACAAATTTTTTATGCAAACCATTTTCAAATTATTGATAATTTATTTTTTGCTGAGTTTTAATTTAGCAAAAGCAGATGGACATAGTTCTAATGAAAATTGGAGTTTTTACACTGGGACTTTTGATTTTAGTGATGAGGGAAAAAAGTCTACTTTAATTGGTATACAGCATGTTAATACTGGAAAAGATAAAGAAAGCTTTTTAGGAATCCTTCAACCAGTAACAGGTCTAATGGTGACAGCAGATAACGCGGCATATATTTATACAGGTTTTCAAATTTACAATGAGGGTCCTTTGAAGTTTACTCCAAGCTTTACTCCTGGTCTATATTCTAAAGGTGATGGCAAAGATTTAGGACATGTGATTGAGTTTAAAACAGAAATACAAATTTCTTATGAATTTTCATCAAATAGTGAAATAGCACTGTCATATAACCATATATCAAACGCGAGCCTTGGGGATAAAAATCCTGGGGCAAATAGTTATATGTTTAATTATATAAAAAAATTTTAAATTAAAATTATGAATTTAAAAGACTGTCACAATTTTGGTGATTTTAGAAAATTAGCTAAAAAAAAATTACCTTCTCCAATTTTTCACTACATTGATGGTGCAGCTGATGATGAGATAACGTATGCTAGAAATACTAGTGCTTTTGATGATGTTGATTTAGTTCCAAATGTTTTAAGAGGAGTTGAAAATGTTGATCTTTCAACAACAATATTTGGAAAAAAATTGGATTTACCATTTTACCTAGCACCCACAGCATTACAAAGACTTTTTCATTATGATGGAGAAAGAGCAGTTGGAAAGGCAGCAAAAAAATTTAATACAATGTTTGGTGTTTCAGCTTTGGCTACAGTCAGTGTAGAAGAAATTTCTGCTATGATTGATACTCCTAAGATGTTTCAATTTTATTTTCACAAAGATAGAGGCTTGAATGACTCTTGTTTAGAGAGAGCTAAAGCAGCAAAATTCGATGTAATGGCTTTAACGGTGGATACTATTACAGGTGGAAACCGAGAGAGAGATTTAAGAACTGGTTTTACATCTCCACCTAAGTTGACTTTATCAAGTTTGTTTAGTTTTGCCACTAAGCCCATGTGGGGAATTAATTATCTGACTAAAGGTAAATTTGAATTACCACACCTTCAAGATTTTGTGAAAGAAGGTACAAGCACTAATTCTTCAATTGGAAGTTATTTTTCTACTATGTTAGACCAATCTATGAACTGGAAAGATGCTGAAAAACTTTGTTCTCAATGGGGTGGTCATTTTGCTCTTAAAGGTATTATGAGTGTTGAAGATGCAAAAAAAGCTGTAGATATTGGTTGCACTGGAATTATGGTTTCAAATCATGGGGGAAGACAACTTGATGGGTCTAGATCTCCTTTTGATCAACTTGCAGAAATTGTTGATGCTGTTGGCGATAAACTTGATGTTATATGTGAAGGTGGAATTCATAGAGGAACTCATATGCTTAAAGCATTATCCTTAGGTGCTAAAGCTTGTTCAGGTGGAAGACTTTATCTTTATGCTTTAGCTGCAGCAGGTCAAGCAGGAGTGGAAAGAGCACTAAATCAATATAAAACTGAACTGCAACGAGATATGAAGCTAATGGGTTGTACAAAAATTAGTGACCTAAACAGAAGTAACTTAAGATTCAGAGTATAATGAGCTTAAGCAATTGCTATAACTTTGATGACTTTAGAAAGTTAGCAAAAAAAAAATTACCTGCACCTATTTTTCATTATATAGACGGAGGAGCAGACGATGAAGTTACAATGAATAGAAATACAGATTCATTTAATGACTGTGATCTAATTCCAAATATTTTAAATAGTGTTGGTGAACCTGATTTAAAAACAGAGGTCTTTGGAACAAAGATGGATATGCCAATCTTTTTATCACCTACCGCTATGCAAAGTTTATATCACCCAGATGGAGATAAGGCTTCTGCTCGTGCAGCCGAAAAATTTGGCACAATATACAGTATGTCTACTATGGCTTCTTTTTCGATTGAAGAAATTGCAAACCTTTCAAGCGGGCCAAAAATTTTCCAATTATATATTCATAAGGATCAATCAATAACCAATGACTTAATTGATAGATGTAAAAGAGCAAACTTCAATGGAATGTGTATCACAGTTGACACTATTGTCGCTGGAAATAGAGAAAGAGATCACAGGACAGGTTTTACAACACCACCAAAATTTACTTTAGATAGTTTAATGAGTTTTGCCATGAGACCTCAGTGGGTCTTTAACTATTTTACGCATAAAAAATTTGAATTAGCAAATCTTAAAGATAAAGTTGATAAGGGCACAAATATTGCCCAATCTGTTATGGGATATATAAATGAGCAATATGATCCTGCTATGGATTGGAAAGATGCAGAGTATTGTATAAAAAAATGGGACGGTCCAATTGCACTTAAAGGAGTTATGTCAGTTGATGATGCTAAAAAAGCAATAGACATAGGATGTACCGCTATAATGATATCAAACCATGGTGGAAGACAACTTGACGGGTCTAGATCTCCTTTTGATCAAGTAAAAGCTATAAGAGATGCTGTAGGAGATAAATTAGAGGTAATTTTAGATGGTGGAGTTCGAAGAGGAACACATGTTCTTAAAGCTTTAGCAGCAGGTGCGACAGCTTGTAGTTTTGGTAAAGCTTTTTTGTTTAGTTTAGGGGCTGGTGGCCAACAAGGAGTAGAAAGATTACTGCAAAATATGCATGATGAAATAAGACGTAACATGATATTGATGGGATGCAAAAGTATAAGAGACTTAGATGAGTCCAAAATTATTTATAGAAGATAAAAAATTTTAATTAATAGACATAGTTAACCTTTTCAGTTAGTTTTCTCACTTTAAAAAATAAAAATATGATACTGGCAAAAAACTTAGAAAACTTAGGAACAGAGTCTGCATTCAGTGTATTAGCTGAAGCTAAAGCATTAGAAGCAAAGGGTCACCCAATGATACATTTGGGATTAGGTCAACCAGATTTTAAAACCCCAAAACATGTAGTCGAAGCTGCAAAAAAAGCTTTAGACGATGGTCATCATGGATATGTGATGTCTAACGGAATTCCAGAATGTAGAGAAGCTGTAACAAGATGGATTAAAAAACGTTACAATGCAGATATTGATGCTGAAAGAATTTTAATTATGCCAGGTGGAAAGCCAACAATGAGTTATGCAATTCAATGTTTTGGTGAACCAGGGGCAGAAATAATTCATCCTACACCTGCCTTCCCAATTTATGAGTCAATGATAAATTATACTGGTTCAACACCAGTGCCTTATGATCTTACTGAAGACAAAGATCTTAAATTTGATCCAGATAAAATATTGTCTTTAATTACTGATAAAACAAGATTGCTAATTTTAATTAACCCAAATAATCCAACAGGAAGTTTTGTTGAAAAACCGGTAATAGACTATTTTGCTAAAGAGTTAGAAAAACATCCACATGTTACGATCTTAAGCGATGAAATCTATAGTAGACAAATTTTTGACTACAAAGAAATGCCATCGTTTTTTCATTATGAAAATTTAAGAGATAGATTAATTGTATTAGAAGGTTGGAGTAAAGCATATTCAATGACTGGATGGAGATTAGGCTGGAGTTTTTGGCCAAAGGAACTAGTTGAGCATGTAAATAAATTATTAATCAACAGTGTATCTTGTGTAAATGCAGCTGCACAATTTGCTGGTATAGCTGCATTGGATGGACCAGATGATTCAATTAAAGATATGTTAGATAAGTTTACTTTAAGAAGAAATTTAATTCATAAAGGTTTAAATGATTTACCAGGAATAGAATGCAGTCTGCCAGGTGGAGCTTTTTACGCATTTCCAAATGTAAAAGGTACTGGAATGACAGGCGCAGAATTTTGTAAAAAAGCAATGCATGAAGCTGGTGTTGCAATAGTGCCTGGAACAGCATTTGGACAAACTTGCCAAGACTACGTAAGATTTAGTTTTGCCGCATCTAGAGATAACATACAGCAGGCCTTAGAAAATATAGGCAAGATGCTTTCTAAATAGGCTGTATTTTTAAAAGATTTTTCTGTAATATTTACTTATGAATGAGATTGTACAAACAGAATTGAAAAAAATCTTTAACGGAAGATTTTCAACCTCAGAGTCCACACGAGCAAATTATGCAAGAGGTGAAGATACGTATGATCCAATTCTTTCAAAAGCTGTAGTATTTCCAGAAACAAATGAGGAAGTTTCTCAATTATTAAAACTATGTAACGAACACAAAATACCAGTCGTTCCATTTGGTACAGGCACTTCTTTAGAAGGTCACGTAGTAGGAAATCAAAATGGTATTACTATTTCTCTTGAAAAAATGAATAAAGTTTTAAGTGTCAATGCTGAGGACTTTGATTGTAGAGTTCAAGCAAATGTCACAAGAAAACAATTAAATGAATATTTAAGAGAGGATGGAGTATTCTTTCCAATTGATCCAGGCGCAGATGCTGCTCTTGGTGGAATGGCAGCAACCTCAGCTTCAGGAACAATGGCCGTTAAATATGGAACTATGAGAACTGTAATTTCAGGTCTGACAGTTGTTCTTCCAAATGGAGATATCATTAAAACAGGAGCTAGAACAAAAAAAACTTCTGCAGGATATAATCTTACAAATCTATTTATAGGTTCAGAGGGAACACTTGGAATTATTACTGAAGTACAATTAAGATTATCACCCATACCTGAAAGTATTATGAGTGCAGTTTGTTATTTTCCAGATTTAGACTCTGCAGTTAAAGCATCACAAGAGGTTATTCAGTATGGTGTTCCAATTGCAAGGATTGAAATGCTTAATAAAGATCAAATGGAAATTAGTATTAAGTATTCTAAATTAGACAATATAAAAGCGTCACCTACTCTATTTTTTGAATTTCATGGTAGTGAAGCATCAAATAATGAAAATATTGGAATTGTAGAAGAAATTTCAAAAAGTAATGGTGGAAGTGATTTTCAATGGGCGTCATCTCCTGAGGAGCAAAAAAAATTATGGAAAGCAAGACATGACGTTTACTACTCTGTAAAAGCTTTAGGAAATGATATGAAAGTTTATTCTACAGATGTTTGTGTTCCAATTTCAAGATTAGTTGAGTGTATTTCATGGGCAGAAAAAGAAGTTCAAAAGCTGGGCCTAACTGCTCCGATGGTAGGTCATGTTGGTGACGGAAATTTTCATTCTATAGTTCTTTATGATCCAGATGATGAGGATAAACAAAAAAGAATAAGACAGTATAGTGATGATTTAATCAATAAAGCACTTGAACTTGAAGGAACTATTACTGGAGAACATGGTATAGGACTTCAAAAAAAACATTACTTACTTAGAGAACATCCGGATAATGTGCCAGTTATGAAATCTATTAAACGTTCAATAGATGTAAATAATATAATGAATCCTGGTAAAATTTTCGATTTAAATTAATTTATCTTAATGAAAAAAATATTGGTCACCAGAAGATTGTTAAGATCTTGTGAGGATAAAGCAAAAGAAATCTTTGATGCAAATTTAAATCTTAATGATGAACTATATTCACAAAAAAAATTAATTGAAATGAGTGAGGGATGTGATGGAATACTATCAGCTTTAACTGATAAGCTTGATGCCGAAACAATTAATCAATTACCAGACTCTGTGAAAATATTATCAAATTTTGCGGTAGGTTTTGGAAATATTGATTTAGAGGCTGCAAAAAAAAGAGGAATAGCAGTAACTAATACTCCAGATGTTTTAACTGATGCAACTGCAGAAATAGGAGTTCTTTTAATTCTTGGTGCTTGTAGAAGAGCTTCTGAGGGAATTGAAAGAGCTAGAGAAGGTGGATGGGTTTGGTCGGCAGATTTGTTAATTGGAAAACAACTAACAGGTTCAAGATTAGGTATTTTAGGAATGGGAAGAATTGGACAAAAAATTGCAAAAGTTGCTAAATCTCTTGGAATGATAATTCATTACCATAACAGATCAAAATTAAGTGAAGATAAAGAACAAGGTGCAATTTATCATGATAATTTAAAAGATCTTCTATCTGTATCAGATGTGTTATCTGTATGTTGTCCAGCATCAAAAGAGACAATTGATATGATTAATAAAGATACAATTGAATATTTACCAAAAGGTGCCGTAGTTACTAATGTTGCAAGAGGAGATATAATTGAAGACGAAGCAATGGTTGATGCACTGGATAGAAGAAAAGTTTATGCAGTTGGGTTAGATGTTTATAAAAATGAGCCAAACTTAAATAAAGGCTACTATAAACATAAAAGTGCATTTATACTTCCTCATTTAGGCAGTGCTACAAAGGAAACTAGAACAGCTATGGCTAATTTAGCTATCGACAACTTGGATGAATACTTCAAAACAGGACACTGCAAAAATAAAGTTAACTAACAATCTCAAGTTGTACTATTTAATTCCTGTGACAAAAAAAAGGTATGTTTCCTAGACATATTTTTTGATTCAATCTACAATTTAGAAATAAATTTTAATCGAGAGGAGTAAAATGAAAGCTCAGGTTTTACATAAATACGATCCAGAAATGAAGGAAGCTGTTTGGGTAACAGGAGAAGAATTACCTAATCCAAAAATAGAAAAAGCCAGCGATGTGATTGTTAAAATTGGTGCTGCTGGAGTTTGCAGAACAGACTTACACATAATCGAAGGTGTTTGGAAACACATTACAGACCAAAACAACGACTTATTACCCATGGTTATGGGACATGAAAATGCTGGTTGGGTAGAAGATGTTGGTAAAGATGTTGAGGGATTTAAAAAAGGTGATGCAGTAATTTTACATCCAAAAGTTTCAGGCACAGGTGGAACTTGTTTAGACTGTAGAAGAGGTAATGATATGCATGCAGAAAATCCAATTTTCGCTGGATTAAATGTAAAACATGGAGGATATTCAGAGTTGCTTCAAACTAGTGTAAGAAACTTAATAAAAATACCGAAGGTTTTAGGTCCTATAGATGTGGCTCCATTTTCTGATGCAGGTTTAACTGCTTACAGAGTAGTAAAAAAAGCAACAAGACATCTTTTACCTGGAGAAAATTGTGTAATCATTGGTGCAGGTGGTCTTGGGCATATTGCAATTCAATGTTTAAGAGCTATGTGTGCAGCAAATATTATTGTAGTTGAAAAAGCCAAATCTCCTTTAGATCATGCTATGGAACTTGGCGCAGATCATGGAGTTCTTATAGATGGAAATGAAATAGAAAAAGTAAAAGAACTTACAAAAGGAAAAGGTGCAGAGGCAGTTATAGATTTTGTTGGTGAGAAAGGATCTACATCAATGGGTCTAAGCATGACTAAAGCAACAGGCACTTTCTATATAGTTGGTTATGGAGAAGAAATAAGAATTTTGGCAATTGATATGATTGACCAGGAGAAAAGTATAGTTGGAAGCTTAGTAGGAACATGGGCTGAATTGTACGAATTAATGGAGCTAGCGGACAAAGGTTTAGTAAAACTTTCTATGAAAGAGTACAAACTTGATGAAGCTAACAAAGCATTACATGACCTTAATGATGGAAAAATCAAAGGTCGTGCTGTGTTGGTTCCATAAATAACAAAAGAGAGGAAATGAAGATGAAGACAATAAAAACTTGCGTAACTGCTCTTATATCAGCTTTGTTGGTATTTAGTCCTGTTGCGTATGCTGATAAGTGGAGTGATCAATTTCCACATATCAAAACTACTGGGGATATTCCTGGTGAGTGTTCTTACGAGTCAATGTCAAAAAAAGACTACTCTGGTAAAACACTAAAAATAAATACGCATGCTGTACCAGTTATGGGTGAGCCAACAGCTCTTCATGCTGAACAGTTTGCTAAGTTAACTGGAGCAAAAGTTGATGTAACTCATACACCAGCTGGAGACCTATATGCAAAAGCTATGGTTCCTTTCCAAGCAGGTCAAGCTCCTTACGATATAGTATTTGGATTTTCTAATTTCATTAATGATTGGAGAAGATACTTAGAGCCAGTACCAAAAAAATATGTTGAGATGAAACAAATGCAAGACGTTACCCCATCTCATATTGGTGTAGCTTCTTGGGATGGTGTTATGTATCAGTTTCCAGTTGATGGTGACAGACACTATCTAAAATATAGAAAAGATGTCATTGACAATCCTGAATATCAAAAAAAATATAAAGCCGACACTGGTAAAGAGTTAAGAGTTCCACAAACTTGGAAAGAGTATGGAGAAATGGCTGCTTACTTTAATGATTGGGACTGGGATGGCGATGGTGAGAAAGAATATGGATCAGCAGAAGTAATGAAAAAAGATGACCTTATGTATGCTGCTTTCTATTCTAGATCAGCTGCTTATTCTAAAAACCCAAAAACACCAGGTGGTTTTTTCTTTGATTTAGAAACTATGACTCCACTTATTAATAATCCAGGTTTTGTAGAGGCTCTGACTGACTGGGTTGCGGCTACTAAATACGTTCCACCAGGAGGAATTAACTTCGGTCTAGGTGATGAAATTGGATCATTTGGTGGTGGACAAACTTTATTTAGTTTTTCATGGGATGACGCATTTGTTGCTGCTATGCAACCTGACAGCCCAATTAACAATAAAGTTGGTGCTGCACAATTACCAGGTGCTATGAAAGTTTGGAATAGAAAATCTAATTCTTGGGATGAAGGTTTCAACCAAGCTCCTTTCTTCGTATGGGGATGGGCAGTTGGTGTTGCTAAGAAAAGTAAAGAGAAAGAAATGGCATTTGACTATTTGTGTTTCTTTGCGAACGAGGCAAATCACCAAGCTGATATAGGAATTGGTAGATTTGGAGTAAATCCATTTAGAAATGACGACTTTAAAGCTGAAGTTTGGACACAAATCGGATGGGACAAAGATATTGCAGAGTCTTATGTAGATACTCTTGCAAAAATGGAAGAAAGCAAAAATAGAGTTTTTCCATTAAGAGTTCCAGGCACATTTGAGTTTAACGCTGCACTAGCAACTGCTGCAGCAAAAGCTTTAGCTGGACAATTATCACCACAAGCTGCTTTAGATGAAGCCGCTAAACAGTGGAATGATATACTTAATAGAGTAGGAAAAGATAATGTAAGAAAAGCTTACTCTGTTGGTGTAGCAATGGAAGATAATAAGCTTTAAAAATACTTATTGTGGCCGTCAACTCGACGGCCACAAATTAAATAAATCCAAAAATTATATTTATGAATTTTAAGCACAAGTTTGTTTTTTTATTTCCAGGTTTATTTGTGCTAATAGGAATACTAATATTCCCTATCATTTTTACTATAAGATTAAGTTTATCAGGATGGAATAGTTATACGCCTGAAATGAATTTTATAGGAATTACAAACTATATAAGACTGTTTACAGATGACCCAAGATTTTGGGAATCTTTTTTCAGGTTAAGTTTTTTATCAGTTACAACGGTTATTCTTCAATACGTAATAGGTTTTGCATTAGCACTTATGGTTTGGAGAGAAATCAAATTTAAAAGGTTTTTTAGAGTAATTTTCTTAATTCCAATGATGACTACGCCAGTTATTATGACAGTTATCTGGAGAACTTTTTTTCATGAGTCTCTTGGACCAGTTAATGACCTTTTAGGAAATATAGGAATTAAACCAATTTTATGGCTTAGCGATCCAGTAATAGCTAAATTTACAGTTATTATAGTTGAGGTATGGCAATGGACGCCATTTATGTTTTTATTACTACTTGCTGGTCTTTTATCTCTTCCTAAGGAACCTTTTTTAGCTGCTGCAATTGATGGAGCAAGTCCTTTTAGAAAGTTTGTTTATGTTACATTTCCATTAATGGCTCCAATTTCAATTGGTGCAATTATCATAAGATTAATTGAGGCCTCAAAAATAATGGATACTGTTTTTGTTTTGACATCTGGAGGACCTGGAACCGCAACAGAAACTTCAAGTTTTTATATTTATATTAAAGGATTGAGAGAGTTTCAAATGGGTTATGCTGCAACTCTATCTTTTACATATTTAGTAATAATGATCATAAGTCTAACTATTATAGCAAAAGTTTTAACAAAATTGATGATTAAGGAATAATGCATAAACTTTATACATTTTTAAAATATACATTTATTACATTATGGACTGTATTTATAGTTGCACCTTTTTTGTGGGCTATTTCTACATCTTTTAAAGATTTTCAATCTGTAAATAGTAAGGTTACTTATATTCCATGGTTAGATTTTGAACCAACTTTAGAAGGATGGCGTGTATTAGTTAAATCGCCAGCGAGAGGAGGAGTTGATATCGTTGAACCGTACTTCAATAGTATTTTTGTTACATGCACTGCTAGTTTAATTAGTATTATTCTAGGAACACTTGCTGCATATGCTCTTTCAAGATTTACTTTTAAAGCAGGATTTGTCAGAAATAATGATATTACGTTCTTCTTTATATCTCAAAGAATTATGCCACCGATTGTTTTATCGATACCTTTCTTTATATTTTTAAGTACTATTGGATTATTAGATAGCTTGCTTGGTTTAGTAGTAGTTTACATTGTGCTGCTAATGCCTATTGCTGTTTGGATAATGGTTGACTTTTTTAACAGGGTACCAAAAGAGTTAGATGAGACTGCATTGATTGATGGATGTAACCCCTATCAGGCATTTTATAAAGTTGTGCTTCCAAACTCAATTCCAGGATTAATTGTTGCTGGGATGTTTTGTATTATATTTGGTTGGATAGACTTTTTCTTTGCTTTTATTTTAACATTTACTGAAGTACAGTTGCTACCAGTAAAAGTTGTAGCATTAAACTCATCAATCACTCCATGGTGGAGTTTGTCAGCCTCAGCATTAATTTCAGTTGCACCTTTGATCATTGTTGCTTTTGTTGTTGAGAGATATTTATCTAAAGGAAACTTATCTGGAGCATTAAAATAATGAATTTAATCGGAAAAAATATAACTTACAAACCGGATAACCAGTTTCACTTGAATGATGTATCATTCGATTTCAAAAAAGGAAATCTTTACACCATTTTAGGGAGAACTTTATCTGGAAAAACGACATTTTTAAAAACAATTGCAGGCTTGCTTAATCCAGATACTGGAGAATTATTTTTTGAGGACAAAGATTTTAGCAAAATTCCTGTTTGGGAAAGAAATGTGGCGATGGTTTATCAACAATTTATTAATTACCCTCATCTTAATGTTTATGAGAACATAATTTTTCCGCTTAAACAAAGAAAACTAAGCGAAGAGCAAATTAAAATGGATGTAGAAGATGCACTTAAGACTGTAGGATTAGTTGGTTTTGAAAATCGTAAAATTCAAGAATTATCAGGTGGTCAACAACAAAGAGTAGCCTTAGCCAGGTCTCTTGCAAAGAAGGCAAAGATACTTCTTCTCGATGAACCATTGGTTAACCTTGATTATAAGCTAAGAGAGCAATTAAGAGAGGAATTTAAAAGAATATTCTCTGAGGGCCTGTCTCAAGATACAATTTTAATATACTCAACAACTGATCCTCAGGAAGTAATGGAGTTAAATGGAGAAGTAATAGTATTACATGAGGGTAAAGTTTTACAAAAAGGAGATGCTAAAGAAATATTTGAAAATCCAAAGAATCTTAAAGTAGCAGAAATCTCAAACGATCCACCAATGAATATTTTAACAGGCAGTAAAAGTTCAGATAATTTAACCTTTGAAAATATTTCAATAAATTTGCCAGCACATTTAAAAGATTTAAAGAGTCAAAACTATTATTTCGGAATTAGAGCTTCAGAAATAAAACTTGATAAGGAAGGAGAAGAGTTTGAAATAGAACTTGCGGAAATAAGTGGTTCAGAAACTTTACTACATTTAAAAAAAGGAAACTCGAAAGTTATAGCTTTAATTGAAGAAGTAATGAATTTCAAAATTCATGAGAAGGTAAAAGTGAAATTCAATGAAAATAAATTCTATGTATTCAATAATAATGAAGAACTAGTTTCTTCACCCTATGGATCTCATAATGGCTAAAATAGATTTATCAAATATATCTCACACTTATAATCCTAGTGATCCCAATCCAACATATGCGCTTAATCCATTTTCTATGACTTGGGAAAATGGAAAGAGATATGCAATTTTAGGACCATCAGGATGTGGAAAAACAACAATGTTAAATATAGTGTCAGGACTGGTTAAACCATCTAAAGGAAAAATTTTATTTGATGAAAATGATGTAACTAATCTTATAACAGAAGATAGAAATATAGCTCAAGTTTTCCAATTTCCGGTTATTTATAATACTATGACCGTTTATGATAACTTAGCTTTCCCATTAAAGTGTAGAGATTTTTCAAAAGAAAAAATTGAGGAAAGAGTTAAATCAGTTTCAGACACCCTCAGACTTTCGTCTTTTTTAAATTTACCAGCAAGAAAGCTTACAGCAGATCAAAAACAACTGATCTCACTTGGAAGGGGACTAGTAAGAGAAGATGTTGCAGGTGTATTAATGGACGAACCCTTAACAGTAATTGACCCTGATTTAAAATTTAGACTTAGGAGAAACTTAAAAGAAATTAATGAACAATATAAGACTACTTTAGTCTACGTCACTCATGATCAAAATGAAGCTATGACATTTGCGGATAATATTATTGTTATGGATCAGGGAGAAATAGTTCAAGTGGGACTTCCAAAAGATCTTTTTGAGAGGCCAAAAACAACATTTGTAGGTTATTTTATCGGATCTCCAGCCATGAATATTTTTGAAAGTGAGGTATCCTCCGACTATTCAGTAAAAATTAATAACATTGAAATTAAAACAAACTCAAACCTTTCAAAAATTAAAGATAAAAATGTAAAGCTTGGAATAAGGTCAGAGTTTATAAATGTTGCTGAAAAAGAGGGACAAAATACAATTAAAGCATTGCTTACAAGAGTAGAAGATTTTGGAAATTTCAAACTATTGACTGCAAATATGGGTGATTTTGTTATCAAATCTAAGGTAAATAGAGAGATGCCAATTTCAAATGGAGATATCAATCTTTATATCCCACCTGAAAAATGCTGTGTTTATATCAATGAGAAGTTAATTTAATACAATCTAAGATTGTATTTAGTCGATTAGTCCTAAATTTTTAAAATGACTCTAAGTTACATTTGTGTTTAATTGTCGACAGTTAATTAACTATAGAGGAGAAATAAATGATTAAAGACAAAAAGTTGAAAGGTAAAAAATTACCTTCAAGACGTAAGTTCTTTAAAGCTGCTGCTGCGACGGGTGTTGCTGCTGTAGCTGCATCATCTTTAGCTGCTCCAGCTGTTGCTGCTGAAAGAATAGAAGCATCAATGGTTGCTACTTGGGGAAGAGACTTTCCAGGTCTAGGAACAGGAGCTCAAAGATTTGCACAAAGAATTGCAGATATAAGTGATGGTAGAATTCAAGTTACTTACTATGCAGCTAATGAAAGAGTTAAAGCATTTGACTCTTTTGATGAAGTTGCATCTGGTAACTCACAAATGTACCATGCTGCTGACTACTACTGGGTTAAAAAAGATCCAGCTTGGGGTTACTTTACAGCGGTACCATTTGGTTTTACTTACACTGAAATGAATGCATGGATTAGATTTGCAGGTGGTCAACAGTTATGGGATGAACTAGCTGACAAATTTGGTCTAAAAAACTTTATGTGTGGAAGCACAGGAGTTCAAATGGGTGGATGGTTTAACAAAAAGATTAGAAGCCCTAATGACTTCAAAGGTTTAAAAATGCGTATGCCTGGTTTAGGTGGACAAGTAATTGGTAAACTTGGAGGATCTCCAGTTTCATTACCTGGTGGACAAATTTACGAAAACCTAGTATCTGGAGCAATTGATGCTACAGAGTGGGTAGGTCCATGGAATGATGAAGCTATGAAATTCCAAGAAGCTGCTAAATACTACTACTATCCTGGTATGCACGAGCCTGGATCAATGTTAGCATGTGGAACAAACAAGTCTTGGTTCACAAGCTTAAACAAATCAGATCAGTTATTGATTGAAGCTGCTGCAGCAATGGAAAACGACGTTATGATGTCTGAGTACAATGCTAAAAACGGTGCTGCTTTAGCAAGATTGATCAATGATCATGGTGTTAAACTAGAGAAGTTTAGCGACAAGGTTTATGATGGCTTTGCTGGTGCTGCTAATGAAGTGTTTGAAGAAACAAGAGCTAGCAGTGGTCTTGCTGAAAGAGTTCACTCGAGCTTCTTAAAAGCAAGAAAAGACATTGGATCTTGGACTAACTTGTCTGATTCACCTTACATTTCGCAAAGAAACAGAGCTTTAGGAATGTAATTGAGCTTAATTTAATAATTAAAAGGGCCCTTTTTGGGCCCTTTTTTTTATTTTAAAATTAAGTATTACTTTTAAAAAATTTATAATCATATGAGTCCAGAAAATAGTAAATTGTCTACTTATTTGAGAGTTTTAAGCTACTCAGTCTTAGCATTTACTCTAGCATTTTTAATTAATAACTTATTTACAGTTTGGGGTGGCTGGCCAGGCATTAAAAAAGTTTTTTCTCATTATGATTTGTTTGGTTATAAGCAAAAGTCTTTAGAGTCTTCTGATTTAACTTATGGTTATATTCAAATTATAATATATGTAGTTTGTATTCTCTCAGTTGTTTTTTATGTTTTTAAGACATACTCACAAACTTTAGTTGACGATTCAAAAATATTATCAAAATTTTCAGCGTATTTAATTAGAGGGTCTTTTTGGGCTGTATTTTTAGTTGGTTTAGCTGATTTCATAATTTCATTTATGGTTGTTGAAAGATTGTGGGAAGCTATATTTAGTCCTGAGGTTAAAGCTTTCATGGTAAAAGCTCCAGAAAGAATAACATACATACATTTTCCAATAATATTAGTTTCATTTATAATAGGTTACTTTACAAAATCTGTTGGCTTTATATGGCTTGCGGTATTGGTAGTCTTAAGTGAATTTGTAATTGTTTTATCTAGATTTGTTTTCTCTTATGAACAAGCTTTTCAAGGAGATTTAGTTAGATTTTGGTATGCAGCTTTATATTTATTTGCTAGTGCTTACGCTTTAATTCATGAGGGTCATGTTAGAGTTGACGTACTTTATTCATCTTTTAGTGAGAAAAAAAAGGCTTGGACCAATATGGTTGGTTCAGCGTTATTAGGGGTCCCTCTTTGTTTAATAGTTTTATTTTTAGGTTTAAATGGTAAAGCAAGTATTATTAATGGACCTGTAGTTGCTTTTGAAGTTACACAACAAGGTTCTAATGGATTGTACCTTCTTTATTTGATGGCAGTTTATTTAGCAGTTTTTGCTGTCACAATGCTATTACAATTTACTAGCTATTTTATGTCCAGTAGCCATAAAATTATTTTTAATAATATTGAAGATCAAACTCAATCAGACAAACCAGCTCAAGTCAGATTAGAAAAAGTCGAGATTAATTAATGGAATTATTATTTTTAGCTATTCTGGTTTTAATTATGATTGCTGCACTTGCTTCAGGTTATCCAGTAGCTTTTGCTCTTCCCGGTTCAGCAATAATTTCCATCGGTTTAGCTGCATTTTTTGGAGCAATATTTGAGGGGGATTCAAGTGCTTATTTCACAGTTGATGGACCTATAGAATGGTTAGTGGCTGGAATTACTAACTTTAGAAGTAACTATTGGGATGTTGAAACAGACACTTTAATTGCAATTCC
This sequence comes from uncultured Pelagibacteraceae bacterium, assembly GCA_902563435.1. GTDB lineage: Bacteria > Pseudomonadota > Alphaproteobacteria > Pelagibacterales > Pelagibacteraceae > Pelagibacter. The sequence continues at coordinate 97,074 of CACEXE010000002.1, forward strand.
TTTGTTTATTTTCATGGGGATAATGCTTCAGAAATCTAAAATAGCTGAGGACTTACTAATTACTATGGGCCAACTATTTGGTCCTATTCCTGGTGGACTTGGTATATCGGTAATTTTTGTAGGAGCCTTACTTGCTGCAACTACAGGAATAGTTGGAGCTACCGTTATCGCAATGGGACTAATTTCTTTACCGACAATGTTAAATAATAATTATGACCGTAAACTTGCGAGTGGTATTGTTTGTTCATCTGGAACTCTTGGACAGATAATTCCCCCTTCAATCGTTTTAATTATTATTGCTGATCAATTAGCTAGTGCCTCAGATGTTGCTAATAATATTAGACAAAACGATTATAAAGCAATCACTGGTGAATTTAATATGCCTGGTGAGTTTAGAGTTGGATCATCAAGTGCTGGAGATATGTTCTTGGGCGCTTTGTTACCAGGACTAGTTCTAGTAGCATTGTATATGATATATGTTTTCATTTATGCAAGAATTAAGAAGGGAGTTGCACCCCCTGTTCCATTTAAAGGAACTTTTGATTTTAAATTTTGGTTGAGAGTTATAGTTATTATCATCCCTCCTCTTGCACTTATATTTGCCGTATTAGGATCAATATTAATGGGTATTGCAACTGTAAACCAAGCTGGTTCTATTGGAGCAATTGGCGCAACTTTAATGGCTGGATATAGGTTGTTTGAAGGTAAGAAAAGTGCATTTTATCCTTTAATACTAATTATAGGATCAATAATACCTATTACTTTTCTGGCTTCAACTTATGAACTCAATGTAAAAAATTTAGAAGAAAGAGATTTGGGTGCAATCTACATTACAGCATTTTTTGTAATTATACTTGTTTATGGAATAGCATGGAGCTTCTGGAGAAGTTATAAAACAGACAATGTACTAAAAGAAGTTGTTACAGAAACTTGTATTACCACTTCAATGGTTTTCATAATTCTATTAGGTGCTGCAATGCTTACATCAGGATTTAGAGCATTTGGTGGAGAAGAGTTGGTAAGAGATTTTCTTCAAGATCTGCCTGGAGGTTTCTGGACACAGTTTATTGTTGTTATGGTTGTAATTTTCCTTCTAGGCTTCTTTTTAGACTTTATAGAAATAGCTGTTGTGGTAGTTCCGATTATTGCACCAATATTACTTGCAGAAACAGGAGCGAATGTTACAGCAGTATGGCTAGGAGTAATGATAGGTGTAAATCTACAGACATCATTCTTAACCCCTCCATTTGGGTTTGCTTTATTTTATTTAAAAGGAGTAGCTCCAAAAATAATTCAGACATTGGATATATGGAAAGGTGTTGTGCCTTTCATAGCGCTACAGCTAATTGGCCTTGGTATTGTAGGTTTTTATCCAAGTCTTGTTAATTATCTGCCTAACAGAGTTTATTTAACCTCTAATGTTGCTCCACCTCCGATGAACCCTAAACTTCAATACTGTTTGCAAGAATACAAATTTGCAAACTATGAAACTAACGGAGATCAAATTAAAACTAGTATTAATGAATTTGATGACATTATTTTAGCAAATTTACCCGCAGATAAATTAAGTTACTTCCAACGTCATGTTGATAATTCTAAATATTCGTTTGAATTGGTTGACGAAGTTAAGAGTGCTCAATCAATCTATGATGACTATGCGGTTGATTATAGAGACTTGCACTTTAAAACAAGAAAAAAACAAAAGAAAATAATAAAATTAAATAAAAAGATAGATAAATACAAAGCTGAGATAAGAAATCTTGATGATGAAGATGTTTCAGATAAAAATAAAATTTTGCAAAAAATTGAAAATGTTAAGTTAGAGATAGAAGAAATTCAAAATACAATTCCTCAAGAGTGGAAATCTAAAAATGATGAATTTAATAAAATTAACAAAGCAAAAAATCTAGCTGTCAAAAAATATAAAAAGACTGTGGATAATGCATATGAAGATTTATTATTAATAAAGGAATTTATAAATGATGGAGAAAAATTTGAAGAATTAAGTCAAGATATGAAACTTCTTAAATCAAAAATAGATAATAGAGGTTATATTGATGCAATAGAATTTATTGATAATATTTTTGAAAAAGTTGGGGAAATTGCAGGATCCGATGAATTTGCTGATAAGCTTGATTATTTAATTACCCTTATGGATGAAGATGAGGTTGATTTTGAAAAACTTCAAAGCTCAGCAAATGATACTTATGTTTTATTTCAACAAGAGATAGATTGGAGAAAAAATTTCAAGAAAAAACATATGGATAAGATAAATGCTCATGATAAGATTATTAGTGAAACTATTGGATTACGTCTGCAATCAAAACTTACAAAAGAGCAAGCGATTTATGTCTCAAGATGTAATTCAATACATAGAGACATTTCTCTAAACTTTTAGTTAATTGGTAATCTGATCAATTATTTTTGATCTTTTATATAATCCCAAGCCCTCAGCTTTTTGTTTTAGCTTGTTATATTCAGACTTTAAGTTTTCAGTATTTACATTAATTTTATTTCCAATTTCAATTATTGATCCAATGATTGGATCAATTTCTAGGGGACGTTTTGCATGTAAATCTTGAGTAGTTGATGGTTTATGGCCTTTTATTGAAATTGCTGCCTTAATTCTATGATCTATCGAAACATTAAATTTAACTCCAATTTTTTCTCCCACTGACTGACATTCTTCCATCAATTTTTTCACTATATTCAATAGTTCTGGGTCATTACCAATTTCATCTAGAGATTTATCGTGTAGTGCACTTACAATATTAAACGAGCAATTACCCCAGAGCTTTATCCATATTTCATCTCTTAGATTACTTTTTTGTGGAGCTTTTAAACCTCCTGCAATTAATAAGTCTGCAATAATTTTAAGTCTTTCTGATTTTGACCCATCTGGTTCGCCTAATGTAAATCTTTCACCACCATTGTGTTTAATAACACCAGGTTCAGTAATTTCAGCTGCTGGATAAACCACACATCCAAGAGCTCTTGTAGGCTTCAGAGAATTCCAAATTTTGCCATCAGGATCAACACTATCTATATGTTTCTCATCTAAGTTTGTCCCCGTGTTAGCTTTATGAAAATACCACCAAGGTAAGCCATTCACAGCAGATATTATAGTTGTATTTTCTCCAATCAAGCTTTGAAGAGACTCAACTATATTAGAAATTGCATGAGCTTTTACTGAAATAAAAATATAATCTTGAATTCCAAGTTCTTTGGGATTATCTGTTACTTTTAATTTAAAGTTTTCTGTTTTATCTTTTTTAATTAATGTTAAACCATTCTCTTGTATAGCTTTTTTGTGTGGACCTCTGGCTATAAGTGATAAATCAATATTATTTTTACTCAAACATGCAGCTAAATAACCGCCAATTGATCCTGCACCAAATATACAAACTTTTATCATCAATTATTTAAACCAAATTTTTTTGCTAAAACATTTCTTTGTAATTTTCCTGTTGCTCCTTTTGGAATTTCTTCAACAAAAAAAATTTTTTTTGGTATTTTAAACTTAGCAAGTTTTTCTTGAGCGTATTCTAAAACATCATTTTCTGAACATGTCTCACCACTTTTTATTATAATTGCACTAGCAATATTTTCTCCAAGCATTTTATCTTCATACCCAAAACAAACTGCTTGATCTATTAATGGATGGTCCATTAATACATTATCAACTTCTAAAGGAGATATTTTTTCTCCACCTTTATTAATTATTTCTTTCAATCTTCCTGAAATCTTTAAATAACCCTCATTATCGAAATAACCTTGATCGCCAGTTCTAAACCAACCATTGGTAAAACTTGTTTTGTTTGCTTCTTCGTTATTATCGTATCCAAGAGTAACATTTTCACCTTTTATACACACTTCTCCTTCATCACCTTGTTTTAGCACTTCCCCATTTTCATTCATAATACATACCTCTGGACCCGCTGGAAGGCCTACAAATCCTGCTTTTTGTTGCTTAGGTGGCAATGGATTAGAAGTCATTTGGTGAGTAGCTTCTGTCATACCGTATGCTTCAATCACTGGACAACTAAAAACATCATTTAAATCTTTGAATACCACTGGTGGTAAAGATGCAGATGATGATCTAATTAATCTTAGTTTTAGTACCCTAGCAATTTCTAAATTTCTACGTGCTCTTAATAAAATAGCCTGATGCATTGTAGGTACTCCTGAGTACCAAGTTATTTTTTCTGATTTAGCTATATCCAAAAACTTGATAGCATTAAAACCGTTTGATGCACATACAGATGCTCCAGCTTTCATTGATGAAGCTAAAATAGCTATAAGACCATGGATATGAAAAAGTGGCATAATATTAAGACAATGGTCATTTTCAGAAAGATTTAAACTTTTAGAAATATTTTCTGCAGAAGAAAAAATATTTTTATTTGTTAAAGGAACAATCTTTGGTCTTGATGTAGTACCAGATGTGTGAAGCACTAATGCCTCATCACTTTCTTCAGGTAAAGAATATTCACTTTCTTTTTCGTAAATATTAAATATTCCTGAAGGTCCATCCTTTTCAGGATTAATTTCACATAATTCTATTTTTAATTTTTTTGCTACATCTACAACCGGATTTTCAGAATTTTTCTCAACCAAAACAATTTTTGGATTTAAATCTTTTAAATAAAATTCATACTCCTCAGATTTATATGATGGATTTAAAGGGGCAGCAGACATATAGCTTGAAATAGCCAAAAAACTTGAAGCCATGTACGGTCCATTTGGTAAAACTATTGCTGCTCTATCTTTGTTTGATAATCCATTTCCAGCCAATTGTTTAGAAATTTTATTGATAAATAATTTTAAATCTTTGTAACTTAGTTTTGTGCTGATTTCAGAGGTTAGAGCAATATTTTCATCATTCACATTTTCAAAAATGTTTCTAACAATTCTTTTTGACATTATTTAGTACCCTTTTGCGTAACCGTCTTTTCTAGGATCAGATCCACCTAAAAGGTCCCCTTCTGATCGATTTATTTTAATAGCTTGACCTCCACCATGAGTACCATCAATATACTCAACATTATGACCGATTTCTTTCAATTCATTAAGAATTTGATTATCGACTGATTTTTCAAGCTTATAAATATTATTAAAATGAAAAGCTCTAGGAAAACTTAAAGCCTCTTGAGGACCCATGCCGTAATCAATCATATTATTTAAAACATGTACCTGTCCTACTGGTTGATATTGCCCTCCCATAACTCCATAACTCAAAGTTGTGTTGTTATCTTTGTCAATGACCATACCTGGAATAATAGTGTGTAATGGTCTTTTTAAGCCCTCAATACAGTTTGGATGTCCATGCTCTACTCTGAAATTTGTACCCCTGTTATGTAAAAGTATTCCACTTTTATTTGTAGTGATACCTGATCCAAATACGTAACAAACTGAATTAATGATGGACACACTATTCAAGTCTTTATCTACAACTGTTAGATAAATAGTTTCTGGGTGAGCTGGAATATTTAAGTCACCAACATCACTGCATGAATTGAGCTTAATTTTGTGAAAAATATCCTCAATATTTTTATCACTTAAAATTTCATCTAAATCAAAATTTACAAAATTTGGATCGCCTAGGCTTGTTTCTTTAACTTTATAAGCTTGTTTTGTGACTTCGGCTTCAAGATGAAATCTTTCTGTACTGTTGAATTTATAGTTATGAATATTTAGTTTTTCTAACAATTTCATCATAATCAAAACAGTCACGCCAGGTCCATTTGGAGGACATTGATGAATAAAATCGCCCTTATAACTAGATTTTATTGTTTCTGATCTTATTGTGTTCTGTTTAGAAAAATCCTCAAAAGTATGCACACCCCCTAATTCATTTAAACTTTCAATTATATCTTTTGCAGTTTCACCCTCATAAAATTCTTTACTTCCTTTTTTGCTAATTGCCTCTAATGTTTTTCCTAATGGAATATTTTTCATTAATTCATTTTCTTGATAAGTACGACCTTCTTTCAAAAAAATTTTTTTAGAATTTTCATTTCCATTAATTTTATTTAAGCTATTATGCCATGCATTCGACACTACTTTAGAAATCTTGTGACCGTTTTTTGCAATCTCAATTGCACCTGTAAATAATTGTGCAAAATCTAATTTTCCAAATTCTTTATGAATAGTTTCCCAAGCATGGACTGCACCAGGAACTGTTACTGAATGAGGACTTGTTAATCCAATTTTATCTATATTTTTTTCCTTGAAGAAATCATAACTTAATTTCTCTGGTGCTAACCCAGATCCATTAAAAGATACTGCATCCTTATTATTCATTTTGACAATTGCAAAACAGTCTCCACCAATACTTGTTGCATTAGGTTCAACTACAGATAAAACAATTGAAGCTGCTATAGAAGCATCTACTGCATTTCCACCCATTTTTAGTATTTTTAAGGCTTCTTCTGTCGCTAATGGATGAGAAGTTGCAGCCATAGCATTTGAAGAGCGTGCATCTTTATCTTTTGTTGATTGATTATTCATAGTACAGATTAAATCTCAAAAATTTATAAATGATTACTAAAGTAAATAAAAGCATTATCATATTCTGTATTTTTGCCTTTGGTTTTTTATTATCAAATCTTGTTAGATCTATTACTGCAACATTAACGCCTGTCCTGACATATGAATTCGATTTAACAGCAGGTAATTTAGGACTGTTAGCAGGAGGCTATTTTATTGGCTTTTCAATTATGCAAGTCCCAATAGGACTACTCCTTGATAAATTTGGACCAAAAAAAGTTGTTGGGTATTTTTTAATAATTGCATTGGTAGGAACCATATCATTTGCATTAGCAAAAAGTTTTTCTGGGTTACTTATTTCAAGAATATTTATTGGGATCGGCGTAAGCGCTTGTATGATGGGACCTCTAACAGGATACAGAGTTTGGTTTGCTGAAAAATATCAACAGCGTGCTAATTCATGGATGTTAATGGTTGCAAATATAGGTTTTGTATCATCTACTTTACCTGTCCAAATTTTATTACCTTACATGGGATGGAGATGGATTTTTATTTTAATAGCTATACTTATTTTAATAAGTATTATTTTAATTTTCTTATTCACTCCTAATTGGGAACAGAAAGAAAACTTCACTATTAATGAAGAAAAAAAAAGTTTAGCTCAAATTTGGAAAAATAAGTTTTTTATTAGCATGGTACCATTAGCATTTATTAATTATGGTGGTATACAGGCAATCCAAACGCTTTGGGCTGGTCCTTGGATGCTAAATATTACAGGGTATTCTCCATTTCAAAGTGCTACAGGCTTGTTTTGGATAAATGTAACAATGTTAGCATCATACTTTTTATGGGGATATATTCTCCCTAAACTCTCTGATTATGGAATTAGTAGTGTTAAACTTATTAAATTTGGACTCCCAATAAGTTACTTTGTTTTCTTTCTAATAATATTTTTTGGTCCTAAAGCTGGAGCTTTTTTATTTGCAATATACATTATGACTTCAATTGTAATTTCTTTAACCCAACCTGCAATAGCTTTAAACTTTTCACAAAGTTTAGCAGGCAAGTCACTCACTTCATATAACGTATTTATTCATTCAGGAACATTCTTTATGCAATGGGGTATTGGATTATTTATAGACTTATTTAATTCTAGCGGATTTGATATTGTAAGTAGTTATAGAATTTCTTTTTCAATTTTTTTAATTCTTTGTATACTAAGCTATATTTTTTTCATTTATTTAAACAGAAATAATGATTAATAAAAAAATGACACTAACAAATATATTATTATTAATATTAATAATTTATACGTTTATTTGCATTTTTATTTTTTTTTATCAAAGAAATCTTCTGTACCATCCAGGAGAAAATAATTATTTAGACGAAGGACCTTTAAATCACAAAATTGAAAAGGTACTTATTAACTCTGAAAGTAGTTTGGTCGGATGGCACTTTAAGAAGAACGAAAATTACAAAACTATCTTACTTTTCCATGGCAATGCTGGCAAACTTGATAATCGTATTTATAAGTTAAATGAATTCTCAAAAATGAATGTTAATTATTTGATATTTGCCTACAGAGGGTTTAGCGGAAATGATGGAAAACCCACAGAAATAGGCCTTTATGAAGATGCTTTGGCAGCAAAGAAATGGCTAAATGCCATGAAAATTGAAGATAAAAATATAATCTTGTACGGGGAATCGTTAGGTACAGCAATTGCATTAAATTTAGCACAAAATTACTCTTTTAGTGGTGTGATATTAGAATCACCGTTCACATCTATGGAAACACTAGCAAAAAGTTATTATCCATATTTGCCAGTTAAATATTTGTTAAAAGATAAATACAACTCGATTAGTAAATTGAATAAAAATACTGCTCCAATTCTTGTAATGCATGGCATGAAAGATAAAATTGTGCCATTTAAAATGGGAAAAGAAATTTATGATAAATTTAAAGGAAAAAAATCAAGTTTTTTTGTTGAAAATGATGATCATATGATGGATTTTAACGAAAATCTCTTAAACTCAATTGAGTTATTTATTACAGAATTAAATTAAGACACAATTCAAACAAATATTAAGCAACTTTACATTTTTAAAGTCATATATGGCAAGAATTTTATCTTTATTAATTGTAATTTTTTTTTCAAATTTTTCCCACGCTGAAATTAGCAACGAAACTAGGAATAAATATTTTTATGTTGGTAAAATGAAATCATATAATAGTCAATTTACATTATATTTCAAAACAAGAGACAAAGCCATTTTGGCTAGAGGAGAAGATGCAAACTATATTAATGATTATCCACAAGATCTATATATTTATAATCATAATTCAAAAGAGGATCTCCCTTTACTAACATATGAATGGTTTCCTAAAAAAGTAAAAAAACTTGTAAAAAATTATACCTATCCAGTTTTTCCTGAGGACTTTGCATATTATTTAATGAAAGATAATAATACTTTAATTTTAGTAAGTGGTAAAAAAAATTTTCATCAAAATCTAGAATATAATATTCAGTCTAAAAAATTAAAAAATTTCGAGAATGACGGGAAACTAAATTTCATTATTTCAAGTTATGCAAAAGTTTGTGGATATGAAACAAATAAGAATAATTTTGAATGTTCTATTGAAAAACCTTTAATTTCTAAAAATCTAATTAATTAAATTGAGTAAATGCATCTGCAAATTGTTCAGCATTGAAAATTTGTAAATCATCTTCTTTTTCTCCAAGTCCAAGGCCTAAAATTGGAACCTTATATTTTTTTGAAATTGCAATTAGTACTCCTCCCTTTGCTGTCCCATCAAGTTTTGTCATAATTAAACCAGTAATTTTTATAATTTTATCAAATTCTTCAAGTTGATTTATTATATTTTGCCCAGAGGTTGCATCTAGAACTAAAACAACATCATGGGGTGCACTTTCATCTGTTTTTTTTATAACATTTGCAATTTTTTTGAATTCATCCATTAAATTTTTCTTATTTTGCAATCTGCCAGCGGTATCAATTAGTACCCGTCTAATATTGTTGTTTTTTGCATGTTCTATCGCCTTGTAAGCTACTGAAGCAGGGTCAGACCCTGGATTTGATTTGATAATTGTCGCTCCAATCTTATCAGACCAAGACTCTAATTGTTCTATTGCTGCTGCCCTAAAGGTATCACAAGCAGAAAATATTACTTCTGAGCCGTTATCTTTAAATATTTTACCAATTTTACCGATAGTGGTTGTCTTACCTACCCCATTTACACCAGAAATTAATGTTACGTTTAAATTTTCTTTATTTTCAAAAAAATCTTTTTTTTCTAAGGGTACCATTAACTCTAAAATATATTCTTTTAAAATAGCATTTATTTCCTCAACCGCATTTTTCTTAGGATCAATTTTTTTTTGAGAGATAATATTTTTTATTTCACCTGAAGCGTCAATGCCAACGTCAGAACTAATCAAAAATTCCTCTATTTTATTTAATGTCTCATCATCAATTTCTTTTTTTACTATTATTTCCCTAAGTCCAGAAGAAATACTATCAGCACTTTTTTTAAAGCCCAATTTAAACTTTTCGAAAATACCCATTAAATATTTATATCTATTTCTTTGATACTAGATACAGGTCCTTTCATATGAATTTGTTGACTTTCATCAATAGAAATTACTAATTTTCCTAAACCGAATTCAATTTCAGTTCTAGAATTTTCTAATTTTTCTAAATTTGCGGCCACTGCTGTTGCGCACGCAGCAGTTCCACATGCTTTTGTTAAACCTGCACCTCTTTCCCAAACTTTAATTTTATAATGATTTTCACTTAATTTTTGAGCAAGGGTGAAATTACATTTTTCTGGAAAAAATTCATGATTTTCGATCTTAGGTCCAATTTTTTCTAAATTGAAATTTTCTACATCATTTACAAAAAAAATAGCATGAGGATTACCTACGTTAATAGCTATACCACCACTCAATGCTTGGTTATTGTTATCTTCTATAATAATTCCTAAATTTTTAGTGTCTAGTTTTTTAGATAAAGGAATTTCATTCCAATTAGTTTTTGGTACACCAATTATTGTTTCAACTTGACCATCTTCAAGTAACTTTGAATTCAACTGTTTTGATGCTACTTGAACGCTTATATTTTTTGTATTTTTTTCTTTTGATAATAAAAAGGCTACACATCTTGTACCGTTTCCACATGCGTCAGCTGCCGAACCATCAGAATTATAAAACTCTAGATCAGCATCAGCATTATCACTGTTGTTAATATAGACTAGTTGGTCACAACCAATAAAGTTTCGATCACAAATTTTAATAATTTGATCCTTGTTTAATTCCACATTATTTGACCTATTATCAATAATTACAAAATCATTTCCAAGACCATCCATTTTAAAAGCTTTAAATTCCATATACTTCAGTATTTAACTTATTTATTGACATTTTGAACCTCTATTATAGTTTATCGCCGTTTCCGCAAAATACAGCAATTTGCGGTGTCTTTGGTAACAAAGAGATCGACACCAGTCAGCGAGAGTTCGCCCACTGGTGCGATACTTGCTGGATGTGATTATGTTTGAAAATTTAACAAATAAATTTGAAGAAATATTTTCTTCTTTAAAAAAGGCGCCTTCGCTTGATGAAAAGCAAGTAGATGAGGGTTTAAGAGAGATTAGGCTTGCTCTTTTAGAAGCGGATGTATCTTTAGAGGTTGTAAAAGAATTTATAAATAGAGTGAAACCAAAAGCTCTTGGTCAAGAGATTGTCAGATCAACTTCACCCGGACAGATGGTAGTTAAAGTTGTTAACGATGAGTTAATTTCTTTCTTAGGGGATAAAAATTCTGATATTGAATTAAATGCAGTACCTCCTGTTCCAGTGATGTTAGTTGGGTTACAGGGTTCTGGAAAAACTACAACTACAGCTAAGTTAGCAAGATTTTTAGAGGCTAACAAAAAGAAAAAAGTTATGATGGCTAGTCTAGACGTTTACAGACCTGCTGCACAAGAACAACTAAGACTTTTGGGTGAGCAAAATAATATAATAACGCTTCCAGTCATCAAAGATCAACTTCCTGCAGATATTTGTAGAAGAGCGATTAGTGCTGCTAATCTTAATGGAGCAGATGTAATTCTATTTGATACAGCTGGAAGAACTCAGATTGATTTACAAATGATGAGTGAGATTAAACAAATTGAAAGTATTATAAACCCGTCAGAAACAATTCTTGTTGCAGATTCTTTGACTGGGCAAGTAGCTGCCAATGTAGCTAAAGAATTTAAAAGTACAGTAAATCTAACAGGTATTATTCTTACAAGATCAGATGGTGATGGAAGAGGTGGAGCAGCATTAAGTATGAAATATGTTGCAGATGTTCCAATTAAATTTTTAGGAGTTGGTGAAAAGATAGAAAATTTTGAAGTTTTTCACCCAGACAGAATTGCCAATAGAATTTTAGGTATGGGAGATATTGTTTCCCTTGTTGAAAAGGCTGCAGAAGATCTAGATGAAGAAAAATTAAAAAAAACAGAGGAAAAATTAAAAAAAGGTCAGTTCTCGTTAGAAGATTATC
>CACEXE010000003.1 GCA_902563435.1 uncultured Pelagibacteraceae bacterium
CTTTTTGTATACATATTAATCCAAAATTATCAATTATAGGATTGTCATGAGTAAAATATTTCCAAAAATACACAATGAAGGATACAAATTTATTATAATTTTTGCAATCGCAACAATAATTCTTTATTTCATAAATGGATTTCTTGGTTTTATAGGGTTGGTATTAACCATTTGGTGCTATTATTTTTTTAGAGACCCAGAAAGAACTTCAATAGGTGATGATAACTATCTTACAAGTCCAGCTGATGGAGTTGTTTTACAAGTGATAGATACTAATGGTCCAAAAGAACTAGGTTTAGAAAATAAACAAATGAAAAAAATAAGTATTTTTATGGATGTGTTTGACTGCCATGTAAACAGGTCACCATGTTCCGGAGCAATATCCGAGATACTTTATAAACCTGGAAAGTTTTTTAATGCATCTTTAGATAAGGCAAGTGAAGATAACGAGAGAAATTATTATAAAATAAAAAATTCTGATGGAGAAGATATAATTGTTGTCCAAATAGCAGGACTTGTAGCAAGAAGAATTGTGACTGAAGTTTCTAAAGATGAGCTTGTAGAACAAGGTTCAAGAATAGGAATGATCAGATTTGGAAGTAGAGCTGATATGTATTTTGAAAATTATACTCCTTTAGTAAAAGTTGACCAAAAAACTATAGCTGGTGAAACTTTAATCGCACAAAAATGATTTGATGGAACCACAAAATAAAAATATTAAATTAGTTTCTAATAAAAAAACAAGAGTTATTCTACCAAATATATTAACACTTGTTGGAGTATGTATTGGATTGACTTCAATAAAATTTGCATTTGACGGCAAATTCGAGTTATCAATTATCGCAGTAATAGTGGCTGCTATTATTGATGGGTTAGACGGCAGAATTGCAAGATTAATTAAAGGAACTTCTAAAGTTGGAAAAGAACTAGACTCTCTTACTGATGTTATAAGTTTTGGTGTGGCTCCAGCTTTTATAATGTATTTTTGGGCGCTATCTGAAACTGGCAGAGTAGGTTGGTTAATTTCGTTAATTTATGTTATTTGTGTTGCACTTAGACTTGCAAGGTTCAATGTTTCATCAAACGAAGAGAGTTCTTGGAAAGATAATTTTTTTGAGGGTATACCTTCTCCAGCAGGTGGAATTCTTGTTTTAATGCCTTTAATACTAAGTATTAGTGAATTTCAGTTTTTAAACTTAAATTATCAAATTGTCGTGCCTGTTATGTTTATAATTGTTTCAATATTATTAATAAGCAAAATACCAACTTATTCTTTTAAAAGGATAGCTGTTCCAAGAAGTACGTCAATATTTTTGCTATTTGGAATAATCTTATATTTTGGCTTAATTCTCGTATATACATTTAATGCTATTATCATTTCAGGTGTAATTTATTTGTTAATGGTACCAATAAGTTCAATGCATTATCTTATGATTAAAAAGAATGTAAAAGCCATCACAGATGATACTGATCATCATGAAGATGTGTTATAAATGAGAGAAAATACAATAATCTCGTTAGCGGACTCCAACTATTTCAATCTTCTTAACGAACTAATTGACTCAATCAATAGATTTGAACAAAGCAAAACATTAGATGTTTGCATCATGGATGCAGGATTAACTGGTGAACAAATTAAAATATTAGAAAAAAAAGTATTTCAAATCAAAAAGGCTGAGTGGGATATAGAAGTTCCAAATTCTAAGATAAAAGGAAGAGAGTGGTTGAAAAGTCAGGTATCTAGAGCATTCTTGCCAAATTATTTTCCAGGATATAAAAAATATTTATGGATAGATGCTGATGCATGGGTAAACTCTTGGTATGCAATTGATCTTTATTTTAAAGGATGTGAGAATAATAAATTATCAATAGCAACATCAGCAGATAGATCCTATGGAAGAGTTTTAAGAGCAGAATGGGTATTTGGAAGTTTTGCAAAAATAAAATCACAAAATTACAAACACGCTAAATCATCTGGATTTTCAGAAAAAGTTTCAAGAGAAGTTGCACTTAAACCCCATTTGAATATTGGATTATTTTGCTTGGAGGAAAGTGCTCCTCATTGGAAAATATGGCAAAAAAATTTAAAAAAAGCATTGTCCTCTGGAAAAATCTGGGGTTCTGAGCAAATAGCAATGAATATTACAATATATTCAGATAATTTAGACGTAGAGATTCTACCTGCTTATTGTAACTGGACTCTAATTGAAGCAATTAAATTTGACAAAAAACAAAATACTTTTGTAGAACCTTATTTACCAAACCATGAAATAGGAATTATTCATTTAGCAGGAAAAAATAATGATAATATAAGAAATAATAAAAATTATATATCCAAAATAAAAACATTGGATGGAGATATAATTGAAAAATCACTAAGATTTGAGAATTAGTTGAAAAAGAATAAATTTTCTAAGAATTGGATCATTAAGCAAAAAAGAGATATTTACGTCAAAAAATCAAAATTAGAGGGTTATAGGTCAAGAGCCGTATACAAATTGCAAGAAATAAACGATAAATTTAAAGTAATAAAAAATAATATTTTAGTTATAGATCTTGGTGCAGCCCCAGGCAGTTGGTCTCAGTATATATCAAGAAATTTTAGTAAATCTAAAATAATTTCAATTGATTTAAAGGATATTGAGCCTATTACAAATTTAGTACATATAAAAGGGGATTTTACTGAGGAGCATCAAAAAATGAATATCAAAAATTATTTTGGTAAGAAAGTAGATCTTATAGTCTCTGATATGGCAGTTAACACCACAGGTAATAAAAGTGTAGACTCATTAGTTACAGGAGAATTATGTTTAGAGGCAATGAATTTTGCGATTGAATTTCTAAATAAAAAAGGAAATTTTATTTCTAAACTTTTTATGGGATCATCTTTTAACGAGATTGTCGCATTAGGTAAAAAATCTTTTAAAGATGTTGATATTTTTAAGCCACCTTCAAGCAGAAAAGACTCTAAAGAAAATTTTATAATTTGTAGAAATTTAAGATAGTAATCCTTTTATTTTTTTAAGAATCATTTATATAGGGACATGGAAACTATTAAAGAAGCTTTAACATTTGATGATGTTACTTTGGCGCCAAATTACTCTTCAATTCTACCTAGTGAAGTAAATACCTCTGTTAATTTAACAGAAAGTTTAACGATAAAAATACCACTTTTGTCATCTGCAATGGATACTGTTACAGAGTCGTCAATGGGGATTGCAATGGGGAGAGCTGGGGGAATGGGCATAATTCATCGAAACTTAAATATCCAAGAACAGATTAAACAAATTAGAAAAGTAAAATCAAAAAAAATATTAATAGGTGCAGCGGTTGGTGCAAGCGAAAAAGAATTAAAGAGAGCTGAAAAAATATTAAAAGAAAACATAGATTTAATAGTAATTGATACAGCACACGGACATACCAAAAAAGTAGGAGATATAATTAAAAAAATAAAAAAAATACGTCCCAAAAAAACAGCAATTTGTGCTGGAAATATAGCTACATCAGAAGCTGCAAAATTTTTGGTTGGATTAGGTGTTGATATTATAAAAGTAGGAATAGGACCAGGATCTATTTGCACAACAAGACTTGTGGCTGGAATAGGAGTTCCTCAACTAAGTGCAATATTAAGTGTTAAAAAAGGAATTGGGAAAAGCAAAACAAGATTAATTGCTGATGGTGGAATAAAATTTTCTGGTGATATTGCTAAAGCATTAGCAGCTGGTGCAGATGCAGTTATGATTGGTTCATTATTTGCAGGTACAGATGAAGCACCTGGAAAAAAAATAAAGAAAAATGGCAAATTATACAAATATTTTAGGGGAATGGGGTCAATAGGTGCAATGAATAAAGGTTCAGCAGACAGATATTTTCAAACGAAACAAAAAGATTCATCAAAATATGTAGCGGAAGGTGTAGAGGGATACATTAAATACAAAGGTAAAGTTAATAAAATAATATACAATTTAGTTGGAGGTTTGAAATCTTCAATGGGTTACATGGGAGCTAAGAAAGTAATTGATCTGAGAAAAAAACCAAAATTTGTTAAAATTACTAAAGCAGGTTTTTATGAAAGTATGGTACATAATATAGATGTTGTTAAAAAATAAATATGAAATACTTAATTTTAATTTTTACATTTATTTCATTTAGCCTTTTTGCTATGGCGAACGAAAATAATTTTTTTAAGGAAGCCAAAGATTTATTTGACAAGGAAAAATATGAAGATTCAAAGTTTTTATTTCATAGAAATATAGTCTATAACCCAAAAGACTCAGTATCTTACCTTTATTTAGCTAAAATTTTTAAAATTGAAGAAGATAAAAGACAAGAAGAAAAGAATATTAAAACTACTTTACTTTTAGACCCTAAGAATGAAGAGGCTATGTTCCTTTTAATCGATATGGAATTAGAAAGATCAAATTTTTCAAAAGTAGATGAATTGAGTAAAGATTTTAAGAAAATTTGTGTAGATATGTGTGAAAAAATTCCATCAATTGAAAGTCGTTTAAAAGATTTTGAAAGAAAAGATGCGTCTTGAGGACACTCTCAATAAAATACTAATTGTAGACTTTGGTTCCCAATTTACACAGTTAATTGCAAGAAAAATCAGAGAACTGGGTATTTATTGTGAGATAGTAAGTCACAAAAAAATAGAAAAATTCACAAAGTTTGAAAAAAATATTAAAGGAATAGTTTTATCTGGAGGTCCTTTAAATGTCTATGAGAGTAAAAAAGTAAAATTTAATAATAAAATTCTTAAACTAGGAGTTCCTGTACTAGGCATATGTTTTGGGCATCAAATTATTTCAAAAGCAATGGGAGGAAGTGTTAGAAGTTCTAAACATAGAGAATTTGGACTTGCTGAAGTAAAAGAGTCTAAAAAAAGTAAGTTAACTAAAAATTTTTTTTCTAAGGGAAAAAACAATGTATGGATGAGCCATGCAGACCAGGTAACAAAATTACCAAAAAATTTTAAAATAATTGCACAAAGTATAAATTCTAAGATGTGTATTATTGAAAATGTAGAAAAAAAAATGTTTGGTATTCAATTTCACCCTGAAGTAAGTCATACAATAAAAGGAAAGCTAATACTTAAAAATTTTATATTTTCTATTTGTAAATTAACTAAAAATTGGTCTTCAAGAGACCAAAAAAAAAAATTAATAAATGAAGTAAGAAATAGCGTAGGAAATTCAAAGGTTATTTGTGCTCTATCTGGAGGTGTTGATAGCAGTGTAGTTGCTAAATTACTGTCAAATGCCATAGGGAAAAAACTAACATGTATATTTGTTAATACTGGTTTACTTAGGAAAGATGAAGAAAAGCAAGTTGTAAATACATTTAAAAAAAGATTTAAAATAAATCTTATTTATGTAAATGCGGAAAACTTATTTTTGTCAAAATTAAAAAATGTTTCTGATCCAGAAAAAAAAAGAAAAATAATAGGAAATCTTTTTATAAAAATTTTTGAAAAATATGCTAATAAAATTGAAAATGTAAAATTCTTAGCCCAAGGCACATTGTATCCTGATTTAATTGAAAGTAAATCTGTTACAGGTAGCCAAACATCAAAAATTAAATCACACCATAATGTAGGGGGATTGCCAAAAAAAATGAAACTTAAATTAATAGAGCCATTGAAATATCTTTTTAAAGACGAGGTTAGAAAACTTGGATTAGAACTTGGATTAAGTAATGAAATTATATCTAGACACCCATTTCCAGGACCAGGTCTTGCAATAAGAATGCCTGGTATAATCACCAAAGAAAAAATAAAAATTTTGAAGGAAGCAGATAATTATTTTATTAAATCTTTAAAAGACAATAATCTATATGATAAAATTTGGCAGGCCTATGCTGCCTTACTTCCAGTTAAGACGGTTGGTGTTATGGGAGATAATAGAACTTATGAATATCTTTGTTTATTAAGGGCAATCACATCAGAAGACGGAATGACAGCAGATTTCTTTCAATTTAATAAATCTTTCATGCAGTCAATATCCAATCAAATTGTAAATAATATAAGAGGTATTAATAGAGTGGTTTATGATGTTACTTCAAAGCCGCCAAGTACTATTGAATTGGAATAATAAGACTATATAAGTAAGTCATATGAAATATTTACATACAATGATAAGGGTTTCAAATATTGAAGACTCACTGAAATTTTTTTGTGATGGTTTAGGACTAAAAGAAACAAAAAGAATGGAAAATGAAAAGGGAAGATACACATTAGTTTTCCTTGCAGCTCCAAATGACGAAAATGCTGAAATTGAATTAACTTATAACTGGGATGGAGACAATTTAGGTGAAGGATCTAGAAATTTTGGACATTTAGCTTACAGAGTTGATAATATTTATGAAACTTGTCAGAGATTAAAAGATATGGGTTATACAATAAACAGACCTCCTAGAGATGGTCATATGGCTTTTGTTAGATCTCCAGATAAAATATCAGTTGAAATACTTCAAGAAGGAAACTTAGAACCCATAGAACCTTGGAAATCTATGGAAAATACGGGCACTTGGTAAGCAGGTATTTATGCTTACAAAAAAGAGTAGGCTAGTTCTTAAAAAAAAAAATAAGTCAAAAATTGTTTGTTTAACTGCTTATTCAAAAAATATAGCAGAAGAGATTGATAACCACGTAGATTTAATACTTGTGGGCGACTCATTGGGTTCAGTTTTATATAATTTTGAAACTACAAGAAAAGTAAATTTATCAATGATGATTGAGCACTCCAAGAGTGTAAGAAAAGGAGTTAAAAAAAGTTTATTGATTGTAGACATGCCTTTCAATACATACAAAAATAAATCTCAAGCACTTAAGAATTGTAAAAAAGTAATGAAAGAAACAAAATGTGATGGCATAAAATTAGAAGGAGGAAGAAAAATTATAGAAATCGTTAAACATTTAATAAAATATAATATTCCTGTAATGGGCCATATAGGTATAACACCACAATCTGTAAGAGGAAAATTTAGATACAAAGGTAAAACAGATATAGAAAAAAAAAATTTGTTAAAAGATTCGAAATCTTTGGAAGATGCTGGAGTATTTGCAATTGTTTTAGAATGTATTGAAAAAAAAGTTTCAAAAAAAATTACAGAGTCAATTAACATTCCTACAATAGGGATAGGTTCATCAAATTTTTGTGATGGTCAGATTTTAGTTACAGATGATTTATTGGGACTAACAGATAATAAAATAAAATTTGTAAAAAAATATGCTGATTTGAAAAGCAATGTAAGGAAAGCAGTTAAAAAATTTAAATTAGATGTTAAGAAAGGCTCATACCCATCAATTAAATATTCTTATTAAAAATATTTTTTAAACTCTTCGTTTATATTTAAAATTTCTAAGTCTACAAGTCCTCCAATAATAAGTTGTATTGCCAGTATAAGAATAAATGCCATTCCAATATAGACGACCCATAAATGTTTCTGTACATAATTAGCTAAATAAGTGGCCATTGCACCTGTAAGGACTACAGATAAAATTAAACCAAAAATCATGAATCCAAAGTTACCCTTAGAAGCCCCAACAACACCTATAACATTATCGAAACTAATTGTAATATCTGCAAAAAGTACTTTATACATACCCTTAGCAAATGATGGTTCTAAAGATTTTTTTGTAGGTGATTTAGTTTGCTTTTGAACTTGTAAAAGATCTTTTCTTAAATCGTTAACTATCCAAATTAACAGTAAACCTCCTAGAATTTTTATAAAGTAAAATTTAAATAAATATGTAGCAAATACTGCAAATAAAACTTTAAAGACTAAAGCCCCAACTACTCCCCAAAATATAATTTTTTTTCTATTTCTAGGGACAAAATTAGATGCGATAAGGCCAATTATTATGGCATTATCAGCAGTTAAAATTATATTTATAAATATAATTTGTAATAAAATAAGGGCTTCTTCGATCAAAGTAACTTTATAATAGTAGTATTTTCTTATTTTTCAATAAAACATAGAAAATTTTCTATTGATTTAACAAATAATACATAATCAGATGTATTTTTTAAAAATATGGAGGATTAATGAAAAATTTAAAAACTTTAATTTCTATTTTATTTTCTGTTTTGTTAACAGCAAACGTAAATGCTGCTGAGAAGTGGGATATGGCTTTAGCTTATGGTGCAAGCAATTTTCATTCAGCTAATGCTGCAGAATTTGCTAAAAACGTTTCAGAAAAAAGTGGAGGTAAATTAACTATTGTAACTCACCCTGGGGGAGCATTATTTAAAGGTGGAGAAATCTTTAGAGCTGTCAGAACTGGACAAGCTCAAATGGGAGAGAGATTTATGTCGGCTCTTGGAAAAGTAGATCCAATTCTTGAGATTGACTCACAACCATTCTTAGCAACATCTTATGACGATGCTATGAAACTTTATCAAGCATCGAAACCAGCAATCATAGAAAGCTTAAGTCAAAAAGGATTGGTATTTTTGTATGCTGTACCATGGCCTGCACAAGGTTTGTATAGTAAAAACGAGATTAATAGTGTTTCAGATTTACAAGGTTTAAAATTTAGAGCTTATAATTCAGCAACAATTAGAATTGCTGAACTAACTGGTATGGCTCCAACAAAAATTGAAGCTGCAGAAATAAGTCAAGCATTTTCAACTGGAGCAGTAGAGAGCATGATTACTTCACCAACTACTGGAAAAAATAGTAAAATTTGGGAGAACGGAGTAAAATATTTCTATGATATAGCTGCTTGGTTCCCAAAAAATATGGTAGTTGCTCATAGAGGATCTTGGAACAAACTAGATGCAGATACTCAAAAACTAATAATGAAAGAAGCAACTGCTGCAGAAGAAAAAGGCTGGATGCTTTCTAGAGTTGGAAATATTGAGGATAAAAAAGCTTTAGCTGCTGCTGGAATGACAGTAGGTAAAGTAAACGCTGATTTAGAAAAACATTTCCAAAAAGTTGGAAAAAAAATGGCAAAGGAATGGAAGAAAAAGGCTGGCAAAACAGGAGCTAGCGTACTTGCTGCTTACAAATAAAATTAATATAATGAGAAAGGCCGTTTAAAAAAACGGCCTTTTTTATGTTACAAAAAATTAATAAATCATTAAATAATCTTTATAATTTCTCAGGATATATCGCTGCATTTTTTTTAATTTTGATAGCAGCTTTTATTTTAACTGGAATTGCCTCAAGAATGTTTGGTTTTTATATAAGAGGTTTAGCTGAATATTCTGGTTACTGTATGGCCGCTTCCTCATTTTTTGCACTTTCATACACTTTTGTAAATGGAGGTCATATAAGGATCACATTATTTTTAGAAAAAGCCACTGATCTAAGAAAAAAGTTTCTAGAAATTTGGAGTCTAATCATAGCATCTATTTTTTCAGGATATATGGCATTTTATTTTCTTAAAATGTTAAAGATATCTTATGAGTTTCAAGAAAGAAGTGAAGGTGCTGACGAAATTTTAATTTGGATACCTCAATCAAGTGTAGCAATTGGTTCATTGTTATTTTTTATATGCGTGGTTCATCAATTAATTTTAAGAATAGTTAATAAGTATGACTGAAATTTTATTAGCATTTTTTTTTATTAGTGTTTTATTGTTTTTTTTAGGATCTGGGATATGGGTAGCCATCAGTATGGTTGGGGTATCTTCAATAGGCATGATTTTGTTTACTTCTAGACCAGTAGGAGATGCGATGGCCACAACAATATGGGGAGCTTCATCATCGTGGACACTAACAGCATTACCATTATTTGTGTGGATGGGTGAAATTCTTTTTAGAACCAAATTATCAGAAAATTTATTTGAGGGACTGGCACCATGGCTTCAGAAGTTACCAGGAGGTTTGATACACGTTAATGTTGTTGGTTGTGCTTTGTTTGCCGCTATCTCTGGATCATCTGCCGCAACAGTTGCTACAGTTGGAAAAATGTCAATTCCAGAACTAAGAAAAAGAAAATATCCTGAAAAAATTTTGCTTGGAAGTTTGGCAGGTTCAGGAACATTAGGTCTTTTAATTCCACCCTCAATAATTTTAATTATTTATGGTGTAACTGTTCAAGAATCAATTGCAAAACTTTTTATAGCCGGAATAATTCCAGGGATTATGATTGCTCTAATTTTTATGAGCTATGTAATAGTTTGGTCTTTATTAAATAAAAATAAAATGCCAAATAATTATGAAAATTTTTCATTTTTAAATAGACTAGGTAAATCTAAACAATTAATTCCAGTTATTTTATTAATACTTGGAGTAATAGGTTCAATATATACTGGAATAGCAACAGCAACCGAGGCTGCATCTTTAGGTGTTGTTGGAGCTTTAATTCTCTCTTATTTTCAAAAGAGTTTAACCTTTAAAACATTTAAAGACTCATTGCTTGGAGCAACTAAAACTTCATGTATGATTGCATTTATTTTAGCTGGGGCAACTTTCTTGTCACTCGCTATGGGATTTACAGGTTTGCCAAGAAATTTAGCATTGTGGATACAGAATATGGAGTTATCACCGTATGTATTAATATTTGTATTAATGATTTTTTACATAATTCTTGGGATGTTTCTTGATGGAATTTCTGCAGTTGTTCTTACAATGGCAATAATTGAACCAATGATAAGGCAGGCAGGCTTTGATATGATTTGGTTTGGAATATTTTTAGTTATTGTTGTAGAAATGGCTCAAATTACACCACCTGTTGGTTTTAATCTATTTGTTCTCCAAGGAATGGCAAACAAAGATATGGGGTTCATAGCAAAAAGTGCATTCCCGTTATTTTTATTAATGATTTTTGCAGTCCTATTGATTGTGCTGTTCCCACAAATCGCTTTATGGATGCCCGAACAAATGATTCAAAATATCAATTAGTATTTTGATTTTTTGGTTCCTTCAATAATTTCTTTTAACTCTTGATACTCCTCACAATTACAGCTTTTCAAAATTTCCAACCTTTCTTTTGCTAAATCAATTCTGTTGGTCACAACATATAATTCACCTAAGTATTCATTTATTCCAACATGCTTTGGATCGACTTGCAAACCTAACAAATAATATTTTTCTCCTGCTACAAAGTCCCCAAGTTTTCTAGTTGTAAAACCCAGGTAGTTTAGTGTATCAGCTTGTAAGGGCTTTTCTTTGTCGAGTTTTAATAAAATTTTTTGAGCTTTTTCATATCTTTTTAATGCTTTATCCATTTTATTTTTAGACTCATATTTCTTAGCTGCTTCAATTATTTTTACAGCATTTTTATAGCTCGGTTTTTTATCTGATGAACTTGTTCCAGCAGCAAAAGTTTCAACAGTCATAAAAAAGAATATGAGAAGAGTAAATAGTTTTTTAATCATAATTATAAAAATTTTTTCATTTTATTTAACGGCTTTAATTCTAAATTATTTTTTATCAAGTTTTCTCTTACCTGTTTTGCAGTTGAAAGAGAGCTTGCATTATCTCCATGTATGCAAATTGAGTCGATTTCACAAGGTATTTGTTTTCCACTGTGACAATTAAGAGTTTGGTTTTTCACCATATTGAATACGTGCTCTTTTGCTCGCTCAGGGTCGGTTATTAGGGCATGGTCCTTACCTCTTGACACAAGTGTTCCATCGTCTTCATAATTTCTATCTGCAAAAATTTCACATGCAATTTTCATATTTAATTTTTTAGCTGCAATTTCCATTTTTGAACCTGTTGGTACTAAATAAATTATATCTTTATCAATACTATAAATAGTTTTTGCCAAAATTGTTGCTAGTTCAAGGTCCTCACAAGCCATATTATTTAAGGCTCCATGTGGTTTAATATGAGAAACCTTTTCATCTAATTTAATGGCAATATTTTGCAAAATTTCATATTGATCTATTAAAAGCTTAGAAATTTCATCAGCACCAAGATTAATCCGTTTTCTTCCAAAGTTTTCTGGATCATTGAAAGATGGATGTGCACCAATACTTACATTATTTTGCTTTGAAATCTCTACAACTTCTCTCATAGTTTCCTCATCTCCAGCGTGGTACCCACAAGCCACATTTGCAGAATTTACTATTTTGAGTAAATCAGGATCATTCTCATTTGAATGATGCTTTGATTTTTCACCTAAATCACAATTTAAATTAATTTCCATACTATAAAGCTTAAAGTATAACATGACATGATTAAAAATATATCAAATCTTGGTGACGCAGCATTGTACTGTGACTTTGGTACTGAGGTGAATAAAGAAATTAACAGAAATGTTATAAATCATTTTAATAATTTAAGAGATAGTAATTTATTAGGTATTACAAATATTACACCTAGTTATAATAAACTAGTAATTAGTTTCGATTTAAAACTTACGAGTTTTGGTAAATTAAAAAAACAAGTTGAAAATCTAGAGTTAAAAAAAAAAAATAATTCAAAAAATAATCTAATTAAAATCCCAGTTTGTTGTGCAGAGGAATTTGCACTAGATATAAAACGTTTACAAAAATTATTAAAGATAAATGAAGCTAAAATTTATGAAACATTCTTTTCAAAAAATTATTATTGTTATATGACAGGTTTTATTGCGGGTATGCCATTTTTAGGAGATATGGATAAATCTCTTTTTGCAAAGCGTTTAGAAACACCAAGAGTTAAGGTCCCAAAAAATTCCATAGGTATAACGGAGCAATTTTGTAATATTTATACTTTTGAAAGTCCAGGTGGTTGGAATATAATTGGCAAAACACCAGTTGATATTTTTGATAATAAAAAAAATACTGAGCCAAATCTAATTAATCCAGGTGATACAATATCATTTTATCCAATTTCTAAACTAGAGTATGAAAAAAAATATGAATAAAAATTATTTTGAGGTATTACGACCAGGTATCAATTCTACATTTCAAGATAACGGTAGAAATAATTTTTATCATATAGGCATACCTTTTAGTGGAGCAATGGATAATAGGAATTTTTTATTAGCAAATACCATTTCAAACAATGAAATAAATAATCCGGTTCTTGAATTTGCATACCAAGGTCCAAAATTGAAATATATAGGAGAAAATATCTCCATCAATGTTACTGGAGATGTTAATTTTAAAATTATAAGAAAAAACAAAAATTTAGAATTTAGTTGTTACGAAAATATTATTTTAGAGAATAATGATTGCTTAGATATACTGTCTACCAATCGATCAGTATATGGTTATTTATCTATTGGAGGCACATTTGAGGTAGATTATTATTTAAATAGTTGTTCTACAAATACTAAGGCTAAAATTGGCGCTAATAGTGGGGAAAAACTTGAGAAAGGACAAATAATTCATTTAAAAAATATAAAAAAAATCCTGCCAAAAAATAAAATAGAATACCTAAATTCTAAAATTGAAAATATTAGAATAATAAAAGGACCTCATTTTGATTATTTTTCAAAGGATGCAATAGATTCATTTTTTAATGATGAATTTAATGTAACCAAATTAAGTGACCGTATGGGAATAAGACTTAAGGGACCTAAGATTAGTAATATTAAAAATACAAATATAAAGTCAGAAGGATTAGTGAAGGGTGTTATCCAAATCACAGCAGATGGGGATCCAATAATTATGCTATCTGATCATGGAACCATAGGGGGTTACCCTAAGATCGGAGTTGTAATAAGTGCTGATTATGACAAACTAGTGCAAATACCTCCAGGATCAAAAATTAAATTTAAAGAAATTAATTTAAAAGATGCAGAAACTATTTTTAAGTTGTATGAGATGGAAACTCAAAATTTGATTTCCAATATTAAATGAATTTTATTTCAAAGATACCAGGTCCATTATTAATCTTTTTTGGCGCATTTTGTCTTAGTTTTGGTGGGTTGATTGTTAAATCATTTGAAGGATCAACTTTATGGCAAATCTTATTTTGGAGACAGGTTTTTTTTATAATTGTTGTAACTATTTTTTTAATTGTAACTTACAAAAGAGAGGTATTTAAAAAAATTTATGTATCGGGAATTCCTGGCTTAATTGGTGGAATTATATTAGGTATTGGATTTAGCAGTTACGTTTTTGCTATGTATAATACTACTGTTGCAAATACAAATTTCATAATACAAACACAAACAATTTTCTTAGCGATATTTGGATATTTTTTTTTAAAAGAAAAAATTTCAAAAATTACTTTAGCTTCTATCATTTTAGCAATTTCTGGATTAATTTTAATGCTAGGAAATACTCTATCAAGTGGACAAATGTCTGGAAATATCGTTGCCTTTGTAATGCCAATTACCTTTGCATCTCTAATTTTAATTGTAAGAAGATATCCTCATGTAGATATGGTGCCCCTACAATTAGTTGCAGGAATAGTTGCAATGATAATAGGTTTTTTAGCTTCAACAAAAATTTCTATATCTTTAAATGATATGTTTTTGGCATTTTTGTCTGGGACATTTCAAATAGGACTTGGCTTTATTTTAATAACAATTGGCGCGAGAAAAACTCTATCGGCTATGGTTGGCATAATAATGCTTACAGAGGCAATACTTGGTCCTCTTTGGGCTTGGCTATTTGTAAATGAAAACCCTTCATTCTACGTATTAATAGGAGGAAGCATTATAATTCTTGCAGTTTTTCTACAATTTGTCTCATCCTTTACAAAAGAAAATAAATATAATCCTCAATAATGAAATTTGCTATTATAGGCTCTGGTATATCAGGTCTAAGTGCAGCGTACAGTTTATCTAAAAAATATAAAGTAGATCTATTTGAGAAAGAAGACCATTTTGGAGGTCATTCTCATACTATTGATGTTAATGTTGGAGATAATATAGTCCCTGTTGATATAGGCTTTATTGTATTTAATAAAAAAACTTATCCAAATTTAATAAATTTTTTTCAAGAAAATGATATTGCTATCGAAAGAAGCAATATGTCATTCTCAGTATCCGTTAGAGACTCAAATATAGAATATTGTGGAAAAGGTCTTTCCGGAATTTTTAGCAATAAATCAAACTTGTTAAATATAAAATTTTTGAAGATGTTTTTTACCATAATCAGTTTTTATAAACAAAGTGAAAACCAAGATCCAATTAATGAAAATATTACTTTAGGCAGCTATTTAGACAATTTAAAATTGTCAGAGTACTTTATCAAATTTCATATTATTCCTATGGTGTCAGCTATATGGTCAATGCCCCCTTACGAGGCAAAACAAATGCCATTGAAATTTTTTTTTAAATTTTTTCAAAATCATGGATTATTCAAATTAAAAGATCGACCACAATGGTTTACAGTTTCAAAAAGAAGTAGAACATATGTAGATAAAATTCTAAGTAAAATCAGTGGAGAATATTATAAAAATTACAATATTAATAAAATTAAAAGAATTGGATCAGGAGTTCAGGTTTATTATGGAGATAAAAATGAATATTTTACTTACGATAAAGTCGTATTGGCCACTCATGCTAATCAAGCTCTCTCTTTAATTGAAAATCCTGAAGAAATAGAAAATAAGATCTTAAGTAATTTTAAATATAAAACAAATGAGGCTATAGTCCATGAGGATATAAGTTATATGCCAAATAATAAAAGTGCTTGGTGTTCATGGAATTCCTCGATTGAATCTGAGAATAGTGAAAAAAATTCGATTACTTATTGGTTAAACCTATTACAAAATTTGAATATAAATAAAAATATTTTTTTAACATTAAATCCTTATTTAGAGATACCCGAAGATAAGATAATCCGAAAAGTTATATTTACACACCCTTACTTTGATCAAAATGCAATCAATAGCCAGAAAGATCTTCACCTAATTCAAAATAAAAATAATATTTTATTTTGTGGTAGTTATTTTGGATATGGATTCCATGAAGATGGTATAAAATCGTCAATAGATATGATTAAGTATATAAATGCTTAAAAGCTCTAAGATATACGTAGGAAAAGTAATACACAGACGATTTAAACCTAAAAATCATTATTTTAAATATAGGGTTTTTTCATTATTGATAGACTTAGATGAACTATATGAAATTAATAATAAAATTAAGTTATTTTCATACAATAAATTTAATATCATTAGTTTTTTTGACAAAGACCATGGGGATAGAGACGGTACATCTTTAAAAAACTGGGTAAAAAAAAAACTAGAAAATATAGGTATCGACAGTAGAGAAGTTAAAATCAAATTATTCTGCTACCCAAGAATATTAGGTTACGTATTTAATCCTATAAGTGTTTTCTTTATATATGATAAGTACGATAAGATAATCTCTTTATTTTATGAGGTTAAAAATACATTTGGTGAACAACACACATACATTTTCAAAGCTGAAGATAGTGAAACTTTAAGAAATAGTTGTGCTAAAAAATTTCATGTATCGCCCTTCATAGATATGGAGTGTAATTATAAATTTAGAGTAAATAAGCCCTCAGACAAAATATCAGTTATAATTGACCAATCTGATAATGATGGTAAACTTTTATTCGCATCCCAAGACGGTACTGCAAAAGAATTTAGTAATAAAAATCTATTCGTTTCCTATATTTTTCACCCCTTGATGACATTTAAAGTTATTGTCGCAATCCACTATGAGGCATTTAAACTATG
This sequence comes from uncultured Pelagibacteraceae bacterium, assembly GCA_902563435.1. Classification (GTDB taxonomy): domain Bacteria; phylum Pseudomonadota; class Alphaproteobacteria; order Pelagibacterales; family Pelagibacteraceae; genus Pelagibacter. The sequence continues at coordinate 16,554 of CACEXE010000003.1, forward strand.
GTTAAAAGGAATAAAGTTTATTAAAAAAAAAATAAATATTAAAAATAATAGTTCGGTAGAAAAAAGTGAATTTGAATAAACTTTCAGACAAAATTGTCTTTAACTCATTAAAATTTATTAAACATGGAAATTTAAAAATAATAAACCATGATGGAAAAGAATATACTTTTGGAAATAGTAATGAAAGATTAAATGCTGATCTAAAAATAAATAAACCAGGGTTAACTTTTAAAATCATCAAAAATGGAAGCGTAGGTCTGGCAGAAGCATATATGGATAATTATTTTGAGACAAATAATTTAACTAATCTAATAGAGCTTGCGGCAAAAAATATAAAAATAGTTCATAAATTTTCTGGCTCTTTCGATCTTTCAATATTTAATAAAATTAAAGGTTTGTTTATTAAAAATAATAAATCTAGGAGTAAAGAAAACATTAGAAAACATTATGATTTAGGGAATGAATTTTTCTCATTATGGCTTGATAAAACCCTAACTTATTCAAGCGCAATTTTTGACGATAGTAATGATTTGGAAAAAGCTCAGTTAAATAAATATAAAAAACTCTCGAATCTTGTTAAGCCTAAATCAGGCGATAAGATGCTTGAGATTGGCTGTGGCTGGGGAGGATTTGCAGAATATATTGGAAAAAATTATGACGTAAAGTTAGATTGTATAACAATCTCCAAAAAACAATACGAATATTCAAAAGAAAGAATTCACAAAGAGGGTTTGAATGAAAAAATAAATATACAAATGTTAGATTTTAGAGATGTTAAAAATAATTATAATTCAATAGCTTCTATAGAAATGATAGAAGCAGTGGGACAGAGTTATTTAAAAAACTATTTTAATACTATCAAAGAAAACTTAGTTGATGGAGGAACAGCAGCTATACAATCAATTACTATAGATGACTCCATCTATGATAGATATAAAAGTAAAACTGATTTTATCCAAAAATATATTTTTCCTGGTGGTTTTTTACCTAGTAAAAATGAGTTAGTAAATCTAGCAAATCAATCTGGACTTAAGTTTGAGAATTGTAATTCATATGGTGATCATTACTCAAATACACTAAATATTTGGAGAGAAGAGTTCTTAGAAAAATGGGAACAAATTTCATCCCAAGGCTTTGACAATACTTTTAAAAGAATGTGGAATTTTTATTTATCTTATTGTGAAGCAGGTTTTAAATCAAAAAATATAGACTTAATCCAATTTGCTCTTCAAAAATAAATAATACTATGAAAATAAAATATTTATTATTGATAATAATCTCAGTATTGATTACAAGTTGTTCATCAAACCAAGCAATGAAACCAGAAGATTTCAAAAACCAAAAACCTAGATTAATAATAGAAGAGTATTTATCTGGGAATGTAAAAGCATGGGGAATTTTACAAAATAGATCAGGTAAAGTGACAAGACAATTTTCTGCAGACCTAGATGGAAAGTGGGATGGAAAACAATTAATACTTGACGAAAAATTTGTTTGGAACGATGGAGAAATTCAAAATAGGCAATGGACAATCAATAAAATCGATGAACATAACTATGAAGGCACTGCTGGAGATGTAGTTGGAACTGCAAAAGGCTTTTCTTATGGTCCTGCATTTAAGTTTGAATATGTACTGTTAGTTCCTGTAAAAGGAAGAGAAATGAAAATAACTTTTGATGATTGGATCTTTATGCAAGATGAAAGAGTAGCAATTAATAGAGCAAAAATGACAAAGTTTGGTATTAAAGTTGCAGAATTAACTGTGATGTTTGTAAAAGATTAAATTTATTTTTTTTGAAGCTTCGTCATTTTTCTTATCAAATATAAGTAAATCCCATTTGGCAAAATCTTAAAAAATTTTAATATTAAAAATAAACTTCTAGGAAAAGCTATTTCAAATGAATTTTTATTTATTAAACCATCATAAATCTGTTCAGCCGCATATTGTGTGGTTTTTAAAAATGGCATTTTAAATGTGTTTTTATCCGTAAGTCTTGTTTTGATAAATCCAGGGCTGACTAGACATACGCGAACATCATATCTTTGAAAATCAAGATATAAACTTTCTGCTAAATTAATAAGAGCTGCTTTTGCAGGCCCATAGGCAGTTGAATTTGGCAATCCTCTGTATCCTGCAGTAGAAGATACAATAGATATAACTCCTTGCCTTTTTTCTTTGTAATATTTTTCAACAGCTTTAATACAATTTATGGTTCCAATATAATTCACATTTGTAACATCAATTATGTTCTGAAGATCAAAATCCTTCTCTTTTTCAGGCTCATAAATTGCAGTAGAAAAAAAACAAATATCAACCTTATTGTATTTCTCCACGATTGTTTTAAAAACTGAATTACATGCTTCATAATCAATAATATCTAATTTCAAATAATCAATATTTTCATTTTTATCTGAAATATCTTTTAAGACTTCCTCACGTCTTGATGATATAATTACCTGCCATCCTTTATTTGCAAACTTTAATGCAACTGCTTTTCCTATTCCACTGCTACCGCCAGTTATCCAAATTACTTTTTTCATCTATTTTCTTTGTTTTATCTCATAAATTTTTATCGACATGCGACAAGAATTGAATAGTATTAATTATATTGAGAACTATATCAACCATATGTTCAAAATTATAATCATATATGAGTTAATTTTCGTCGCGTTTTGGAATATTCTTTATTATTCTAACTCTGGAGTAGAGAACTGGTTCCAAGAAAAAATTTTGACAGCCATCTTTGTGTTTCTATCTACCATGGCTTTAGGACTAACTTTAATTTATGTGATTTATTATAGTTTAAAAATTACGGGGCTATCAAAAATCTTAAAATCACTTAAAGATCCTAGAAAAAGCAATACACAATAATTAATTACTAGAGGCGCATCTCTTAGAGCAATACTTAACTTTTTCCCAATTAAGTTTCCATTTTTTTCTCCAAGAAAAAGGCTTGTTACAAACTTTGCATACCTTAGTTGGTAAGTTTTGTTTTTTCATATAATTGTTTTCTGTTTTTTAAAAATAAGAAAAATGCAGCAATTTCGTATATATAATGAAAAATAATAAATAAGGGTTTTATTGAAAAAATTTTAGATAGGATTTTATATTTTGGTATTTTTGACCAAATTATAATAAATGCTTTAGCACCTCCAATAACTTCACCATCATTTATTACATGCAACCTTCTGAGCAACTCTTTTTGCGACTTAGATGTTATTTTTATAGCCTCATCATTATTTGTAATATCTATCCACTCCAAATCACTATTTGCAATTTTTTTATAATGATTTATTTCCATTCTACAAATATTGCAAGAATCGTTAAAATAAACTTTAATTCCCATAAGTATTATCTTTAATGAATTTGTTTGCTTCTGATAATATTAATTTTTTTCTATCCTCTTTCATTTTATCAAAAATTCTTACCATCATAGACAACCTTGGATTTTTCAAAAAAAATTTTCTATTTCTATCTATGAAACGCCAATAAAGACCATCCATAACATTACACCAGTTGCCCCTTTTAAAATCCATCATTTTCATAAAATAACTTGATCCACAGATATAAGGCTTAGTTGCGAAAATTCCACCATCACTAAACAAACCCATTCCATAAACATTTGGAACCATAACCCAATCAGATGAGTCCACAAACATTTCCATGAACCATTTATAAACTGATTTTGGTTCAACTTCACATAAATTCATAATATTTGACAATATCATTAATCTTTCAATGTGGTGCGACCAACCAAATTTGTCAGCATTTTTAATTGCATGATCTAAAGGATCCAAACCAGTGCTGCCATCATAGAATGTATCTTTCATTTTTCTATTATGTTTAAAGAAATTTCCACTTTCCATTTCTTTACTATAATTTTGATATATTCCTCTCATAAACTCTCTCCAACCAATTATTTGTCTTATATAACCTTCTAAAGAATTTAGTCTCACACTCTTACTATGGTGATAAGTCACTATTTTTTGAATGATAATGTCTGGAGTTATTAAACCTAGATTTAAATACGGACTAAGAGCACTGTGAAATAAAATATTATTTTTTTGATCAACAGCATCTTCGTAATCACCAAATAGGTTTAACTTATCTTTAATAAAAAAATCTAATAATTTTGAGATATCTTTATATTCAGTTGCAAACCAAAATTTTTTGGTATCACCTGGATGTTTACTAAATAATTTTTCAATAATTGGTTTTAAACTTTTTGTATGTTTAGTTTCTTTAATTTCTGGAAATTTTGGTATTAAGATATTTTTTGGCAGTTTTTTTCTATTATCTTCATCAAAACTCCATTTTCCTCCCTCTGGTGTACCATCTTTGTTTAACAAAATATTTAATCTTTCTCGCTTTTCTTTATAAAACTTTGCCATAAAGGGTTTTTTTGTTTTTGATAAATATTTTTTAAAATCTTCACGACTATCTAAAAACATTGGTGATCGAATTATATTCCACTGAATATTTTGTTTTTTTAAAAAATTATTTATTTTCGTTTCAAAAAATTTATCCTCTATTTCAAAACTAGTTACTTCTTTTATCTTATTTATCTTTAACAATTTTTCTAATTTCTTCGTATAGTCCTTTTTAAAATCAGTAGAATCAATTTTTGAGTAATTAAGCTTAAATTTATTTTCCTTCAATTTATCCGCATAAGATCTCATTGAAGATAAAAATAGTAGAATTTTTAATTTATGATGTCTTTCATATGTACATAATTGGTAGTCTTCTGACATAAAAAATAGGTGGTCTTTTTTGAAGCGGTCGAGGTTTTTTAATGGAAATAACTGATTTCCAAGTATAAAAAATAATTTCATTAATTATTATATGTCAGAAAAATATCTAATTGTCGGTGCGACAGGTTCTATCGGATCCAATTTAGCAGAGCAAATGTATTCTTCTGGTAAAGAAATTCATTTAGTTGGAAGAGATGAAAGTCAACTTAAAAATTTAGCTGAGAAATTGAACTCTTCTTATACTGTGGCAGATGTATTACACGAGGGGTTCGTGGATACAATTAAATCAGACATATCAGAAATCAAAGGTGTAGCATATTGTGTTGGATCTATAGATTTGAAGCCTTTAAAGATGGCAACTGAGAATGATTTCAATAAATGTATGAAACTTAATTTTTATTCTGCGGTGGACTTAATCAAAGGATATCAAGATAACCTAAAACAAAATAATGGTTCAATTGTTTTATTTTCAACAGTTGCAGCTCAAAGAGGTTTTACAAATCATTCAATAATAGCATCAACCAAAGCGGCTATTGAGGGACTAACTGTATCATTAGCAGCTGAATTTGCTCCAAACATAAGAGTTAATAGTGTTGCTCTAAGTTTAACTAATTCTAAGATAGCTCAACCAATGTTAAAAAATACAGCAATTGCTCAAGGAATAGCTAAAGCCCACCCACTTAAAAGACTAGGTGAGGGTAAAGATGGAGCAGCTTTAGCAAAATTTTTACTTACCGAGGAAAGTTCCTGGGTAACGGGTCAAATAATTGCAGTTGATGGTGGAAGATCAAAACTTTCATAAAGTGAAAAAAATAATATACGTTTTAATTCTTTTTTTCGTATTTGCCTCAAAATCGTATTCACAAAACTTTAAATTAGAAAAATTAGTTAACCTAGATTCACCTTGGGGATCCTCTTTTATTAATAGTAATGAAATAATAATTACAGAAAAAAGTGGCAAAATAAAAATTGTAAATATTTTATCTAGAGAGGTTCAAGAAATTAGTCATCAACTTAACTTTGTTGTCCATGGTCAAGGAGGCTTATTAGATATTATTCATAAAGACAATAATATTTGGATTTCATATACTGAAGATAGAGGTGGATATAAAACTAGCACTTCTATTGCAAAAGCAGAATTTAATAAGAAACAATTAAACTTTAAAAATATTTTTCAAGCAAATCCCCCAATAGACTCTGGTTATCATTTTGGATCAAGATTAGTTATCAAAGATAATTTTATATTTGCTTCTGCGGGTGAGAGAGGACAAGGTATGATTGCACAAGACGCCTCAAAGCATCCAGGTAGTATTATAAGAATTCATTTAGATGGAAGTATACCAAAAGATAATCCAAAGTTTGAGGGTATGGTAGATTGGTTGCCAGAGATTTATCAAATTGGAATTAGAAATCCTCAAGGGATGGCACTTTCTGAATTTGATGGAAAAGTTTACATGAGTAATCATGGGGCAAAAGGTGGAGATTGGTTCGGAGAAGTTAAAAAAGGTGAAAATTATGGATGGAAAATTTTAGGATGGGGAGGAACCAATTATTCTGGAATTCCAATTGGCCCAAAATGGAAACCTGGATTTACAAAAGCTATTAAATATTGGGTACCCTCAATAGCAGCTAGCGCAATAACTATTTATAAAGGTGACGAGTTTAATGAGTGGAATAGTCATGCTTTAATCACTTCTTTAAAAGATAAATCCTTAAGAAAACTGATATTTGATGACTTATCAAATGTAAAAGAAGAGGTTATTTTTAAAAATAAAATTGGAAGAATTAGAGACATTCAAGTGCATCCCTCTAACGGAAAAATTTATTTTTTATCTCAAGATGCGTTATGGTTAATGCAAAGAAAATAGTATATATTAAAATTTATGGATGATGTCGTCATAGTTGGTGGAGGAATAATAGGCGCTGCAACTGCATACTTTTTATCAATGGAAGGTAGAAAAGTTAAGGTAATTGAGAGAGACCCTACATATAAGACTGCCTCATTTCCTTTATCTTTAGGTGGATTTAGAAGACAATTTTTTCAAAAAGAAAATATACTTTTAGGAAAATTTGCTAGAGAATTCATCTTTAAAATACCAGAATTGTTAAAAACAAAAAAAAATCCAAACCCAACGGCAAGCATGGTTCCTAATGGATACCTTTTAATGTTTGGACCAGAACATGCAGAGGAACAATATAAAGCTTTGGAAAATCACAGAGAATGCGATGCTGGTACAAAAAATATTAAAGGTTCAGAATTAAATAAAATTTTTCCATATATAAATAACGAAGGTATAGAAACAGCTACATATACTGATAATAAAAGTGAAGGCTGGATTGATCCTTTTATGTTTCATAGTGCTTTAAAAAGTAAAGCAATTGAGTTAGGCGCAGAGTTTCTTAAAGGTGAGGTTAAAAATTTGTCTGAGATAAATGCAAAAACTATCATTTCAGCAGCAGGATGTTGGACTAAAGAATTGTTATCAGATATTCCAGTTGAACCACAAAAGCACACTGTATTTCGAGTTAAATGTCCAAAACATTTTCCTGATATGCCACTAACTGGAGATTTAACAACAGGTGTATATTGGAGACCAGAGGGTAAAGAGTTCTTAGCAGGTTCACCTATATCTGTATTTGATGCGAAAGATTTAGAACCAGCATGGAATGATTTTGAAGAATTAGTTTGGCCTGCCCTGGCAAAAAGAGTTCCAGCCTTTGAAGAACTAAAATTAACCGGTGGTTGGGCAGGATTTTATGATTGTAATAAACTTGATAACAACGCAGTTGTAGGCAAACATCCAAAATATGACAATGTTTATTTAGCCTCTGGTTTCACTGGAAGAGGTTTAATGCAGGCACCAGGTATTGGAAGGGCTCTGACTGAATTGATCACAACAGGTAGCTACCAATCAATAGATATAAGTGTTTTTGATGTAGAAAGAGTTTTAAAAAGTAATGCTAGACCAGAACCTTACGTTTTATAATTTTTTAATATAAACTCCTAGTATTCCGTTAAATATAGATACAGCTAATATCAATAATTGTCCTTTAAACGAGTAAAATTCAAAGGATGGATAAAAACTTATCCCAATCGAAAAAAAAAGATAAGTTAACACAAAAGGCCGATAAAATTTTTTTATAAAATTAAAAATTTTCACTTACTTTCTAGTTGCAATATAAACGCCAATTGTTGCAAGTATAAATCCTGCTATATCAATATTAGATAACTTTTCTCCTAAAAATAAATAGGCCATCACAGCTGTTGTAGGTGGGACAAGAAAAAATAATGTTGAAGTTTTACTCACTGAGCCTGCTTTTATTAAAAACATTAAAATTGTGAAGGCTCCAAATGACACTAGAATAATTTGATGTGTCATTCCTAATAAAAATCCTGTTGTAAAATTTATATAAGGAGTTTCAAATGTTGATATTAAAATTAAATTAAAAGAACAGCCACCAAAAGCTTGAAATCCATTATTAACTGATAATGGAACATTACCACTTAATTTTTTTTGCCACAAAGTTCCTGTAGTGATTGCAGCAAGAGCAATAAAACAAGTTACTAGTCCATCCTTTGGGAACTCATCTCCAAAATCTACTCCAAGCACTAGTAAAGAGCCAATAAAACCAAATATAATACCAACCCACTGTCTCCACCCTATTACTTCCTTATAAATTGGTCCTGATAATAAGTTAGTTAATATTGGCTGAAGAGTAACTATTAAAGCTACAACACTTGCAGGGACTCCTACATGAAACGCGTACCAACAACCACCAAGATATAATCCATGAAATAATACACCTGTAGTTATGCTTTCTAATATATATCTCACTTTTGTAAAAATTATCTCTTTTTTAAGTAATGCGAATAAGAAGAAACCTATAGTTACAATTCCAAATCTAAAGGCAAGTGCTGCAAAAGGTGATGCATTCTGAACTATAATATCACCTGAGATGAATGCAGATGACCATAGCAATATAAATAGTAAAGGAAATGTTTTAATCATTTATTGAGGATTTAAAGTCACAAAATTTCCTCACTAAATTTTGACAAGCATTTTGCCAATATTTTTACCATTTAATAAATCAATAAATGACTTTGGAGCATTCTCTATTCCTTCGTAGATAGTTTCTTTAAATTTTATTTTACCATCCGCCAACCATTTTGACATTTCAGTTTCAAATGGCTCTCTCTCATTATCGTGATCAAAAATAAGAAATCCTTTAATTGTAAGTCTTTTTACTAAAACATAAGCCATATTTTTCAAACCAGATCCAGGGTTTGTTGCATTCATCTGTGAAATTCTTCCACAAATCACAATACGACCATATGTTTTCATTTGAAAAATAGCAGACTCTAAAAAGTCTCCACCAACATTATCAAAATAAAGATCAAAACCATCAGGACAAATTTCCTTGAAATGTAAGATAAGGTTTTTTACTTTCTTATAATTAAAAGCATGATCAACTTTTAATTCATTTTTTAACCAATCAACTTTTTCATCAGAGCCTGTGCTTGCAATAACTTTACAACCAAGATTTTTTGCAATTTGGCAAACTGTAGATCCAACACTACCTCCAGCAGAAGAGACTAATATAGTTTGCCCAGATTTCAATTCTCCATGTTTGAAAAGTCCAATATAAGCTGTATGCCCTGTCATTCCAAGTGGACCCAGGTACGACTGTATAGGCATATCAATTGGTTTTAGTTTCTTTAGTTCATCAGAACTACAAATAAATTTATCTCTCATACCAAGACTGCTAAATACTAAATCCCCAACACTAAAATCTTTATCATTTGAGAGTTCTACTTTACCAATTGCATACCCCTCCATTTCCTCACCAATTTTAAATGGTGGTTTATAATTTTTTCTCTCAGTCATTCTTGCACGCATGTATGGATCAACTGAAATCCATGAATTTGATACTAAAATATTTTTTTCATCATTAATTGAAATTTCTTTTGATTTTATTTCAAAATCTGTCTCTTTCGGTAAGCCAATTGGAATATAATTTTTTAAAGATACGTATTTACTAACTACAGACATTTAAGATCCCCAAATACTATTTAATATTGCTTCGCGTCTACATCCTTTTTTATATCTTAAGTAATTAAGAAAATTTATTTGGTAATAATCTTGATGAACAGCCTCTGCCATGTAAAATTTATCAAATTTTCTTACATAAGTTACTACTTTTTTTTTAAATTTTTTCTCTATTTCCTTAATACTATTTTCTATTAAGTTTTTTTGCTTATCATTTTGATAAAATGCCACTGATCTATAACTATATCCCTTGTCACAAAATTGTCCTACAGCATCAAATGGATCAATATTTACCCAGAATTCTTCTAAGAGTTTTTCATAGCTAACTACTTCTGGAATATATATGACTTCAATTACTTCAAAATGACCTGTGTTTCCGTATGTAACTTCTTTATAAGTTGGATTTTCTGTAGTGCCACCTGAATAACCAGAGATAACTTTTGAAACACCAAGAATATTTTCAAAAGACTCTTCCATGCACCAAAAACACCCTCCAGCAAAATAAGCTCTTTCAAAATTTGGTGAATTTGCAAAGCTGTTTGCAGAAATAAGAAAGAAAATTATTGATAAAAATTTTTTCATTAAAGGTAGCTATCTAAATACTGATAGCTTACCTTTAATAATTTCTATTTAAAACTTTATTTTTTTTGATATTTTGCCGCTTCTTCTGAACCGCCGGTAGCGCTTCCTTTACTATAAGAATGCGCACCCATTCCAGCTAATTGTCCATCTTTAACAATCAAGTATTGGTTACGTATTTCACTACCTTCAAAGAAACATTCTAAGATTTCTCTTACACCATCAGCATATCTAGCTTGAGCAGATAGTGATGTTCCAGAAGTATGAGGTGTCATTCCATGGTTTGGCATTGTTCTCCACACGTGATCGTTTGGAGCTGGTTGAGGAAACCATACGTCTCCTGCATATCCACTTAATTGTCCGCTCTTCAAGGCTTTTGCTATTGCATCTCTATTACAAATTTTACCTCTTGCAGTATTTACAATGTATGCACCTTTTTTCATTTTACCTATCATTTCATCATCAAATAAGTTTTCTGTTTCAGGATGAAGAGGACAGTTGATTGTTACAACATCACATACTTTAACCATAGACTCCACAGTTTCATGGAAAGTAAGATTTAACTCCTTTTCAACTGACTCAGGCAATCTATGCCTATCAAAATAGTGAAGATGAACATCAAAAGGTTTCATTTTTCTGAGTGCATCTAAACCAATTCTTCCAGCTGCTACGGTTCCAATATGCATTCCCTCAACATCGTAAGATCTTTGAACAGCATCTGCTATATTCCATCCACCTTCATTAACGATTCGATGTTGGTTGTGATAATCTCTAACAAGTGAAACTATCATCATTACTATATGCTCAGCAACTGATCTTGAGTTACAGAAAGTAACTTCTACGACATCAATTTTATGATCCATTGCTGCTTGTAAATCTACGTGATCTGATCCAATTCCTGCAGTTATTGCCATTTTCAAGTTTTTTGCTTTCTCAATCTTTTCTTTTGTTAAATAATAAGGAAAGAATGGTTGAGAAATAACTATATCTGCATCGACTATATGTTTATCAGCCTCGCATCCTTCTCCATCTTTACTATTAGTTACAACTAACTCATGACCATTGCTCTCTAAAAATTTTCTTAATCCTAATTCACCAGATACACATCCTAATAATTCTCCAGGTGTGAAATCCCTACCTTTTGGACTAGGTAAAGTCATTCCATCAGGATATTTTTCTAATTTTGGAAGATCTGATAAAGGGTAAGCTTTTGGCATACCACCTTTAGGATCATCATATAACACGCAAAGTACTTTCATTTTTTCTCCTAATATTTATGTTTTAAAATCTCTCTATAGATATTTTCTTATGAAAGTGTAGCATAAAATTAGAACATCAATCAAACGAATAGTAGTTGATTAGGGGTATTTCTTTTTAGCAACGAATTTATTCAGAAAAATTCCAAAGACTATTATAATCAAACATCCGGTTAATATTGGGGAGAATAAATAGTCAAACGATACTGAGCCCAATATAACTATAATAGGATTTCCTCCAGCTGGAGGGTGGGTTACATCTAGCAAAATCATCAGTCCAACACCAAGACCTACCGCTAAAGGTATTGATATATAAATTGGCAATGGGATAAAATTATAAAATAGAATTCCAATTGCTGAAGTTACTAGGTGACCAAATAATATATTTTTAGGTTTAGCAAATGGACTTTCAGGGTAACCGTATAAAAGAACCATTGAGGATCCAAATGATGCAATCAAAAAAAGTCCAAAATTAGTTTTATAAGTTAATAAAGTGAGTATACCAATTGTTATAGTTGTAAAAATCAATGCTAAAAAGGATTTAATAATTTTATCTTTGTTCATTTATTGTATTACCTTTTTTAAAGCTTTTATTGGAAGTGTTAAACATTCTTTTCTTGAATAATTTTTTTTATCAAAAATTTTTTTAAACTCTTTCCATTCACTTGGAAATGATATATTTTTTTTATCATTAAACTGATCTAATAATTTTAAAAAATTTTTTATTTTTTCTTTACTTTTTTTCTTAAAATTTTTTGTAGCTAAATTCGCAGATGCATTACAATAAATGCAAGACTGAGACTGATACGAAAAATCTTTTATAACATTGTCTTTAATAATTAAAAAAATTTCAATCTCATCACCACAAATTTGACTTTTATATTTCATCGAGTGAGTACAGTTATGAATATGTTTATTGTTTTTGGTATCAGAAGCTATTTTTAAAATATTAATATCCATTAATTTGAGTATTTATTTGATTGTTATTATACAAATTTATATTTATATTTTCATACTTCTTAAATAAAAAAATAGCACATGCTAAACTTAAAAAATCCTAAAGTAGCCATCCCAATCGTATTGATTGCTGGTATTTTTTGGTCATTTGGTCCATATGTTGTAAGACACATCGATCAGCCAGAAACAGTTCCTTGGCAATATTTATTTACAAGAGGAATAGTTATTTTTCTTTTGCTTAATATGTATTTGTTCCTTGAGGAAGGAAAAGAGTTTTATAAAAATTATTTTAAAGTTGGTATATCGGGTCTAATTGGAGGTATTGGTCTTGGTACCGCAATGATAACATTTATATGGTCAATTACTAATACTACAGCAGCTATCACTTTACTTTGTCTTGCGGCAATGCCATTTATAACAGCCTTATTAGGATTTTTATTTTTAAAAGAAAAAATTTCATTAACAGTATGGATTGCGATTGTAGTTGCAGCAGCAGGTATATGTATAATGGCTTTTGACAATTCTGGTAAAAATTCATTGCCAGGGCTTGGGTTTGGACTTATTTCTGCATTAGGTTTCTCAATTTTTTCTGTTTCACTTAGATGGAGAAAAGAAACGCCAAAATTTACTACTGTAGCCTTTGCAGGTTTTTTCTGTTTCATATTTTCTGCTGTAATGTTGATATCGAACGATGCTAATTTTTTATCTACTGGAAAAAATGAAGCCTTATTTGCTACTCATGGAACTCTAGTATGTATGGGTTTGATTTTGTATTCAATTGGATCAAAAAATATTCCAGCAGCTGATCTAACTTTACTCTCACTTACTGAGGTAATCGGTGGAATATTCTGGGTGTGGTTACCATGGATGGGAATTAATGAAGTCCCATCTACGAATACTATTATTGGTGGATTTTTTATTTTTATGTCAATTTTTTACTACAGCCTCATTATGCAGTCTAATAGAAGATTTATAGGTTTAAACTAAAATGAATAATGAAAAAGTAATTGTCAATAGTTGGAATGAATGGGATCCATTGAAACATGTAATAGTAGGTAAAGCAGATGGTACTTGTATACCTGCCCCTGAGCCAGCATTAGATGCCAAAGTTCCAGAAGACAGCGATATGAGAGGAAAATTTGGTCCAAGAACTAAAGATACTGTAGATAAAGCAAATCAGCTTTTAGATAATTTCTCAAATATATTAAAAAAAAGAGGGATTAAAGTTGATAGACCAGACCCAATTGATTTTAATCAAAAAACATCTACACCTGATTGGCAAGCGGAGACGATGTTTGGATGCATGCCACCGAGAGATGTTTTGTTAACTGTCGGTAATGAAATTTTAGAGGCTACGATGAGTTATCGTTGCCGATGGTTTGAATATCTATGTTACCGACCTCTTTTAAAACAATATTATAATTCAGATCCAAATATGAGACACGAGTCTGCTCCTAAACCAAGATTAACAGACGAGGATTACAGAGAAGATTACTTATCAGATAAAATAGGAATTCAAAAAAGACTGGAATGGACAGAAAATAAATATTTTGTGACAACTGAGGAGGAGCCGCTATTTGATGCTGCTGATGTTTTAAGATTTGGTAAAGATTTAGTAGTTCAACATGGTTTTACAACAAATTTAAAAGGAATTAATTGGTTAAAAAGACATTATAAAGATCACAGGGTTCATGCTGTTAATTTTCCAGGTGATCCTTATCCAATTCATATAGATGCAACCTTTACACCTATCAAGGAGGGTTTAATAATTAACAATCCTCAAAGAAGACTTCCTAAAGAACAAAGAAAATTGTTTGAAAATAACGGATGGGAAATTATTGATAGTGCTCAACCTGCACACAACGAACCCCCACCTCTATGTTACTCTTCAACATGGCTATCAATGAATGTTTTAGTTTTAGATCCTAAAACTGTATGCGTAGAAAAAAGTGAAGTATACCAAGCAGAACAATTAGATAAATTAGGAATGGAGGTTGTTCCTGTTGAGCTTAGAGACGCTTATGCATTTGGAGGTGGATTACATTGTTGTACAGCAGATATTTATAGAGAAGGTGAATTAAAAGATTATTTTCCAAAGCAATAATTGTGACTCAGATAAAAACAAAAAGAGAAAGAGTAAAATTTGCTTCAGATAACGTTACAGGCGCATGTCCAGAAGTCTTAAATGCACTTCTTAAAGCTAATGATGAGGATAAAACCCCATATGGTAATGATGAGTTGTCAAAAAATTTACAAAATAAATTTTCAGAAATATTTGAAAAAGAAGTTATAGTTTTTCCAACAGCCTCAGGAACAGCAGCTAACGCTTTAGCTTTATCAACCATGACTCCTTCTTTTGGAAATATCTATTGCCATAGACTTTCCCATATAAATGTAGATGAATGTGGAGCTCCCGAATTTTATACTGGAGGTGCAAAGTTAGTAAATCTGGACGGTAAAAATGGAAAAATTATAGCTGAAGAACTAAATAGAAATATCTCTGGAAAAGGCGTGGTACATCATACCCAACCTTCATCAGTAAGTATTACCCAATTGTGTGAAACAGGTGTTGTTTACAATCTAGATGAAATAAAAAAAATATCAGAGATTACTCATAAACATGATTTAAATATTCATATGGATGGTGCGAGATTTGCAAATGCATTAGTTTCATTAAACTGTACTCCAGCAGAAATGACATGGAAGTCTGGAATTGATGTACTTTCATTTGGAGCAACTAAAAATGGATGCCTAGCAGCAGAAGCTATTATTTTTTTTAAATCAGAGTTAGTTGGAAATTTAGCTTTTTTAATGAAAAGAGCAGGACATTTACTATCAAAGATGCGTTTTGTATCAGCTCAATTAGATGCTTATATCTCAAATGACGTATGGTTAAAAAATGCTAAGCATGCAAATGCTATGGGAAAAAAACTAAGCCAAGGCTTGCTGAAACATAAAAATATTGAATTAGCTTACCCAACAGATGCAAATGAGGTTTTTGTTAAAATACCAAAAAATATAATTGATCAATTTAATTCAAATGGTTACAAAATTAACGATGATGAGTGGGAAGATAAAGCTGTTAGATTAGTTACTGCCTGGAATACTCATCCAGATGATGTAGAATCGTTTTTAAATATAATTAAATCTTAATTTAGCTGGGATTTTCTTTAAGGAAATTTATATAATTTACTATTTCATCAAATTTTTCATCCTCAATATCTTTGTAACTTGCGTTGAATTTACTCTTTACGCAAATTGCTACATGAGCATAAGGATTTCTGCCTTTAGGATGATTAGGATGATTTGGAAGTTGTCCCTGTAAATAATCACCAGCTTCCTGAATAATTTTCCAGAGTTTACCTGCGTTTTCTTTGTTCACACCTACACTTTTTTTGTTTTACATCAAAAGTTCTAGTTTGGGAACTAGTTACATTATTTTCTCAAGTTTCCAGGCTTCATCTTTAGCATTAAACTTTGCGTTCCAGTCTTTAGATCTTTGATCTTCAAATAAGGCATAAAATTTTTCTTCATCAGTGACATTTGCAATAAAAATCATTTTACCCTCACGAATGTGTGCCCATTCAAATGATGACGTACATTTTGCAAGATCATCTTTAAACATACTGTATAATTCATCTGCATCTTTTTTAGTTCCTTGATATGTTGTTGTTCCAACAAAGTTCATAGTTTTTCCTTTCTTTAATTAATTAAGCTAATATAGACTCAACAAATTCCCAATCAATGAAATTTTTTAATAAATTTATCTTACCTTGTTCTAGTTCTGGTTCTAGATTGACCATTAAAATCCACCACGCCAATTGTTTTTAGATTTCAAATCTCTCTCTTCCTGTTTTGAAGTAGGTCTAAATAAATAAAAACCTACGACAACAATAACGAATATACCTAAAATGATTTCAGTCATGTTAAACTAATCTCTAAAGTTTATAAATTCAATTGGAAGTCCTATATCAATATCCTGTATTGCAGATATTGCTTCTTGGAGGTCATCTCTTTTTTTTCCTTGTGCTCTTAATTCTTCTCCTTGAATTTTAATTTGGATTTTAAGTTTTAGTTTTTTTACATCAGCAATAATCTTCTTAGCATTTTCTTGACTAATGCCCTCTGCTAATTCACTGACTTGTCTGATGGTTCCACCAGCTGCACCTTCTGAATTTTTAACGATTATTACTCGTGGATCTACTTTTCTTCTTATAAGATGAACTTGTAACAATTCATTTACTTGTTTTAATTTTAATTCATCTGGCGCTATTGTAGTTACTATTTTATCTTTTCTCTCAATTGAAATATTAAGTCCCTTAAAATCATATCGGTTAGAAATTTCTCTTAAACAATTTGCAAGAGCATTGTCAAATTCTTGATAATTAATTTTACTTATTACATCAAATGAAGGCATAATTTTAATATTCTATACAATATTACATTTCTTTATGAGAACAACCTTCTTTAATCATTGTTATAATCTTTAAAATTTTAGTATATTTTAATTTTAAATGTCCAAAGGTAAAATTAAAATTCATATAAGAAATAATCATTGGAAAAAAGGTTCTTTGCCGTGTGATTTAGAAGGTGAAAAAAATAGTAGCGTTCCTCAAGAATTATTTGAGAGCTTTCTCAATAAATATTCTGGCATAAAAGATAAGATTTCATACATAGTTGACTGGGATGATGATAATTGGAAATCTTCAATGAAAGATGCAGATATTTTGCTTACATGGAATTTTCCAACAAATAATCTAAGTAAAATTGCACCAAATTTAAAATGGATACATGTTGTGTCAGCGGGTGTAAATCATCTTTATCCATTTAATTGGCTTAAAAAAGATTTAGTTTTAACAAATAGTAGTGGAATACATTCAAAAAAAGCAGGTGAATTTGGATTAATGAGTGTTTTGATGCTTCAAAACCATATGACAAGAATAATTACTAATCAAAAAAAAAAAGAGTTTGTAACTTTATTAAGTAACCCAATTGATAGTAAAAAAGTTGTAGTGGTAGGCACTGGATCATTAGGTGGGTCAATGATTAAACATATCAGCTCATTAGGAGCAAAAGTTATTGGAGTTAATAGAAGGGGTAGAGCAGTTGAAGGTTGTTCAAAAGTAATAACATTTAATAGAATTGATGAAGTCTTACCTGAGGCTGATTTTCTTTATTTAGCTGTTCCAGAAACAAATGAAACAAAAGGATTAATTAATAAGAAAAGATTAGATGTTCTTAAAGCTTCGTGTGGAATTGTTAATATTGGTCGTCAATCTGTAATGGATTATGAGCATCTAAGAAAAAAATTAAAAAAAAATGAAATTGCTGGAGCTATTTTAGATGTTTTTTCAGAAGAGCCCATAAACAGAAATTCTAAATTTTGGGATACACCAAACTTAGTGATTACACCTCATATATCTTCAGATAGTAAAGGAAAATATATAGAGATGGTTTTAGAAAAGTTTTTCAAGAATTTAAAACTTTTTATTGAGAAAAAAGATTTGCATAATCAAGTTGATCCTAAATTAGGTTATTAATTATTTTGGTAACCAGGAACTGTACAAAGGGTTATCATTGGTAATTGGAAGTTTGATACTTTTGTTTTGTCTTGATGAACTGTAAACAGCAGTTACAAATTCTAAAGATTTTCTAGCATCCAATAAAGTTACTTCATCACTAACTTTTCCATCAAGTTTGTTGGCTATTTCATCAAACATTCCTGCATACCATGATTTAGGTTTTTCGACTTTTGACAATACTTCTTCAATTTGACTTTTTGAAATAGGAGCTCTTGGTAAAAATACCCATTCATCGTCAGCTGGATTATAAGGTTTATCTGGAGATGCTCCCGATTCTACTGTCAGTCCATCAAAACAGAATTTTAGTCTACTGGTATCATTTGCTGCACCTAGGGTGATAGAGCTAGTGACCAATGTTCCATCTTTCATTTCAATTGATAAAGATGCACAGTCTTCAACCTCAATATCATTTACTCTTGTTGTTAATTTTGCAAATACATTGGAAACTGGACCTAGTATCATACTCACCAAGTCATGAATATGTATAGCATGACTTAATATTGCTCCTCCTTGTTCACCATCCCAAGTACCTCTCCAAGGTTTTAAATAATAATCTTTTCCTCTGTTCCAATGAGTCTCCAATGAGGCGATTAAAGGTTTTCCAGCAAGTCCTGACTTAATTAGTGCCTTAAATTTAGAAAATCCTGATCCATACCTATATTGGAAAACTGGAAAGATTATCTTGCCTGTTTTTTTGCTAATATTTGCTAGCTCATCAATTTCTTTAAGACTTGAAACCAATGGTTTTTCGCAAATTACATGCTTTCCAGCTTCAAGAGATTTTTTGCACGCAGAAAAATGTAAATGGGGTGGGAGACAAATGTCAATTATATCTATTTCCTTTACTTTTAATACATCATCAAAGTTTAATGACATTTTAGTATCATTATTTGACGCCAATATTTTATCTATTGCATCTCTAGTTAAACCACACAATGTATGAACACTAAATCGGTCTGATACTTTTTGAAAATCTTCAAAATGCTTAGCTCCTATGTTAGTTCCTATTATTGCTACCTGATATTTTTTCATTTTTTTTCAGCTAATTCTTGAGCTTTAATTGCTAGTTCCATTGATAAGTAAGTAAGTTCTTGTGAACAAGCAGTATCAGTTCTATTCAAAACATCTTGAATTAAATTAGCAAAGTAGGACAGTTTTACATTCGAACAGTCAATATGTTTAACATAATCATTATTTGCCAAAAATAATTGATTTCCTTTTTCAGATTTTGCTAGGTCTGTATATTTTCTAATTTCAATAAAACCTTTATCACCTAGTATAAATAACCTTCCATCTCCCCAAGTAGGAAGTGCATCAGGAGTAAACCAATCTAAACGAACATATCCATGACCACCACTTCCTGTAAGATTAACTTCCCCGAAATCTTGAAAACCAACAAATTCTTTCTTAGTCGTATTTTCGACTAAAGCATGGTTTACCTTAGCTTCATTTGAATTAGTAAATACTAAAAATTGGTGAATTTGATGTGAGCCTATATCTGTTATTATTCCACCATAACTATCACGATCATAAAACCAATCTGGTCTTTCATAATTACCTTGCCTGTGGGGACCAGTACCAATTGTTTGTTTTACTTTTCCAATCTTACCATCAGCGACCAGTTCTTCAGCTTTTGTTACAGCAGCTACATGAAATCTTTCTGAAAAATTAATTGACCAAATTTTTCCTGTGCTTTTAACTGTTTGTTTTAGATTGTTAAGTTGCTCAAGAGTTGTACATCCTGGCTTGTCAACCATTACATCTTTTCCAGCTTTCATTGCGTCAATAGATAGATTTGCCCTGTCTTTAGGAATGGATGAAATTAAAATCATATCAATTGTATCATCATTTAAAATATCACTTTTATTATCTACTCTTTTAATTTGAGGATATTTTTTTCTAAATTCATCTAAAGTTAAGGGAGAACCTTGTGTCCAAAAATAATTACAACTACATCCCTCTTTAAGCATCTCATCAAGCATGTCAAAGATATGACCATGATCAATACCCAATACTCCAAGATTTATAGTTTTAGTCATAAACTATTTTAGCAGAATAAAAGTTTTAAATAAGATTTTAATTATTGGGAAGGGTTATTCTCTACAATAACTGTTTCTGCGGTTTCTACTGGTTTTATCGGGTCTTCGATAGGCTCTGTCGCTGGATTAAGTTCTAAGCCAATAGGTGTTATTGTTGTAGGAAGAGGTGTGAATTGAGAGTCAGGGTTTTCAACAACCTCTCTAACTTTCATCCTGTAAACTCCATATGCTCCTATTAAACAGTGAAATATAATTAGAAATATAAAGTAACCATTCTCTCCTATAAAATCCATAAACATAGAACATAAAAAAGGGCCACTAATTGCACCCATTCCAAAGGTAAATTGTAAACCTGCACCTGCAGCTACAAATTTTTCTTTAGCTATAAAATCATTAGTGTGAGCAAATATTAATGCAAACATAGGAAGACTAAAGAAAGCATATAAACCTGTAAAAATATAAAACCAAAACTTCGAGCTAGCTAAACCTTCAGGTAAATGCATCGTGCCCACTGAAAAAATTGCACATAACGCAAAGAAAGCCGAAGCAAATGTGGAATATACTGTAACTGTTCTTCTGTCATAAATATCTGATAGTTTACCAATTGGCCATTGCGAAATAGCTCCAGAAATAGCTATTAAAAATGTTACAAAAGAAATTTCAAATATACTAAAATTCATTGACGCTGCATAAACAGCAATTAAAGCAAACATTGCAGAGTGACAAATTCCACATAAAAGTGCACTTACCATTCCAAAAGGAGAGGCCTCATAAAGTTCTTTAATTTTCATTCCAATAATTTTTTTAAATTTTGGAGGTTTTTTCTTAGTTAATAATATTGGAACAAGTGACAACGACATGAATAAAGAAACAAGTATAAATGGCTGAAAATTTTCTGGTTTACTGAAGTTTAAAAAAAACATTCCAATTGCCATGGATGCGTAAAGAACGATCATATAAATTGATAAAACACTTCCTCTGTTTTTATTGCTTGCTCGGTCGTTTAACCAGCTTTCTGCAATTGTATATAAACATACCATTGAAAAACCTGAAGCAATTCTCAATATAAACCATGTAAATGGATTGATTATTATAGAGTGCACTAAAACAACGATAGAAGCAATTGATGCAAAAGCAGCAAATACTCTTATATGACCAACTCTTGATACTAAAATTGGAACTGTTTTTGCTCCGATAAAATAGCCTACAAAATATCCTGACAACATAAATCCGGTTGCTGTTAAGCTGAAACTTTCATGAACAGCTCTTACTCCAAGTAAAGAAACTTGAAATCCATGAGCTATCATAATTAGACCCATGCCCGTGAATAATGCCCAGGAGTTTTTAAGTATCTTTTCCATAATTTCGCTATCTATGGATGATTTGATATTAAATCAAGAAATTAATTAATTATTTTTCAGTCTCTCTTAGTTTTATAAATGAGTGGATCCCCAAAGTAATAATGATCACGGCACCTCCGATAATTGTCTCAAGGGTTGGCTGCTCTTTGACAACTAACCAAACCCAAATTGGACCTATTATCGTTTCTAATAAGAAAAATAGATTTACTTCCTCTGCTGGTATAAATCTTGGTGCGATTGTTACTAAAACAAAAGGTAAGGCTACACAAATAATGCACATTACTGGTATGTAAATTTGATCGGTTCCATTTAAATTAAAGTTTTCAACAAAGAAGAAAGCAAATACTGCAACTCCTAATTTGCCCATTACAGCAGACGGCAAAAGATCTCTGTCCTTGGCATATCTAATTAGAACCGCATTTACTGCTAATCCTGCAGCTGTAACAAATCCCATTATATTCCCAAAAAGATTACCAACTTGTAGCGAGTCGTAAAAAATAAACAAAGCCGCCAAAAATGTGATGAAAATGGCGATCCAAGTCCCTTTACTAGGCATTTCTTTTAAGAATATTGCCCCAAGTATTGCTGAAAGCATTGGCGCTAAAGCAATCATTATTAACGTATTGGCTACGTTAGTATTTTGAATAGATACAATGAAAGTGATGTTGCAAATAGAAAAACTAATTGCGTAAAATATACCAACTGTACCAACTTTTAAAAAGGCGTTAATAAAATTTTGCCTATAAAATAATAGTAGTCCAATTAAGACTATAAAGAAAGGTATGGCTCCTCTATAAAAAAGCATTCCCCATGTTTCTATGTCTGAAAGCCTGATAAGTAATGAGTCAGGCGTAATGAACATTACAGCTACGAAGGCTAGTAGTGAACCTTTCTTTTGATCTGATAATTTATTCAAGCTCTTAAACCTTTCCAAAATATCTTAGCAAGATTGATTTTAGATAGGTCATAGTATGTTTTTAATCCGGTAGGAGACGTTACGTTAATATCTCCATTTAGTTTCTGATCTATGAAGTCAATTCCAGCAAAATAAATATTATCACTCTTTAACTTTTTTCCAATAATTTTTGAAATTTTTAATTCTTGTCTTGAAAGTTTAGTAAGTTTAGGCACAGCACCTTTGCTCATATTACTCAAATATGAACCTTTTTTAGGAACTCTTGAGATTGCTCCACATACTTTACCATTAATAATAAAAACTCTCTTATCTCCTTTAAATATATTTTTTAAGAATTTTTGAAACATTGAATGACCATTTTTATTTAAAAAATTTGTAATAAGTTTTTTATTAAACTTATTTTTAATGAGATGAATTTGATTACCGCCATATCCATTAATGGGTTTCATAATCATACTTTTATTTTGTTTATAAAATTTCTTAATTTCTTCTATATTATTTGAAAACAAAGTATTAGGCATAAATTTGATAAAATGTTTTGAATACAACTTTTCTGATACATTTCTGATAGCAGTTGGATTATTTATTACTTTTGCTTTTTTTAAGTCATCTAAAATAAGAGTAGTTATTAAATATTCTGAATTAAATGGAGGATCCTGCCTAATTAAAATAAATTTAAGATTTTCTACGTCAATTTTTTGTTTTTTATAAATTTTATAAAATTTTTTTCTTTCATAATTAAATTTTACAAATACTCCATTTGCATATGTTTTATTTTTGATGATAGATAAATTTGAGGGAGTATAATAAAATATTTTATATCCTAGTTTCTGAGCTTCATATGCTAAAAATATTGATGTGTCAGAAGATATATTAATTTTATCTAATTTATCACCTTGTATGCCTATTATTTTATTTGTCATATAAATCTTCTAAATTTTGAAATTTAGAGAATTTATTTATAACATGACTGGCGACTGTTTCTTTATTATTGATAATCTTATTTAAGTGTTCCAAGTATTTAGTTTCGTTTGAACCGCTTTTTCCAATAAAATCTCTCTTTTCTAAGCCTTTTTTGGCAATTTTTAATAAGTTAGAGATCCAATAAATCATATCTTTACCCATTAAATTTGTATCAAGTCCTTTCATAGGCGCATCTTTATAAGCATTTAACAAATCTTTCTTTTCCCATTTTGAAATAAATTCTAATGCTTCATCTAAATTACCATATAAAAGACCAGTAAAAAAAGCAGGACCAGCACAAATACAGTTCCAACCACAAGTATCCATAGATCTTAATTCAATGTATTGTTTTAATCTATTCTCTGTAAATATAGTACTTAAATGCAATCCAAGATCGTCAATACTTGGTAAAGATTTATTAATTTCTTGAATATTACCATTCATATAATCAGAAAATTTATAATTTTTACCAGATAAATATTTATCATCTTTTTTTAAAAACAGTATTGGATAATCCATTACAAAATCAGCATATTTTTCAAAATCAACATTTTCTAAAAAAATTTCTGGAAGACCACCTCTTGATGTTTCTTGCCATACTTTTGATCGGTATGATAAATATTTACTATCTTTTTTCTCAACAATTGATGAGTTTGCAAAAAGTGCAATACTTAATGGAACTAAACTATTTGCTAATTTAAATTTTTTTATAAAGTCATTCTCAGACGTGTAGTCTAGATTTAACTGCGTTCCAGATGTTCTATACATCATATCTAAACTGAGCGACCCACCTTTAGGCATATCCTTTGTCATTACTTCATATCTTTTTTTTGGATTGTTTGGAATTTCAGACAATTTAGATATTGGATCAAATCCAGCACTTACTATTTTTAAATCCAATTTTTCAACAACTTGTTTAAGTTCAAACAAATAATTATTAGCTTCAGAGCAAACTTCATGAATATTAGTTAATTGAGCACCTGCAAGCTCAATTTGATTACCTGGTTCTAAAGTTATACTCTTATTATTTTTATTTAACGCTATAACATTCTCACCTTCATATGATGGTTTCCAACCAAATTCATATAAAATTTTGAAAATCTCTTTAATTGTAGAATAATTAATTCTTTTATTATTCTTCTTGTAGAAAAGAAATTTTTCGTGCTCAACTCCTATTTTGGTATTAATAGGTTCCTTAATTCCTGATTTAAAATGATCTATTATGTTATCTTTATTCATGTTGATGATTTAATCACTCTTACTTAGATATTCAACAGCTTCGCTTATGTTAATTAATTTGTTAGAACAAATTTGGTTTTTACATATAATAACACTAGGTTTTGTATCATTATTTAATTGGTAAACAAATGTTGCAACGCCTAGATATTCTTTTTGTAAATAAATCTGCATTTCCTTAATAGACTTAGATGTTCCTTGGAATGTGAATGATAAGCTATTATCGCAAATATCTAGGGTTTTAATAAAGCTAAACATTTGTGAATAATAAGAGTTTAAAACCTGATGAAATGATTTTTTAAGAACCTCATTTCTTTCAGACCATATTTTATCATTTGTAATTGAATATAATTTATTTGAAATTAGTAGATATACACTATTACCATTTGGTATATTGCTATCGTTCAAGTCTAGTGGACTTGCAAACAAATCATTATCTTTAATAATATTTTTCTGGAACAGCTGCGTTTCTTTATTAAAGAATAATTCCCAAGTATCATTCATTATTTTTATTGATTTTTCTAAAGCTTTTTTGTCAGCATTAACTTCATATAGAGTTATCATAAGTAAAGCATAATATACGTAGTCCTCAAGAAAAGTCTCTATTTCTTTATTTTCATAACAATGAATAATTTTTTGGTTTAATTTTTTATTTAATATTTCAATTGTTTCTATCGTCTTACTTTTTAAATCTTCATCGTCTAAATTTACTGAAGTTTTGAGAAGAACTTGGAGCATATATGCATTTAAATCAGTTTGAGATTTATCGTCAAAAAATGGTTTTATTCTTTTTCTTCTAATATTAAGTAATTTATTTTTTATCTGATCTAGGCTATTTTTGTCTCCATCAGGTATTAAATTTTTTTCTACCAGGATGTTATTTCCTTCAAAATTACCACTTTCTGAAATTTCATAATTATTTTCTAAATATTTAATATCATCCTTTAAAAGATTTTTTAATTCTGTATATGACCAAATATAATATTTTCCTTCAACACCTTCGCTATCAGCGTCATATGCGGAACCATATAATTCTTCTTTGTTTTTAAATTCATTATTAAAATATTGAATTGTTTGTAAAAGTTTATTTTTAAAATAATCATTTTTTGTATTTTGATAAAATTTAGTCAAGAGATCAATAAATTGTATATTGTCGTAAAGCATTTTTTCAAAGTGAGGTATTATCCATTTTTCATCGACAGCATATCTTGAAATTCCTCCTTCTAGTTGATCATAAATACCTTTGGAACAAAGATTATTGAGCAAAATTTCAACAGGCTTAAAATAATTTTTATTCTTGGTCTTTAAAAAGAAGTAAAACATTGCATCAAATAAATAAAATTGGGGGAACTTCGGTGCTCCTTTGAAACTTCCGTTATTTTCATCTAAATAATTAATAATTTTTTCAACAAATGGCTCCAATGGCTGATTTAAAACTGCAGATCTTTGATTAATTTTTGAGAATATCTCTTTAACTTGTGGTGCCTGAGCTAAAATTTTTTCTCTATTTTCATTATAAACATTATGCACATTATTTAGGACTTTTTTAAAGTCAGGTCTTCCTTGAATTTCCTTTGGTGGAAAGTAAGTGCCGCCAGTAAAAGGTACACCATTTTCGTCTAAAAACATTGATAATGGCCACCCACCTTGTGCTCCAGTTAATATTGATAAGCTTTTTTGAAAGACATAATCTAAATCAGGTCTTTCCTCTCTATCAACTTTAATATTTATAAACTTTTCGTTCATCAGTTTAGCAGTTTCATCATTTTCAAAACTCTCATGAGCCATAACATGACACCAATGACAACTTGCATATCCAACGCTTAAAAATATAGGCTTTCTCTCTTTCTTTGCTTTGCCTAAAGTTTCTTTATTCCAAGGAAACCAATCAACTGGATTATCTTTATGTTGTTGAAGATAAGGACTTTTTTCGTTTTTTAAAATATTAGACAATTTAGTGATGGTAATAAGGTTTTCTAGAAAAAATATTCCTAACCATCGGTTCAAATTCTTTTAAAGTCATTGACTTATAATTAGGATCAAAAGAAGCCTGATCATAGTTTTCACAAAAATCTATTGTTGCTTGATAATGCTCTGCATCCTTATATTTTTCTCTTGCATTTTTATCCCCGCCTAAGTGTTCTGCAGAGTAATAGGTTTGAAATAAACCATGATGTAAAATAATCCAGTAAGTTTTTTCTGATACATAAGGTTTAATCACTGATGCAGCATACTGTGAATGATTCATTGGAGCCAATTCATCTCCAAGATCGTGCAATAATGTGGCTACAACCATTTCTTCGTTTTCACCATTTTTGTATGCTCTTGTTGCTGCTTGTAATGAATGTTCTAATCTTGTTATCTGATATCCTTCAAGTGTAGTAGTCTGTGAAGCCAAATAATCTAAAATTCTGTCTGCAGTTTTTCTTTCATATTGACTTTCTAATTTTTCTAAAAGTTGATAGTCGTCTTTAGTACCATTCTTCATTTCTGTAAAACTTACTTTTTTCATTTTAATTATTTGATGCGGTACTCAATAAAGAAAGTTGGGTTACTTTATCTTCGCCAAGCTCATCTATTATTTTTACAGGGTATTCCCCAGTAAAGTGATGATCTGTTAATTGTGGATAATTTTCATTTCTTTTTTCAAATCCCATTCCTAAATATAAACCATTCAAACTTAAGAATTTTAGTGATTTTGCTTTAATAAATTCACATATTTCAGCTGTAGATTTGTTTGCTGCTAAAAGCTCTTTTTTTGTTGGTGTATCAACTCCATAAAAATCAGGAAACTTAATTTCGGGACTTGCTATTCTCACGTGAACTTCTTTTGCTCCAGAATCGTATAACATCTTCACTATTTTTGACGATGTGGTACCTCTTACTAGTGAGTCATCAACCAAAATAATCCTCTTATTTTTTATTACTGAGATATTTGGATTCAATTTTAGCTTAACTCCCAAACTTCTAATTTGTTGAGAGGGTTCAATAAAAGTCCTTCCAACATAATGGTTTCGAATTAAACCTAGGTCGAATTTTAGACCTTTTTCTTCAGCATATCCGAGTGCTGCAGCGTTACCTGAGTCTGGGACAGGCACAACTAAGTCAGCTTCTATTTTGTCCTCTTTTGCCAATTGTTGTCCAAAATTCTTTCTGTATTCGTATGCAGTTTTACCGTTTAAGATACTGTCTGGTCTAGAAAAATAAATGTATTCAAACACGCATGGTCTAATTTTTTTTGGAGGAAAAGGTTTAATACTTTTTAATTCATCATTTTCGATGTAAACAATTTCTCCATTTTCTACCTCTCTTACAAATTTTGCTCCAATTATATCAAATGCACAAGTTTCAGAAGCAAATACATAGGAATTTTTTAATTTACCAATTACTAATGGTCTAATTCCGTAGGGATCTCTAACACCTATAAGTGTGTTTTGTGTCATCATTACAAGTGAGTATCCACCTTGAATTTGAAAAATAGCATCAATGATTTTATCAATTGTTTTGTTTCTTTTAGATTTAGCAATTAATTGAACAATAGTTTCAGTATCTGATGTAGTATAAAATATTGCACCATCTTCAACTAATTTGTTTCTTAGTGTAATTGCATTTGTAAGATTTCCATTATGTGCAACACCTATACCTCCTGCATTTGTATCAGCAAAAAAAGGTTGTACATTCCTTAAAGCAGTTCCACCTGTAGTTGAGTAGCGATTATGACCAATTGCGTATTTTCCAGGAAGTTTTTTTAAAACTTTTTCATCATTAAAATTATCACCAACTAACCCAAATCTTTTTTCTGAATGATATTTTTCTCCATCGTATGAAACAATACCACAGCCTTCTTGTCCTCTATGTTGAAGGGCATGTAGGCCTAAAGCTGTAAGGGTAGAAGCATCACTAGAATTGCTTATTCCAAATACTGCACACTCTTCCTTAATCTTGGGATCATATATCTTGAACTTTTTCTTTAGTTTCTTCATAATCTTTTTTGTCAGGAAATTCTTTTATAAGGTAGTTGCTACCTTTTTCAACCCATGCATATGTAAAAGCATCATCTAAATTAATAGGCCATTTTTTGTGGTTATAGATGATATTTATGGTTGTATAAATACATACAACTATAACGTAAGCCCTAATAAATCCAAAAAAGAAACCAAAGATTCTATCTAAATTTCCCAATCCAGAGTAGGTGACTGCTCTATTAATTCCTTTATTTATTAATAAAATTAAAAATATAATTATTATGAATAATCCTATACCAACCGCAAGATCAAGGACATATTTACTATCAATTATATCTTCGAAGTATGGTTTTACTTTTGGAAATAGAAATAGAGTAACAACATAAGCTAGTAGCCATTTAGAGGCTGACAAAATGCTCAACAAAAAACCTTTTTTTGTGCATGTAATCAAAGATAATACAGTGAAAACTAAGTAGATAATGTCAAAGGTATACAGGTCACTTAAAAATTCTTCTACAACTTCCATTAATTATTTAATCTTAAAAGGTTTTAGTACTAAAAGTAAAGATGGTAATAATGTTAAAACTGATATCATAGCGAATATCATTGCTATACCAGTGAAGATACCAAAATATATAGTTGGAATAAAATTAGATAAAACCAAAATAGAAAATCCAAATACAATTGTTACAGATGTATTTAGTATTGCTACACCAACTGTGGAATGACAATATTTAAGAGTTTTATTGTAATCTTTTATTTTAGCTAGTTCCTCTCTAAATCTATAGATATAATGAATGCTATTATCTACAGCAATACCAATCGTGATAGCAGCAATTGTGATTGTCATCATATCCAAAGGGATGCCCGCCAACCCGATTATCCCTAGAATAAAAAAAGCTGCAATAAAATTTGGTATTACGCCAATTAGTGAAATTTTGATATTTCTAAAAAGAATTAAAAACATAACAAATATTCCAACCATCACAAAACCAAGAGTTAATATTTGGGATTTAAATAAACTTTGAAGTAAATTATTGAACAATATAAGCACACCTCCGAGTTTAAATTCATCTTTACTGATATTTAATTTATTTTCTAAATCAAAATTAATTTGATTAATTAGATCATTTCTTCTTAATCCATCTAATGAGTCTTTTATTCTTAAGCTTATTCGAGCTTCGGAATTTTCTATAGATATATATGGGTCTACTATTTCTTTTTTAATATTATCTGGAATTTTAGTATACAGAACACCCATTTCCAAAGTTCCAAGTGGTTTGTTATTATTTAATTTTGTTGCAACTTCAATTATTGATGAAAAGGATAAAACTTTGCCAACAGCATTAATGTTATCTAAATAATTGTGAACTCGAGTTATTTTATTAATTTTATCTTTTGTAAACCAATATTTATCATCATTTTCATCCTCATCGCCCCAATCATTCTCACTATCAGTTTCTACATCCTCATCTTTTGGAAATTTTAAAATTATTTCTAGTGGAGTAGTTCCACCCAACTTTTCGTCTATTAACTTCATGCCTTTGTAAATCTCTGTATCTTTGTCAAAATAATTAATAAAACTATTTTCGACTTCTAATTTAGAGATTCCAAATATACTTAAAAATATAATTATCCCAGTTAAACCAAATATGTAATTTTTGTTTCTAATTGATTGTATTCCTAAATAACCAGTTATTTTAGAGTTTTTTTCTTCAGTTAATGCAACATTTGAGTTTTGAACAAAACTTAACAGTGTAGGTAGAAGAGTGAATGTAATTATTAGTGACGTTATTAATCCAAAAGTCATCATCCACCCAAAATCTATGATTGGTTTTATCTCGCTAAAAATTAACGACATGAAAGCACATATAGTTGTTAAGACAGTGTAAAAGATTGGCCAAATCATTTTTTTTGTTGTCAAAATTAAAATTTCGAACTTTTTTTTTTTTGGAAATTGTTTGTTTAACTGCAAGTATCTAGTACTCATATGAATATTCATTGCCATAGTAAGTATTAACATTAACGCGATAAAGTTTGATGAAATTACTGTAACTTTCCATCCAACTAAACCAAGAAAACCCGTCATAAATATAACCGAGAAGAAACAGCTACAAATTGGAATTACTATCCAAATTATGTTTTTGAATACATACCAAAGTGTTAAGATTATAAAAAGCAGTACTCCAATTCCAAAAGTCACAATATCATTTTTTATAAAGGTCATCATATCGTCTGCAATCATTGGGATGCCGCCGAGATAAATCTGCGTATTTTGATTATGATTTTTTATGACTTCTCTAATTTCTAAAATATTTAGATGTCGCTCTTTTTTAATTTTATCTTTATAAACTTCTAATTTCTTATTGGTTGTAATCTCTTTATCTATCTTACTTGGTTTTATATATACAATGATACCACTTGTTTTTCCGTCCTCACTAATTACAAAGTTTCTAAATACTGGACTATTTAAGATTTCATTAAACCCGCGGTCTTTATCAACATTTTTACTTGTTAAGGTTTTAAAATTTTGAATACGCTCAATTAAAGTATCATCTGTTGCTTCTAATAAAGGAATATCTAAAAGTGTAACAACATTATAAACCCAGTTTAAAGATTTTAACTCGTTTTTTAATTTAGAAAGATTTTCAATTGAGTCCTTTGAATTCATTTTACTATCTGGGGAGTAGGTGAGTACTAGAAATTCTTTAGCACCGTATCTATCATTTATTTCGTTTAAGAATTCGAGATCTGGATCATTTTCTAGTAATAATGTTTCCGAACTTGCATCTAAGCGAAAATCTTTAGAAAAGTAAAAAGCAGCAAATAATATTACTACTAAGATTGAAAAAACATACTTAGGTTTTCCTATAATATTCTTTTCGTAAAAATTAGCTAACATTGGATATTAGCTTTTATAATTTATATTAATTATTTTGAATATCTTTAAATTTGGTAAACATTTCCTCAAATTCAAGCATTATAGTACCAGTTGGGCCGTGTCTTTGTTTAAGTATGAGTAGTTCAGCTAAATGAGAAATTTCATTCATTTTTGCCTGCCATTCAGCATGTTCAACAGTTGCAGGTCTTGGCTCTTTATTTTTTAAATAATACGATTCTCTAAAGACAAACATCACAACATCAGCATCTTGCTCTATTGATCCAGACTCTCTTAGATCTGAAAGCAATGGTTTTTTATCATCTCTTTGTTCAACTGCTCTAGATAATTGAGAGAGCGCAAGTACAGGAACTGATAATTCTTTTGCAATAGCCTTCAATCCTTGTGTAATCTCAGAAATTTCTTGTACTCTTCCATCTTTGAAATTTGTTCCTCTCATTAGTTGAATGTAGTCGACTACAATCATATCTAAACCATGGACTCTTTTAATTCTTCTAGCTCTATTATTAAGCGCTGCGATTGTTATCGCTGGAGTTTCATCAATATAAAGTGGGAGTTCGGCTATATTTTTTGAAGTCTCTATAAACTTATCAAATTGTTCATCTGAAATTTTTCCTCTTCTTATATCATTAGATTTTATTCTAGATTGTTCTGCTAGAATTCTAGTAGATAGTTGTTCAGAGGACATTTCTAATGAAAAGAATGCTACACAAGATTTTTCACCTTTATCTTGAATATTTTTTGCAGCATGAAATGCAATATTTGTTGCTAAAGCAGTTTTACCCATTGATGGTCTACCAGCAATTATTATTAAGTCAGATTTATGCATTCCGCCCAATCTATCGTCTAAATCTTTTAGTCCAGATGGCACGCCAACAATTCCCTCTTCATTTTTGTAAGCATTAGAAGCCATGTCAATAGTCTGTTTCATTGCTTCATCAAATTTAACTAGGGAAGAGCTGAAAGATCCCCCTTCGGCTAAATCAAATAAAGATTTTTCAAAATGCTCAATAATTTGTTGTCCATCGCTGTTCAAATCATTAAGTTTGGCTGTGTCACTTATATTGTCAGAAATTTTGATTAACTCTCTCTTTACATATAAATCGTAAATCAATTTTGAATATTCAATACTTTGTCTAGAGGATGTTGAAAATTTTGTAATTTTTACAAGGTATTCTGGAATATTGAGTTCATCTTTTTCATTTTCAAAATGATTTTTTAGAGTAATTGGATTTGCCAGCATTCCTTTTGAAATTAACTTTTCAATAGCACTAAATATTTTTTGATGCATCGGATCATAAAAATTTTTACTATTAATTAGTAAGCTAATTTCATCAAATGTCTCATTAGCAAGCAATATTGATCCAATAACTGCTTGTTCAGCTTCTATGTTATTAGGTAGTTCATCTAATTTATTCTTAATTATATTTAAAGATTGAGACACAAAAAAAACTTACATAATAAAGGAAAAAAAACAAATCTTTATTATTATTGGGGAAAATTATGTATAATTATTTCATTTCCTCTTGAGGAACAGTTTTTATTACAATCTCTGTTTGAACATCTGGGTGTAAATTAATTAATACATTAAAATCACCAATTGACTTAATTTCTTTTGAAGGTTGTATTAAAGACGGGTTTATTTTAACTTTATCAATTTCCTCTATAACTTTTGATATCTCAGTTGGTTTTACTGATCCATATAATTCTTTGTTTTCTGTACTCAATTTTTTGATTTCATATTGTTTATTTTTTATCTTTTCATTAATTTCTTTTGCTTCTTTTTTTTTATCCAGATCTTTTTTGCTCAAATCTTGTTTAATTTTTTCTACCTCTTTAATATTTTCTTTAGATGCAAATAGAGCTTTTTTCTTGGATATAAGATAATTTCTAGCAAAGCCTCTTTTAACCTCTATGATTTCACCTATGGATCCAATTTTTCTTACATTTTCTAGAAGTATTACTTTCATTTTATAATAATGCTAAGTTTCTTGCTCTTTTAACTGATAAAGAAAGTTCTCTTTGTTTTTTTTGACTTACTGAAGTTATTCTTGATGGCAGTATTTTACCATTTTCCGATACATATCTTTTTAACAATTTAATATTTTTATAGTCAACCACTGGTGCACCTTTACCTGTAAGAGGACATTTTTTTTTAAATTTATATTTTTGATTTTGAAAAATACTTAATTTTGCAAAATTACTTTGCTTACCTTTTTTCTTATTATTTCTTTTTTTCATAATCAATATTTATTTAGAAAAATTCTCTTTCTCATCACTTTTTTTAAAGTAATCAGCTTCAAGATCAAATTTTTTAACTTTAACTGTTAAGTATCTTAACAGGTTTTTATCTATCTTCTCGTTTTTCTCAAGTTCTGAAATTATTTTACCATTAGCTTCAAGTTTAAAATGGATATAGTTACCTTTTTTATTTTTTTTAATAATATATGATAAATTCAATAATCCCCAATTTTCTAACTTAACAATACTTCCTTCAAGTTTTTCTACTATTTTAGAATATTTTTCCTCAATTTGTTTCAATTGTGTTGGACTGACATCTTGTCTAGCTACAATTGTATGTTCATATAAGTTCATAATAATTCTTTCAAAAAAATAGAGGATATACTATTATAATTTTTTAATTACAATATAAAAAATAAAGTATTTACTGATATTTTCTATGTTTTCTGTTTTATTTCCTGGCCAAGGTTCTCAATCTGTTGGAATGGCTAGGGATTTATACAATAATTTTAGTTATGTAAAAGATTTTTTTGAGGAAGCGGACGATGTACTTAAATTCTCTATAAAAAAAATAATCTTTGAGGGGCCAAAAGACCTTTTAAATTACACAGAAAATACTCAACCAGGAATATTTCTTGTCAGTTATTCAATATTTAATGTAATAAAAAAAGAAACTTCATTTGATATTACTAAAGCCTCCTTTTTTGCAGGACATTCGCTAGGGGAATATTCAGCGTTAGCTTGTTCTAATTCTATAGATTTTAAAGAAACAATTAGACTTTTGAAAGTAAGAGGTAATGCAATGCAGAATGCTGTTCCCAAAAATGAAGGAGGAATGGTTGCAGTATTAGGACAAGATATCAAAAAAATTGATGAAATAATTGAAAATAATAAAAATAAGTATGAATGTTTTTTAGCTAATGACAATTCTATAGGACAAGTTGTTATAAGTGGTAAAATGAATGATCTTGATTTATTCATTTTTGATCTAAAAAAATATAATATAAAAAATATTAAATTGCCAGTCTCTGCTCCTTTTCATTGTGTACTTATGAATGAGGCAACACAAATTATGAAAAAAGAACTCAATAATAGCAAATTTTTAACTCCAAATAATATGATAATATCAAACGTAACAGCTGAACCAACTAATGAACCAGAAAAAATAAAAAGTCTTTTAATAGATCAAATAGAAAAACCTGTTCGCTGGAGAGAAAGTATTATAAATATGATTAATTTTGGGAGTCAAAAGTTTATTGAAATTGGTCCAGGTAAAGTATTATCAGGGCTAGTAAAAAGAATTGATAGTAATGTAAAACTAATTCAAGTAAATAATATAGATGATTTAAAGAATTTATGATCGACTTAAATAACTTAAATATAATTTTGACAGGTGCTACAGGGGTAATTGGAAACTCGATTTTAGATACATTAGTTTCAGCAGGATCAAATGTTTTAGCCACAGGAACAAATGAAGAAAAATTAAATATAATCAAAGAAAAGTATGAAAAAGTGAAAACACTAAAGTTTGATATTTCTGAACATGCCAAAATAGACGATTTTGTGGAAAATTGTAACTCAATTTTATCTAACAAAATTAATGTCTTAATTAACAATGCAGGGATAACTCAAGATAATCTTTCAATTAGAATGAAAGAAGAGGAATGGAAAAGGGTTATAGACATAAATCTGTCTTCAACATTTTTAATTACAAAGAATGTAATAAAAAAAATGTTGAAATCAAAAAGTGGTAAAATTATAAATGTTACTTCAGTAGTTGGTCATTCAGGCAATATTGGCCAAGCCAATTATGCCGCATCGAAGGCAGGTATAATTGGTTTGTCAAAAAGCTTAGCACTAGAATATGGAAAAAAAAATATTACAGTGAATTCAGTATCACCAGGATTTATAATGTCAGATATGACTAATAAAATTAGCGAGGAGCATACTGATCTATTAAAATCGAGAATTTCACTCAACAAATTTGGCAAACCGGAGGATGTTGCGAATACAATTGCCTTTTTATGTTCAAATTTATCCGACTATATTACTGGGGAAACTATTCATGTTAATGGAGGAATGTATTTTAGTTGACAAAATTTATAAATTATCTAATAACGAATTAACTTAAAGGAACAAAATGTCAGATGATATTTCAAGTAAAGTAAAAAAAATAGTTGCTGATCACTTAGGGATTGATGAAGCTAAAGTAAACGATGACTCTAGCTTTATAGATGATTTAGGTGCAGATAGTTTAGATACAGTTGAGTTAGTGATGGCTTTTGAGGAAGAATTTGGATCTGAAATATCTGACAGTGATGCTGAGAAAATTTTGACCGTAGGAGATGCAGTCAAATTTATTGAAAATAAAGCAAACTAATTTTTTACGTCAATGGCCGAAAAAAAAGCAGGGATAATTGTAATATTATCTTCTCCTTCTGGCGCAGGAAAGACTACACTAGTAAAAAAAATTTCTTCAAGAAAAAATTATCAAATATCTATTTCTCATACCACAAGAAAACCAAGGTCAACTGAAAAAAACGGAAGAGACTATTTCTTTATTAAAAAAAAAGAATTCAAAAAATTAATTCAAGAAAAAAAATTTTTAGAATATGCAAAAGTTTTTAAAAACTTCTATGGCTCGTTAAAAGAAAAAGTAATAAATAAATTAAAAAATGGAGAAAATGTTATTTTTGATATCGATTGGCAAGGAACTAGACAGATAAGAAATAAAAAATTAAAATATAAAATTATAACAATATTTATTCTTCCTCCATCAAAAGAGGAACTTTTTAAAAGATTACTAAAAAGAGAAAAAAAAGATAAAAAAATAGCCAATGAGAGAATGAGACAATTTAAAGATGATGTAATGCATTGGAAGGACTATGACTTTGCTGTAATTAATGACAATATTGAAAAATGTTATAAATTGATAGTAAATTTTATAAATTCGAGAAAAAACAAGAAATCAAAATTATTATCAAATAGGAAATTTATAAAAAATCATATTGATTACTTACTAAATTAAAGATTCGTAAAATTCACAAATTTTGTAATAGGTCAGGGGGTCTAAATTCTGAGGTCTCAATTTTAAATCGATAGATAAATTTTTTGATATTTCATCAAAATTTTTAAATAAAAATTTAAGAGGTTTTTTAATCATTTTTCGTCTTTGATTGAAAAAAATATTAGTTATATGTTCTAAGTTTTTAGGATCTTTTAACTTATAGAAATTTTTTTTTGGAACAAAAACTAGTAATGTACTCTTAACTTTTGGAGAAGGACGAAAGCTTTCAGGCTCTATATCAATTATTTTTTCAATTTTCATCTTCCAATTTGCAAAGATAGATAGTCTTCCATAATTTTTGCTGTTAGTATTTGCGATTATCCTGTCAGCAACTTCTTTTTGAAACATTAATATTAGTTTCTTACAAAATTTATTTATAACATCGGTTTTTATCCATTTCGTAAGTATTTGCGTTGAAATATTATATGGTAAGTTTCCAAATATAATCAGATTATTTTTAATATAAGTTTCGTAGGAAGTCAGCATCATATCCTGATTAATAACATTAATTTTTTTTTCAAATTTTTTTTTTAAAAGATTTGCTAATATTTCATCTTTTTCAATTACTATTAGACTTTTAGGATTTTTTTCAAATATTTTATTTGTTAAGGCTCCATTACCAGGCCCAACTTCTATTATGTTGTCATTTTGACTAATATTTCCTAATTCAACAATTTTATTTAATACATTGTCATCAATAAGAAAATTTTGTCCTAAACTTTTTTTCGGAACGAAAATCATTTAATTTTATCTAAAAAATTAAATGCATAAAAAATTGATGTTGGATCTGATCTATTTTTACCTATCATATCTTGGTTGGGACCATGATCAGGAGTAATCTTTAGAAATGGTAAGCCAATTGTAATATTTATTGCTTCAAATTTGAATAATGTTTTAGCTGGGGTGAGTACTTGATCGTGGTACATACCAATTACAGCATCAAATTTGTTAATATTCTTCTCTAAAAAAAAAGTATCAGCCGCGTACGGTCCAGAGATATTAATTTTATTTTTACTTAACACATTAATTGCTGGAATAATTTCTTTTTTTTCTTCACTTATTCTATCGGTTGATTCACAGTGTGGATTTAACCCTAATATTGCAAACTTAGGTTTTTTTCTTAATTTTGTCCTATAAAACTGATCAACTATTTTTACAGTATTAACAATTTTTTTTTTTTTTATATGTTTTGCAACATATTTTAATGGAGTATGCGTGGTCAATGGTACAACAGATAAATTTTTATTGTAAATCAACATTATTGGATTTTTGGTATTTGTTTTAAATCCGATATATTCAGTAATACCAGGAAATTTTTTTTTCAAAAAATGAGTTTTTGATATAGGTCCATTAATTAGTTTGGTTAGATTATTACTTTTAATCAACCTTATTGCTTCATCAAAACAATTTTCAATATATTGTTTCGAAGAACTATTTATTTTAGAAAAAATTTTTTTAAACTTGTATTCAATATTAATTATATTAATTCTTTTTTTTAACGCTTCATTAACTTCAAATATTTCATTTAAATATAGTCTATATTTTAATTGCTTCATTTGTTTTTCAAATAGTTTTTTATTACCAATTAAAATTATTCTACTCTTAGTCATTTTAAATCTTTTTGATTTAAAAAATTTGAATAAAATCTCAGAAAAAATACTGTTTGGCTCTCCAAGAACTATTAAAATTATATTAGAATTCATCTATCTGTATATTTTTCTTTAATCTTTTATAAAAAATAAGCGAATAACTATTAAGTTGCCTATTTGTCTCTTTATTAATTAGCTCATTCAATTGATTGTCAACATCAATTATTTGTTTAGTTTCTCTTTTGTCATTAATTTTAATAATTAAATATCCACCACCTATTTTAATTGGCGAACTTATCTCTCCTTTATTAAGTTTATTGATTTCTTTTTTTATTGTCTTAGATATTTGTAATTCATTAACCCAGCCAATTAAACCTCCATTTTTTGAAGTACTTGAAACACTAAAAATATTTGCCGTATTTTCAAATCCGACTTCATTAATACTTTTTTTCAATTTATTTAGTGTATCATTAAAACTTTCAGAAATATTTTCAGAAAAAAATATTTCTGAGAGATTATAATCATATTTTTTATTTTCATTTTTGTATTGAATTAATATATTTTGTCTCAATTCGTCTTTATTTAACCTTATATTTTTTGAGTATTTGCTATAAATAAGTTGATTCCACAAAGCTTCAATCTGTAATTTTTTTTTTAATATGTCGTAGCTTAAATTTTTGCTATTTAAAATTTTAATAAATTCAGATTTACTATTTATATTTTTACTTTTTAAAAAACTTCTTTCTATAGTTTCGAAAAAATTTTCTTTTTTTTCATCAACATAGGCTTTATCAATTTCTTTTTTTTTTATAATCTCAGTAATTAAAGAATTTTTTGCAATATTTTCTAAATTTTTTATTTTTAATTCTTTTAATTTTGGATTTAAGAATATCAAATATTTTATCTCATTTTCAATATCAATATTTGTTATTATGTCATTTTGCACCTTTGCAATTATTTGAATAGATTTAGCTTGCAAATTAAAACTATAAATCAAAATTATTATACTAATTATTACAAATTTAAATTTATTCATTTAATTTTCAAAAACAGAATTCGCAGCTCCACGGATCTCAGCAAATGGAATAAATTTTATTAAAAAGACTAAACTTTCGTCTGGAACTAAACTTCCATCCCTAAAAAATTTCTTTTGATATTCAAAAGAGGCTAACAAACAATCAGTTTCATATTCATATGATAGTTTATAAAATTGAGTAAAATCATTTTCTAAGTCTTTTGTGGTATTAAAACTAATCACATGTTCATCTGATAATTTAATTTGTGTATCATTTTTAATAATTTCACTATCAACAAAATCATTATGTTCAGTAATATAATCAAAAGATGTAATAAATTTATTTAACCCAAATGTGGCTTTTATCGAGTCGTAATTAGAGTATTCAAGATCTCTATCATAAGAAAAGTTATAATTTAAATTTAAATTGTCATTAGGTTTATAAAACAAATTTCCAACAATATCCGATCTTGTTTGGTTTAGTTTAGTTTTTGATGGAAGATATTCATTTCGTTTATCTTTTAATACGTTTCCTAAATTTAATCCTAAAATTTTCTCGTTATTTAAATTTTGTTTTTCAAATTCTATACCCAAAGTAATTGAATTTCCTTTTTCAACCATATCTGATCTACCAATTCTGTTTGGTGAAAATAAGTTATCAAATTCTAAGCGTGTGTCGTCGTTTGATATATTTTTACCATTTGTTGGACTAATTCTTAGTTGCATAACTGGTTTAAGAAAATTATTTGAATTTTTTAATACTTTTTTTAATGGTAACTCTGATTTTAGTAAAAAAGTACTAAATATTTCGTGATCATTATTTTTCTCATATATGCTTGAATTTTCGGAGTAAGTATTAAAGTTTTTGAGCAATAAACTATAGTCAGATATTATACCATTGGCTGAAATGAAATCGAAAGAACTAAAATTAAAATTGTTATTAATTAGGGCTTCGTATTTATTAGTCTCATATACTTTTTGAAATCCAGATGATAAAAATTGAAAGTTACCATTATAACTTTCATCTAAATCTATATTTTTTGAAAAATTAAAGTCTGGAAAAATATACTGATATTTATCATTGTCTTCTTTAGATAAATCCTCATAAAGTTTAATTGAGCTATCAAGACTAGTATTTTCGTCAATATTTTTCTCTACTTTTATAAATGACGACAAGCTGCTATCACTATCAATCAGAGGTGTGTATTCTTTAATGTTATGAATTTTAAGATAATTATCATTTGTTACATTTTGAACTTGTATTTCATAGCTCGTTTCATTGTTCAATTTTCCATCTAATTCAGCAAAAATGTGAGTATTTGTATTTTCTTTTCTATTTAAGCTAAAATCTGCAACCAAATTAGATTTTTGAAAAGCTTCTCTATATTCTGATTGGATTATGTAGTCGTTATCAAAATAAAATCTTGGTTTAAAAGTAAAGTCTTTAGAATTTGATATAGAATAAAAATATGGAACAGTTATTGATGACCCTAAGTTACTAGATCCTTTATAAAATGGTGTTAAAAAACCAGATTTTCTTTTTACTGTAGGATCTGGATGATTAAAATATGGCATATAAAATATTTTTTTTCCAAATAGTTTTAGCCAAGATTTTTCATATTCAAATAATTTCTTTAATTTGTTATGAGTGAATATTTCACTTTGAAGCTCCCAGCCTCTACAATCTTTTTTATTAATATTACAAGTACTAAATACAGTTTTAAATATTTTAGTTTTTTCATTATTAGATATAATACTACTTCCTTTTAGGGTAGGATCATTGTTTTCATTGCCAAAAAATGAGTCTTCAAAATCTACCTTAATCTCTTTACCAGCTATTTCATTTGATTTAAGATTAATTTTATTATTTTCAAAAAAATACTGATTAAGATTTTGATCTTTAATTAAAACCTTTTTTGATGATATAGTTTGATCTAAAGTATTAAAAATTAAACCTTGTTTAAATATGAATTTATTTTTAATTTCATCTTCTAACTCTGTATAATCTTTACTGGATATTTTATTTAATTTTCTATCAAATAAAATATTAGATGATTTAATTTCGTATTTATTCTCCAATTTTAAATATGTTTTGCTTTGTGAGAAAACTTTGTTTTCTAACTCATCATAAACCATTTTTTGGCTTTCTATTATAATATTATTTTCCAAATCAGTGTATTTCACATTATCAAAAATTATTAGTTCCAAATTTTTTCTGTCATAAACGAATTTATCTCCTTTTATTTTAAGTTTTTTTAACGGTATTTTTGCTATTCCACTTGTTGCAAAAATCATATTTCCATCTTCCTCAATTTTAATATTTTTTGAATCAAATACTACTGACTCAGCTTTTAAATTTGAGCTAACAAATATAAAAAAAATTATTAAAAATATTTTAAAAATTTTAATTTTCATTTAGTTTTGTTAATCCTAATGTGCATATTAAAAATATAAGAATCTGAGGTAGCCAAACTGACAATTCAACAGGTAATGTTTCATTTTTTCCAAATAAAATTGAAAAATAATTTATATAATAAAAAATTACAGATATTATTACACCAATAACTACTAAGAAAAATTTCGATTTTATAAAGGTTAATTTAAACATTAATATAGCGCCTATAATTGTAGTTAGAGTAAGGTAAATTGGCAAACTGTAAATTTTATTAAGTTGTAAACTTACTTCGGTTGCTGAATACCCAATAGATTTATAGTTATCCTTTAATTCCATTAGTTGTAAAATATTTAATGAATTTAGATTGGAATATAAATTTGATATAATTTTTTCGTTAAATGATGATGAATATTCATAACTGTCTAATATTTCAGTTTTTCTATCTTTAGAGTATATTTTAACATTCGTTAAGATCCACATCTTTTGTTTTATGTCTGCTTTCTCTGATACAATCGTATTTATTAATTTATATTCATTATCTAATTGTGTAATTTCTAGATTTTCTAAATTATTTATTTTGTAATTTTTAGCATTAATAATAAATATCCTTCTATCATCTCTGCTTTTTTCTTTTATCCAGAGACCATCTTCATTTACAATAGCTAAGTGATCATTTGTATTAGAATACTTGTATTTAATATTTAGATATAAACTTTTTAAATTTGCTGAAAATGAGTAGTAAAGTACTATTAATATAATGCCTAAAATCAAAGAAACAATTGAAATTATAAATGTAATTTTTAAATTATCAATACCATTACTTCTTAATAGTTCAATCTCATCTCTTTCGTAAATGTTTATAAAAAAAAACATAACTCCAAGTAAAAAAATAAAAGGTAATATTTCAAATATTATAGATGGGATATTTAAAATTGTTAAAAAAATTGGTATATAAGTCTCACTATTTTTATTTTCAAAATATTTAATTTCCTCAAAAATATTAAGAAAAAAACTTAAAAATACAAAAACAGTAATAATGATTATTATATTTTTTAAAAATAAATTTGTGAGATAACGTTCGTGTTGTTTCAAAATCATAAGAAATGTAATTTAAATTTTGTAAGTAGTAATAAAATTAAATAATAAATTAATACCAATATAACAGGTAGCAAAAGTATTATATAAACTGTGCTTACTGAGGTTAAAAGAAATTTTAAACTTATTTGTGATAAAATAATTGTAAAACTGCCAATTAAAAAAACATTTAATTTGTGAAATCTAATAAAATATTTTGATTTAGGTTCAACGATTAAACTTGCGGCTATTAAAGAAATTATTAAAGTGTAAAAAGGTAATATAAGTCTTTTGTAAATTTCATCGCTTATTGATTTTAAATCTCTATTATGACAAGTTTGATTTGCTGAAATTACAAAAGATCTTTGATTTTTTATATTTAAGTTTAATAGAAATTCTTTGAAACAATTTAGTATAATTGATGATTTAATTTCTTGCATTTTAGGATGTGTAATTGATTTAGTTGAAAAATTGGATAAATCATAATCAGTTTCAGAAAAATTTAAAGCGAATGAGTTTGTTTGATTAAGATTTGTTATACCCCCGTCATAAAGTCT
The DNA here is from genome assembly GCA_902563435.1 of uncultured Pelagibacteraceae bacterium. Lineage (GTDB taxonomy): Bacteria > Pseudomonadota > Alphaproteobacteria > Pelagibacterales > Pelagibacteraceae > Pelagibacter. The sequence goes on from CACEXE010000003.1 coordinate 60,045, forward strand.
CAAATAAAACTGGTTATCTTTTTTAATAATTTTACCTGAATCAGCTACAATAATTTTCGAGTTATTCAGATCTATTTTCTCATTAATATAGATTTTATTTAAAACACCATCTTTCCTGAATTCCTCAACAAATATTGTAAGATTTTTCACAACATTAATGAATTTTTTTTCAGATATTAATTTTGGTAAAAAATCAATATTAGATTCTTTTAAAAATAATCTCGCAAGATTTTGAGACTTTGGAACAACAAATAAATTAAGAACTAATTGTAAAACTAAAAATAAGATCGATAGTTTTAAGATAAAGTTTATGAAGTAAATTTTCCTAATACCATTGTTCCAAAATACAATTAGTTCATTAGAATTATTATATTTATTTATGACATAAAAAATAGATATAAAAAATACAAAGACTATAGTCTTGCTAAATATTTTTGGAAAATTTAGTGAAACATAGTAAAAATAAACCTTTAAACTATGTCCGTCATCAGAAACTAAATCTAGTAAGTTTACTGCTTGTATAATCCAAACTATAAAAGTAATACTAAATGACGCTATTAAAAAGAAATTTAGTATATCTAAAGAAAATTTACGAAATATTAATTTATTCATTGAAATTATTGTTTTAATAAATATACAACAATATCTAATAAAAATTTCAAAAAAATGAAGCTAAAATTAAATTTCGTAAATAAGGCCTCAAAAATAGCAAAGGATAATGAGATTATTTTGTTAACCCAAAAAAATACAAAAAATAGAGAGATTAAACATTTAATAAAGTCAGTATTTTCTAATAAACTTTTCTCTGAACAGCATTTCCTTACAAAAGATTACAAAGATAAAAGTTACATTTTTGTAAATTGTACTAAGTCAAAAGTTTCATTAGATTTTGAAAAACTTGGTTCAAAATTATATGTTTTTCTCAAGGAAAATAAAAAAGAGAATTCATTTATAAATGTAGAAAATAATTCTTTTACTAATATACAATTAGAAAAGTTTCTTCATGGAGCGCAACTTAAGTCGTATAATTTTAATCTTTATAAAACAGATAAGAAAAAAAATGTTAATATAAATTTAAGTGTTGTTGGCAGTAACACTAAACAAAAAAATTTATTAAGAAATAAATTAAATGCTCTTTTGGAAGGGGTTTTTCTTACTAGAGATTTAGTCTCTGAACCTGGTAATATTTTGCACCCGGATGAATACGCAAAGAGAATTGTTAAATTAAGAAAGTTTGGATTAAAAGTTACAGTCTATGATCAAAAAAGATTAAAAAAATTAGGTTTTAACGCATTGCTTGGTGTCGGACAAGGAAGTATCAGAGGTTCTTATATGGTAACAATAGAGTGGAATGGAAATAAAAATAAATCAAAACCTTTAGCCTTCGTTGGAAAAGGTGTTTGTTTTGATACTGGTGGAATTTCACTTAAACCTGCAAAATTTATGGAAGATATGACATATGATATGGCGGGTTCAGCAACTGTAGTTGGTCTTATGAAAACTCTAGCTTTAAGGAAATCTAAAATTAATGCAGTTGGAGTTGTTGGATTAGTTGAAAACATGCCAGGATCCAATGCACAAAGACCTGGAGATATTGTAAAATCTTACAGCGGACAAACAATCGAAGTTTTAAATACAGATGCTGAGGGAAGACTAGTTTTAGCAGATGCACTTACATATACCGAAGAGAAATTCAAGCCAAGTCTTATTATTGACTTAGCAACATTAACTGGAGCAATAATTGTTGCGCTAGGATCTGAATATGCTGGGCTTTGGTCAAATAATAAAAAATTGGCTAAACAACTTTTTGATGCCGGTCAACATGTAGAAGAAAAAGTATGGGAAATGCCACTTCATGAGAATTATAACAAATTAATGAATTCAAATAATGCTGATATGCAAAATATTAATTATGTTGGAGGAGCTGGATCAACAACTGCAGCTCAATTTTTACAAAGATTTATAATTAATAAAACACCTTGGGCGCATTTAGATATTGCTGGAATGGCTTTTTCTAAATATGCCGGAGCACTAAATTCTGGTGGCGCAACTGGATATGGCGTTAGATTATTAAACAAATTTATAGAGGAGAATTATGAGTAATATTGAACAAACATTATCAATAATTAAACCAGATGCCGTTGAAAGAAATTTGCAAGATCAGATTAAAAATGAATTTAAAAATAACGGATTTGAAATTTTAAAGGAAAAAAAAATTCATATTTCTAAAGAAGAAGCTGAAAAGTTTTATAAAGTTCATGAATCTAAACCATTTTATAATGATTTGTGTGCTTACTTATCTTCTGGACCAATTGTTGTAATGAGTCTTCAAAAAGACAATGCTGTTCTAGAAAATAGAAAATTTATGGGAGCAACTAACCCTAAAGATGCAGAAGAGGGAACTCTTCGAAAAAAATATGGTATTTCAATTGATAAAAATTCTGTTCATGGATCAGATAGTGTTGAAAATGCTAAGATCGAGTTAGATTTTTTTTTTAAAGATTAGTTAAAAACTTATTAATAGCTTTCGGATAAATTTCATGTTCAATTTTAAGCACTTTTTTTTCTAAACTTCTTACATTATCTGATTTTAAGATTTTCACCTTCTTTTGTAAAATAACCTTACCTGAATCTAATTTTTCAGTTACTTTATGAATTGATGATCCTGCAAATCGATCCTTATTTTTAATAGCTCTTTCATGTGTATTTAATCCTTTATACTTAGGCAAAAGGGATGGATGTATATTTAATATTGGTTTAGAAAATTTTTTTATAAAATTACCTGACAATATTTTCATAAATCCAGCTAAACAAAGAATATCTATATTATATTTTTTAAGTAATTTAAGTGAGCTATTTTCAAAATTTGAATTTTTTGTAAATTTTATTCCATAGTTTTTTATTTTTGATTTAGATGCATATTTTAGTCCCTCAGCATCTGGATTGTTTGAAATAACTAATATAATTTTAATTAAAGAATTCTTTTTTTTTGAATGTTTTATTAAAGATTTTAAGTTACTACCTCTTCCACTAATAAAGACAGCGATATTTTTTTTACCAGGATATTTTTCCACTTAATTTTACTTTTTTTGAATTTTTAACTATTTTTCCAATTATATAGGGTTTAAATTTTTTTCCAAAATAGTTACTTACTGAATTGAAATTTCTAGGATTTGTGACTAAACAAAAGCCTACGCCACAATTGAAGGTCTTTAACATTTCTTTCTCACTTACACCCATTTTATATAACCATTTAAAAATTTTTAATGTTTTGACTCTATTTAAACCTATTTCAGCACATAAATTTTTTGGTATTATTCTTTGGATATTATCCACTAGACCTCCACCAGTTATATTTGCACATCCATTTATTAAATTTTTTTCATTAATAAGAGATAATTCTTTTACATAAATTTTAGTTGGTCTAATTAATTCGTCTTTGAGAAATTTGTTTGTTTTTAAATTTATTTTTTTCTTTTTTAAGAGATATCTTACTAAGGAATAACCATTAGAGTGGAGTCCATTAGAAGGTACAGCTAAAATAAGATCATTATTTCTAATTTTTTTATTAAGTATTTTTTTCTTTTCAACAAGACCAACAGCGAAACCCGCTAAATCAAATTTCCCTCTTGTATACGTTCCCGGCATTTCAGCAGTTTCGCCACCAACTAATTTGCAACCAGCAATATCACATCCCTTAACAATTCCTCTCACTAAATGTTTTAATTTTCTCAAATTTATTTTGCTAATAGAAATGTAGTCTAAGAATAAATAAGGTTTCGCTCCTTGGACGACCAAATCATTTACACACATCGCAACAAGATCTATTCCAATTGTGTCAAATTTATTTAGATCATTTGCAATCTCAATTTTTGTTCCAACTCCATCAGTGCTAGTAACGATGTGAGGGTCTTTTAGTTGTTTAGGTATTGGAGAGATTGCTCCAAAGCCTCCTATATTCTTAAAATCACCACTTTTGCTTGATTTTCTTGCTAGTGAACTTATGAATTTAACAAAACTATCTGCTTTTGGAATATTAACTCCGCTCTTACTGTATGTTAATTTATTTGATGCCATATAACAAAGTTATGTATTTTTTTAAAAAAAATATATCAAATTGTTTATATATATTTTTCATATTTTTAACCTTTAATTTTATAGAGTTTTCCACAAAGGAAGTACTTGCTAAAACTTTTGTTGTTTCAAAAATTGAAGTTGAGGAAAAATATAATCTTAGTTTTAATAAACTAAAAGTTATGGATAGAGGCTTTAAAAAAGCATTTCAAGATATCTCTCAAATGATACTTGAGAGAAAAGATCTTGATAAAATCAGAAATACACCAATAAATGATATAAAAAAATTAATCGAAAACTTTTCAATATTAGATGAAAAATTCATAAACCAAAAATATAAAAGTATTATGGAGGTAGAATTTAATAGAAAAAAATTAATTAAATTCTTAGATTCTAAAAATATTACTATTTCATTACCAAAAAAAATTAACGTTCTTTTTATACCAGTTATGATTGATTTAGAAACAAATAATTTTAACTATTTAAATGAAAATATTTTTGCAGAAAATTGGGAAAGTATTAAAAAAAATTATTTTCAAATTTCCTATATTATACCAAATGAGGATGCAGAGGATTATTTAAGTATAAAAAATAACTTAGAAGATATTGAAAATTACAATTTCAAAAAAATATTGAATAAATATTATTCTGAAAATTTTATAATAATGATAATTTTCAAAAGAAAAAATAATATTAAATTTTATTCAAAAATTAATTTTGATGATAAGTTTGAAATATTAAGTAAAAATTTTAAAGATAAAAATATAGATAATCAAACAGACTTAAATTTAATGATACTTAATATCAAAAACGAATATGAAGATAATTGGAAATCTATTAATAAAATGAGCCCATCTACATCAGTTCCAATCCGATTATCAGTAGAGTCAAATAATACAGAAAAATCATTAAAATTAGAAAATGCTTTGGGTAATTTAGATTTTGTAAATAGTTATAATATTGAAAAGTTTGATAGTAAAATGATTATATATAAAGTTTATTACAGCAGTAGTCCAAAAAGATTTTTAAAAGATATTTTATCTTACGATATTAGTATTGATACATCCTCGAGCAACTGGAAAATAAAATGAGTGAATTAAATCAATTACTTCTAGACTTTGATTATAAAACTAATTTTGATGAACATGATTTTTATTTATCGAAAAGTAATTCTAACGCATTTAATTTGATTAATAGATGGCCTGACTGGGATAAAAAAATATTAAATATTTCAGGTGAAAAATTCTCTGGAAAAAGTCACCTAGCAAATATCTTTAAATTAAAATCTAAAGCATTTTTAATTAAGGGAAATGAGATTGATAATTCAATTTTTAAAAGTATGAAACTTCATGAAAGCATAATTATTGATGATTATGAGGAATGTAATCATGAAGAAATAATTTATTCAATTTTTAATCTAATAGATCAAGATAGCAAGTATTTGTTAATAAATTCATTAAAACCAATAAATGAAATTAAATACAGACTGCCTGACTTAACCTCAAGATCAAAAAATTGTCTTTATGTTGCAATTGAAAATCCAGATGATGAATTGCTTTTTGCTATAATTTTAAAGAATTTTTCTGATCGCCAGATTAAAATTGAAAAAAAAATAATAAATTTCATAATTAGTAGAATTGACAGATCTTATAGAAAAATTGATGAATTTATATATAAGATTGACGAATTAAGTTTAAAAAAAAAAAAACCAATTAATTTAAAAACCATAAAAGAAATTTTGTAAATTGAATAAATATAGAACTCATACATGCGGGGAATTAACCAAGTTACATAAAGAGAAGGAAATTTCTTTATCTGGTTGGATTAACAAAAAAAGAGACCATGGAAATCTTTTATTTATAGACTTAAGAGATAATTTTGGAATTACTCAATGTGTTGTAGACAAAAGTAATAAAATTTTTAAGAAAGTAGAAAAACTTTCTTTGGAAACAGTAATCAAAATTACAGGAATGGTAATTGAGAGATCAAACGAAACAATAAATAAAAATATTTCTACTGGAGAAATAGAAGTCAAAATTAGTAATATTGATATTCTTGGTAAAACTAAAGAATTACCGATGCCAGTTTTTTCAGATCAAGAATATGCTGAGGAAATAAGACTTAAGTATAGATTTTTAGATTTAAGAAGAAAAAAAATACATCAAAATATTATCTTAAGATCAAAAGTAATCTCATTTATTAGAAATGAGATGCAAAAACTTGGTTTTTTAGAATTTCAAACCCCTATATTAACATCCTCTAGTCCTGAAGGTGCAAGGGACTTTCTTGTTCCAAGTAGATTAAATCCTGGAAAATTTTATGCTTTACCACAAGCTCCACAACAATTTAAGCAACTAATCATGGTTTCTGGGTTCGACAAATATTTTCAAATAGCGCCTTGTTTCAGAGACGAGGACGCCAGAGCAGATAGAAGTCCTGGAGAATTTTATCAATTAGATGTTGAAATGTCCTTTGTTGAACAAGAGGATGTATTTGAAGTAATTGAAACTTTATTTCTAAAATTATTTAAAACATTCAGTAATAAAAAAATTCTTCATGAAAAGTTTCCAAGGATTACCTATGAAGATGCAATGCTTAAATATGGTTCAGATAAACCAGATTTAAGAAATCCTTTAGAAATTTCAGATTTAACAATTATTTTTGAAAGAGAAGATGTGAAATTTGATATTTTTAAAAAATTAGTGAAAAGTGGTTCACTAGTTAGAGCGTTAGTTACCAAAAATACAAAGGATAAACCTAGAAGTTTCTTTGATAGTATTGATAGATGGGCAAAAGAGCAAGGTTCCTCTGGTCTAGCTTATTTTACATTAGAAAAAGATGATAAAATTAATGCCAAAGGACCAATTGGAAAATTTTTTTCAGAGAATGCATTATTAGAAATCATGAAACTAACAAATGCGAATATAGGTGATACGGTATTTCTTTCTTGTGGAAAGAAAAATGATGTAGAGAAAATATTAAGTGTTGCAAGAAATAAAATAGCTGAAGATTTAAATCTAATTGATAATGAAATATACTCATTTTGTTGGATTATTGACTATCCAATGTATGAGATTGATGAAACTACTAAAAATATAAAATTTAGTCATAATCCATTCTCAATGCCTCAAGGTGAAATAAATAAATTAGACTTGTCTAATCCTTTAAATATTAAAGCCTATCAATATGATATTGTCTGTAATGGAATTGAATTATCATCTGGTGCTATTAGAAACCATGTTCCTGAATTAATGTATAAATTATTTGAAATTGCCGGTTATTCAAAAAATGATGTTAATAGTAAATTTAGTGGGATGATAAATGCTTTGAGTTATGGGGCTCCACCTCATGGAGGAATAGCCCCAGGAATTGATAGGATTGTTATGCTTTTAGCAAATGAAAAAAATATTAGAGAGATTACTATGTTTCCAATGAATCAAAATGCACAAGATTTAATGATGAATGCACCATCTGAAATTTCTGAGGATCAATTAAAAGAGCTGAATTTATCCTTAAAAAAGAAAAATTAATTATTTTTTTCCTTTAAGATTGAGTTTTACATCTGATAGATCTACTAACTTCTTTTTATAATTACTTCTTACAAATCCTTTGCTTGTGATATCTTTTACTAATTTCAAGAATTGAGTTTTATCTTCACTGTTTTCATCCATTCCAGTATCATCCAAAGGATCAGATCCTCCAATAGAAGGTGTATGAGCTAGATCTTCTCTATTTAGATATGATATTGCTAGTTCTCTAAATATATAATCTAGGATTGATGTTGCGCTAAGAATCCTATCATTTCCAAATACTTTTCCTGAAGGTTCAAATTTAGTGTCTACAAAAGCATTTACAAACTCATCCAGAGGAACTCCATATTGCAATCCAAGAGAAACAGCTATAGCAAAGTTATTCATTGTAGCCTTTACTAGCTCACCTTCTTTGCTAGTATCTATAAATATTTCACCTATTTTACCATCCTCATACTCACCTGTATGTAGGTATACTTTATGATCTCCGATTGATGCTTTTTGTATGTATCCTTTTCTTCTATCTGGCATACTAAATCTTCTGCCATTATTATCTTTAATATTTTTAGTGAATATTTCTTGGTTAATTTTAAGACTATTTTTTTGCTCAGGTTGAGGAAGGTCTTTTTCAACTACATTTATCTTATTTTTTTCAATTTTTTCCAAATTCTTAGTTTTCCTGTTATCTAGTTTTACATCTAATATTTCAAATTTTCCGTCATCTCTTTTCTCAATATTTTGTATATTTTTTTCATCAATATCATCAAGATAATGACTTACTTTAAAACTACACGTGTAGTATGTCTCTACTAGATATTTTGCCATTTAATTTCCTTATTTATTTATAAAATTGAATCTTAAAGATATAAAGTATATAGAAATTTAAAATTTTAGTCTAATTTAATTTTTACAATTTTAAATTGAAAAAAAAATAAACTTTTATGTTGACAATATTTAAACAAATTTTTACCTGGTGGAATCAACAGACGTTTGGAACAAGATTGCAAATATTTTTTTCCGGAAAATTAGTTGGTCAAGATAAAAATGGAAATAAATATTATGAAAGTAAATCAGGAAGAAGATGGATAGTTTATAATGATGAAGTCGAAGCATCTAAAATTCCAAATGAATGGTACTCATGGATGCATTATATGAATAATAAAATAGAAAATAATCATAATTTAAAAAAATATGTTTGGCAGAAAGAACATTTGCCTAACCAAACAGGATCAGAAAATTCTTATCATCCAAAAAAGTACAATAATGCTAATAAAAAAAAATATAAAAGTTGGAAAAGTTAATTTTTTTTTTGTAACAATTTTTTCTATTCTTTTAACAAATAATATAATCGCTGATACACAGATTAAAAGTGAGAAAGTTGCTGAATTAAGTGTTCTTGATAAAGTAAGTTCAAAAAATACAAATATTAAAATTCAAGTTGGAGAGGAGTTTTCTTTTCAAAATCTAAGTATAAAAATATTAAAATGTTATAATTCAGAGTTTGATGATGACCCTGAAGTTACTGCATATATGCAAGTAAAAGATACTACAATAAATAATAATGATAAAGTATTTGTTTTTAATGATTGGACATTTGCATCAAGTCCGTCTATTAGACCATTCGATCATCCTGTTTATGATGTTTGGTTAAAAAAATGTTACAGCTAAATAACTTTTTCTTTATCTAACCAGCTTACATTGAAATTAGATGTAATAAATTTTTTGTTATTTAGTAAAACTTTATGTAGTTCTATTGTAGTTGTTATTCCTTCAATCACAAACTCATCTAGAGATCTTTGCATTCTTTGAATTGCTTCCTCTCTATTTCTTCCATGAGTTATCACTTTACAAACCATACTGTCATAATACGGTGTAATTTTGTATCCTTGGTATATAGATCCATCAACTCTAGTTCTAAAGCCAGATGGCTGATGACACATTCCTATTTTACCAGGCGAAGGTTGAAAATTATTACTTGGATCTTCAGCATTAATTCTGCATTCAATAGCATGACCCCTTGGGTTTATATCACTTTGTTTTAAAGCAGTATCTCCCGAGAAAGCTATCCATATTTGTTCTTTTATTATATCAATTCCTGTGACCATCTCTGTTACTGGGTGTTCAACTTGCACCCTGGTATTCATTTCTAAAAAATAGAATTTTCCATCCTCATATATAAATTCAACTGTTCCAGCCCCCTCATACCCAATTTTACTTACCATACTTACAGTCCTATCAAATAAATCTTTCCTAATTGCATCATTTAAAACTGGGCTTGGGGTTTCTTCTATAAGTTTTTGATGCCTTCGTTGCACAGAGCAATCTCTCTCATGCAAATGAACTGTTCTATTTTTACCTGATAAAACTTGTACTTCAATATGTCTTGGATTTTGAAAAAATTTTTCAATATAAACTTCATCATTTCCAAAAAATTTTTTCGCCTCTTGTTTTGCTGTTAAAAAAAGAGTTTCAAATTCTTCTAACTTTTTAACAATTTTCATTCCTTTTCCACCACCACCACCAGATGCTTTTATTAGAACTGGAAAACCAATTTTTTCACATATTTTTTTTGCTTCACTGATATTATTAATGCCACCTTCAGACCCCTCTATTACTGGAAGTCCATTTTCTTTAGCAACTTTTTTAGCTTCAATTTTATCACCCATCATTTTTATTAAATTAGATGAAGGACCTATAAACTTTATATTATTTTCTTCTAATATTTTTGCAAACTCAAAATTTTCCGATAAAAAACCATAACCAGGATGTACGGCTTCAGCACCTGTGAGTTCAATAGCTGACATAATTGCTGGAATATTTAAATAACTAAATGTTGGTTGATAAGGACCAACACATATACTTTCGTCAGCTAATCTAACGTGCATACTATCTCTATCAACATCTGAGTGAATGGCTACAGTTGAAATCCCCCATTCTTTACAAGCTCTAATTATACGAACAGCTATTTCACCTCTATTGGCTATTAAAATCTTTTTGAACATAAATTTAATCTAAGGTCGCAATAGTCTGACCAAATTCTACAGGCTGGCCATCCTCAACGCTAATTTCTTTAACAACTCCATCAAGCGGACTTGGTACATGATTCATAGTTTTCATCGCCTCTACAATCATAATTGTATCACCTTTTTTAACTTTTTGACCTATCTCAATAAATTTTTTTCCTCCTGGTTCTGGAGCCAAGTAAGCAGTACCAATTATAGGTGAAGTAATCTTTTTTGAATTATTAATTGAAACTTCTTCTTTTATAGTTTTTTTTTCAATACCAGGTAATTCAGTTTCAATATTTTTTGATAATCTAGATTTTGAAACTTTAACCTTTACATCTTTTTCAGTGTATTCTATTTCTGTAAGATTAAATTCTTCTAAGTAATCATTTAATTCTTTAATAATATTTTTATTAATCTTCATTTTTTAAGATTTCATGCATTGAGTTTATGGCTAAAATATAGCCATTTATTCCTAGTCCACAAATTATACCAGTTACGACTCCACTTATAAGGGATTTATGCCTAAAGTTCTCTCTTTTATAAATATTTGATATATGCAGCTCTATAATTGGCTTTTTGAAAATACTTAAAGCGTCTCTAATAGCAACTGATGTATGACTATATCCTGCTGCATTTATAATTATTCCATCATGTGATTTACGAGCATCTTGAATAATATTTACTATATCTCCTTCAATGTTTGATTGTTTTATCTCTATATCAATTTTTAAATTTTTTGCTCTATTTAGACAAATTTCTTCAAGATATTTGTAGTCCTTGCTACCATATTGAGTTTGTTCTCTTTCACCTAATAGATTAAGGTTAGGACCATTAATTATTATTAATTTAGTCATAAAACTTTATATTATATGAATAAAAAAAATAAAATAAAAATAGTAGTCAATGGCAGACTTTTGACTGTAAATATAAAATTTTCTTTAAAAAATCTTATCGAAAAGTTAAAAATACCAATTAACAAAGTAGCAATAGAATTAAATGAAGAAATAGTTAATAAAAAAAAATTAAATAAAACTTATTTAAAAAATAAAGACAAAATAGAAATTGTACATTTTATAGGTGGCGGGTAATGAAATTAGATATTTTAAAAATTGCAAATAAGAAATTCAAGTCTAGACTTATAGTCGGCACTGGAAAATACAAAAATATGAAAGAGTGTGCTAAAGCAATAAAAATTTCAGGTGCTGAAATTGTTACTGTTGCTGTTCGACGAGTTAATATATCGGATAAATCCAAACCCATATTGATGGATTATATAGATCCAAAAAAAATAATGTACTTACCTAATACTGCCGGATGTTTTACTTCAAAAGATGCTTTAAGAACTTTAAGACTTGCTAGAGAAATTGGAGGTTGGAAAATAGTTAAATTAGAAGTGTTAGGTGATAAAAAAAATTTATTTCCTGACATGATAGAAACTCTGAAATCTACTGAAGTTTTAACTAAAGAAGGTTTTAAGGTAATGGTTTATTGCAATGATGATCCTCTTATGTGTAAAAGATTAGAAAATTCAGGGGCATCGGCTATTATGCCGCTAGCAGCACCAATTGGTTCTGGTTTAGGAATTCAAAATAAAATAAACATAAAAATTTTAAGATATCAAACAAAAGTTCCTTTGATAATTGATGCTGGAATAGGACAGGCATCAGATGCGGTTGAGGCAATGGAGATGGGTTGTGATGCTGTACTAATTAATACTGCAATAGCAAAAGCTAAAAACCCATTTCTAATGGCAGATGCAATGAAATATGCTGTCCAGTCAGGAAGAAAATCTTATCTCTCTGGAAGGATTACACCAAATTTTCTAGGATCACCGTCTACAACAAAAAAGGGATTAATTTAACTTTTTTTTCTTAAAAATTTTTTTCTTTTTAAATTTTTTTCTTTTAAAATTTGTTTTTTTACCTTTTGTTAATTCTAAATTTTTATCTACTTTTTCATCAGTAATTTTCTGTAAATTTTCAATTTTTTCTATTTTCTCCAATATTTTGCCTGATTTTGATTTAAATTCTATGATGTAATCTTGCATGCTTAACCTTTCATCAACCATAAAATTTATTTTGATTTTATTTTTTTTTTTAAAATAATTTAAATCCTCTGAAAAATACATTTCGATATAACTCATTATTTTTTCATTAATATTGACATCTACAATTTTTGCACTCGTTTCGAATATTTTTATTTCAATTAATTTAATTACTTTTAGAGCTAAAGTTTCATTGGTTAGTCTAATCGACCATTTTATATTACTTTCTCTTAATCTTTGTCTTGACATTTCAAGTAATCCAAAATTACTAATTCTTCCAATTTGAATTCTGGCTCTGTCATTTCTGCATCTCTCTTTTAATCTTCTCTCTACTTGTTTACGATTATTGAAACTCAGCATATCTATAAAATCAATTATTATTAAACCAGATAAATCTCTAATTTTAATTTGTCTAGCAATCTCTTCTGCTGCTTCAAGGTTGGTATCCAATGCTGTGCTTTCAACATTTTTTTGCTTTATCGATTTGCCAGAGTTAATATCTACTGAGACCAATGCCTCAGTTGGATTTATAACGAGATAGCCTCCAGAACTTAGCTTTACTTCAGATTTAAAAATTTCAAAAAGTTTTTTTTCTATATTTTCTTTGAAAAATAATGGAATTTTTTCTCTATATTTTTTTACTTTTTTTAATTGCTTAGGCATCATAAGTTTCATGTAATTTTTGGCTTTTTGATAACCCTCATTACCTTCGACTATAATATTGAGTGTTTCATCATCATACATGTCTCTTATACTTCTCTTAATAATGTCACTTTCCCGATGAATTAATGATGGAGCAATAGAATTTAATGCACTATCTTTAATTGAGTTCCAAATAGTAATTAAATTTTTAAGATCACCATCAATTTCATTTTTCGTTTTATTTGATCCTGCGGTTCTAACTATGATTCCCATTTCCTTTGGAATTTCAATTTCATTTAATATTTTTCTTATTTTTTTTCTATCGCCTGGGTTAAAAATTTTTCTTGAAATTCCACCACCTTTAGCTGTGTTGGGCATCAATACAATATATTTTCCAGCAATACTTATAAATGTACTTAGAGCCGCTCCTTTAAATCCTCTTTCATCTTTAAGAACTTGTACTAATATAACTTGTTGAGGTTTTATGACTTCTTGAATTTTATATCTCTTTGATGGAAATTTTTTTTCATTAGTTTTAGCTTCTTTGTTTTCATCTTCTGGCTTTTCAACTGGATCATTTATTTTTATTTCTTCATTACCTTCTAAAATTTTATTTTCATTATTTTCACTTTCCTTAGATAATTCTTCTCTAACTTTTTCTTCCTCCTCTTTAATTTTTTCTAAATCACTATGTGGAAGTTGATAGTAATCAGACTGAATATCATTAAAAGATAGAAAGCCGTGCCTATCTCTTCCAAAATCAACAAATGCTGCTTGAAGGGAAGGCTCAATTCTGCTTACTTTTCCTAAATAAATATTATTTTTAATTAGTGTATTATTTACACTTTCATATTCATAGTCTTCAATATGATTATCTTTTTTAAGAACAACTCTTGTTTCATTAGGATGCGATGCATCAATATATAAATTTTTTGACATAAATTTTGATTATTTTTCATTTGTTTATTTTTTAAAATTCGGTGCCACAACTTTAACAAATTCAATCAATAATTTAAACTAAAATGAGCAAATTGATAAAAAAACTCTTACTAGCTTTTACTTTATTTTCTTTACTTTGTTTTGTTGTAATTTTTTCAATACTATGGATATATTCAAATAAATTACCAGATTATAAGTTTTTAAAAAATTATAAGCCTTCTGTATCAAGTAAAGTTTACTCTGGAAATGGTTTACTAATAAGTGATTTTTCAGCTGAAAAAAGAATATTTGTTCCTTACAATGCAATTCCAAAAACTATAATTAATTCTTTTCTATCTTCAGAGGACAAGAATTTTTTTAAACATCCCGGAGTAGATGCAAAAGGTATATTAAGAGCAATTAAAAATAATATAATTAATTTACTTAAATCTAATCGACTAGAAGGAGCATCCACAATTACCCAACAGGTTGCCAAAAACTTTCTTTTATCTAACGAAGTTAGTTTAGATAGAAAAATAAAAGAAGCTATTTTAGCTTTTAGAATTGAAAGAGCATTATCAAAGGAGAGAATATTAGAACTTTACTTAAATCAAATTTATCTTGGTGAAGGTTCATACGGAATTGCTTCTGCAAGCTTAAGATATTTTGATAAACCAATTGGTGATTTAAATTATTCAGAATCTGCTTTATTAGCCGCTTTACCTAAAGCACCAAGTAAATATAATCCATATAAAAATAAAGAATTAGCAACTTATAGAAGAAATTTGGTATTAAAAAATCTTTATGAAAATTCATATATTTCAAAAAATAAATATGATGAATTAATCAATTTAGAAATCTTTTTAAAAAAGAGAAAGAGAATATTTCTTGAAGATACAAGATATTTTGTTGAAGATATAAGAAAAAAAGTTATTCAAGATTATGGTTATGATAAGGTTCACAAACAAGGTTTAAATATTAAGACTCCAATTAATTTAGAGCTTCAAAATCTGGCCTCAAATTCCTTAAGAAAAGGATTATTAGAGTATGATAGAAGAAAAGGGTGGAGAGGCCCATTAGATAATACAAAAAAAAATGACTGGCATAAAAATCTAGAGAAATTTGATTTAGAAAAATCAATTGGTTGGCAAATAGCAATTATAAAAAGGATAGATAAATTCGAGACCGTTATTCAAACATCAAATAAAGAACATGGAATTATAAAATATGAGGATGTTAATTGGACAAGAAAAGATTTTAATCAAATTTTTAAAATTAATGATTTAATTTATGTAAAAAAAATTTCTGACGGTATATTCAGTTTAAGACAATTACCAAATGTGAATGGTGGAATAGTTGTTATGGACCCCTATAGCGGTAGAGTGCTGGCAATGTCAGGTGGGTTTAGTTTTAAAAAAAGTGAATTTAATAGAGTTTCTCAAGCCAAAAGACAACCTGGATCTGCCTTTAAACCATTTATATATGCTTTAGCATTAGAAAATAATTATTCACCATCCTCTTTAATTCTTGATGCACCTATTGTTATTAATCAAGGCAAAGATTTAAAAATGTGGAAACCAGAAAACTATGGAAAAAAGTTTTATGGTTTATCAACATTAAGAACTGGGGTTGAAAAATCCAGAAATTTAATGACCGTTAGGATCTCACAAGAACTAGGTATAGATAAGATTATTAACTTTTCAAAAAAACTTAACATTTATGATAATCCTGAAGAATTACTGTCTGTATCATTAGGATCTGTGGAAACAACATTGCTTAATATAACAAGCGCATATTGTTCTTTTGTAAATGGCGGGAAATTAGTTACTCCGATTATTATAGATAGAATTCAAGATAGCCAAGGTAATACAATTTCAAATAATGAAAAAAGATTTTGTGAAAATTGCGATAAAATATCTTATGATGGCAATAGTGTACCTGTAGTAAAAAGTAATTTTAAACAAATATTTTCACCGCAGACTGCATATCAAATAACCTCAATACTAGAAGGTGCAGTTAATAGAGGTACAGGAAAAAGATTAAGAGATTTAAATTTACAACTTGCAGGAAAAACAGGTACAACCAATAATAACACGGATACATGGTTTATAGGATTTACATCAAACTTAGTTGTAGGAGTGTATGTGGGGCATGATAACCCAAAAAGATTAGGAAAATACGAAACTGGTTCTAAAACTGCATTGCCTATTTTCAAAGAATTCATAAAAAAAGCAGTAAATAATTATGAAGCTAGACCCTTTAAAATCCCAAAAGGTATTAAAATGATGGTTATTGATGCTGAAACTGGAAAAAAAGCAGATTTTGCCTCAAAAGAAACAATTATTGAGTCATATAAAAAAGAAAAAATTGAAAATCAGACATTTAGTAGTAATGATAAAAATAATTCTAATAAATTTAAAAAAAATATTTTAAAATTTTATTAATGGAACAAGAGATAGAAAAATTTAAATCAGAAGTAATAAAAATAAATCATAGAATTAAGGAGTTTCTTTGAAAAACAAGAAATTGCTTTAAAAAGAAATAAACTTAATATTCTCATAGAAGACCCAAAATTCTGGGATGACAGAAAAAAAGCTGAAAAAATATTAAAAGAAAAAAAAGGATATGACGAGCTATTAAAATCTCATAAAGAATCAGAAAGTGAGATTTATGAGTTATATGATATCTTTAAGCTTGCAAGCGAAGAAAATGATAAATATTTAATTCAAGAAACTTTAGATAAATTTTTAAATTTAAAAAAAGATTTAAAAAAATTAGAAATTAAATGTTTTCTTTCAAATGAGAACGATACTTTAGACAGTTATTTGGAATTTCATGCAGGCGCAGGAGGCACCGAGAGTCAAGATTGGGCTCAAATGTTAAGAAGAATGTATATGAAGTGGGCATCTGATCGAGGATATAATATTGAATTGATTAGTGAACACAGAGGTGATGAAGCAGGAATTAAGTCATCAGTTATCAAAATTTCTGGAGAATATATTTATGGTTTTTTAAAATCGGAGTCAGGAATACACCGTTTGGTAAGGATCTCCCCATTTGACTCTGGTGCAAGAAGACATACAAGCTTTGCTAGTGTTTGGGTTTACCCAGTAATAAGTGAGAATATAGATATTGAGGTATTAGATAAGGATTTAAGAATTGATACTTACAGATCAAGTGGAGCAGGTGGACAACACGTTAATACAACTGATAGTGCAGTAAGAATTACTCATATTCCAAGTAAAATTGTTGTCCAATGTCAAAACGAAAGATCACAACATAAAAATAAAGAAACTTGTATGAACATGCTTAAAGCAAGACTTTATGAACACGAAATACAAAAGAGAAAAAAAGAGAGTGATAATATTGAAAGCTCAAAATCAGAAATTGGTTGGGGACATCAAATAAGATCATATGTATTACACCCTTACAGAATGGTGAAAGACAACAGAACGAACTACGAAAATTCAAATCCAGATAAGGTATTAGATGGAGAAATTGATGAATTTTTAGAAAACTCTTTATATAAAATAAATGCCTAAGAAAATACTAATTACAGGTATATTAATTTTATTAATTTTAGGCATATGCATTTCATATTTAAGTATTTATGGAATAAAAACAGATAAATTTAATAATTTTATAAATAATAAAGTTAAAGACTTTAACTCAAAACTAATACTTCAAACTGAAAACGTTTATATTAAGTTAAATCTAAGTGAGAATGCGATTAATATTAACACTAAGAATGCAAATTTAATTGCAGAATTCAATACAATTAAAATTTCTAATGTAGATATAAATTTAAATTTGATAAAATTTTTAAAGAGTGAAAGTTCAATAAAAAATATAAAAATAAAATCTGCAAGTAATTTAATAAAAGATGTTACATCATTCTTAAATACAATAGACTATAATCTATCTAGATATATATTTTATAGTCAGATCAAAGAAGGGTTATTAAATTTTGAACTAGATGCTAAATTAGATAGTAAAAGACAAGAGTCTCTCTCTTATTTTATTTCAGGCTCAGTGAGCAATGCAAAATTAAATATACCAGGATATGAAAGTTTAAATGACTTAAATTTTAATTTTCAGACTCAGGATAGAATAACTAAAATTTCAAATTTAAATTTCATTTATCAAAAGATAATTTTTTCATCAAAAAGATTAGATGTAAAAGGAGAAAAATCGGGGGCATATTATGTTGAAGGAGATATAGAAAATACTAAAGCATTAATAAACCCAAAGTTAATATTTAAATTTACAAATATAAAACAAGATTATTTGTCGAATAAAGATATTTTGTTTCAGAGTAAAAATTCATTCTCCTTTAAATTAAATAAAAATAAAAAAATTAAAAATATCAAAATTGACTCAGTTTTAAATTTTGATGAAATTCATTTTAATAATAAATACCAAAATTTAATTTTTTTAAAAGAGGGTACAATTAATTCTAAATTTGAAAATGAAAAATTTACTGCTGAACTTGATACCTACTTTGCTTTTTTAGATGATTTAAAATTAAAGAATGAATTTAAAAATAATAATTTAAAATTATCTTTAAATAGTAAAAAAAATCAAAAAATGATTATAAGAGGAAATATAAGAAATGGAAAAGGACCTTTAGACCCTAAAATTTTTTTAAACTTTATAGATTTAGATCCCAAACTTCTATCTGATAAAAAAATTAATTTTGAGTCAGATAATAACTTCAAATTTGAGGTTTATAATAACAAAATAGAAAATTACCTAATCGATTCAGAAATTTATTTAGATAAATTAGAACTTAATAAAGAAATCCAAGACGTTCTATACTTAAAAAATATTAAAACTAAAATAATTTTTGGAGACCAATTATTAAAAGTAGATTTAAAAAGTAATTACTCTTTTTTTGAAAAAACTTTTGATAATGAGTCAGAAAATAATATTATAAATATCAAATTAGATAAAAAAAACGATAAAACCTCTGATGTAGAAATATTTTTACAGTCAGATAATAATACAATTAATACTAAAGAGTTTAAAAAATATTTAAATATTCAAGAACAACGTAATTTAATAAAGGATCAAATAATAGACCTAAATTCAAATTTTACAATAAATGCATCTATTGATGACACATTTAACATTAAAAAATTTGCTATAAAATCAAATTTAAATTTTGATAATTTAAATATTAATTACAGATCAAATTTCATTAAAAAATATTTAACAAGTTTCGACAATAAGATTGCTATCAAAAATCCTCAAATCTTATTTGAATATTCAAATGATATAATTAATTTTCAAATAGATGGAAAATATTTATTACAAAATAAAGAGGATAATTTTTTTATTAAATACAAAGGTAACGAAAATAATTATGAACTTTATACATTATTAAATTTAGATGATAGTGATTTAAAAATTGATGAAATTCAATATTTAAAGAAAAAAAATATTCCATCAAAATTAGAAATTTTATTAAATAAATCTACAAATGGCTTTAACTTACAGAACATCAGTTTTACAGAAAACAAAAATTATATTTCAATAGATAATCTCTATATATCCGATGATTTCAAATTGCAGAGTGTGGATAAAATTGATGCAAATTTTTTTAATAGCAAGGGAGTTAAAAATAATTTTCAAATTAAAAAAAACTCAAATAATTATCAATTTATTGGAAACCAAATCGATGGAGAAAAAATAATTGAAAAATTATTGAAGAGCAATAATGAAACTAAGATTTCAAATTTCTTCGATAATTTAAATACTTCAGTAATATTGAATTTAGAAAAGGTATATTTAGAAAAAGATGAATATCTTAAAAAATTTGTTGGCGAATTTGATATAAAAAATAATAAACTAATTTTAGCTAAAGCTAATGGAGTTTTGGATAAAGAAAATCAATTCTCTTATTCTTATAGAACAACAGCTAAGAATGAAAAAATGACAAATATAACCATTGAAGAACCAAAACCCTTTATAAATAATTATAAATTTATAAAAGGTTTTGATGAAGGTGAATTGAAATTAACTTCAATCAAAATTGATAATACATCTAGGTCAAATCTCAAAATTACTAATTTCAAAGTTAAAGAAGTGCCAGTTTTAGCAAAAATTCTTACGCTTGCATCTTTACAAGGAATTGCTGATCTTCTTACAGGAGAAGGAATAAGGTTTAATGAATTTGAAATGGATTTTAAGAGAAAAAATAATCTAATAGAAATAGAAGAGATGTATGCACTGGGACCAGCTATTTCAATTATGATGGAGGGTTATATTGAGAAAGACAGAATAACAAGTTTAAGAGGAACTCTGGTACCTGCAACAACTATTAATAAGACAATAGCCAAAATTCCTTTACTTGGTAATATTTTAGTAGGTAGCAAAACTGGTGAAGGTATATTTGGTGTCAGTTTTAAAATAAAAGGACCACCAAATAATTTAAAAAGCACAGTTAATCCAATAAGAACTTTAACACCGAGATTTATTACCAGGACTTTAGAAAATCTTAAAGGTAATTAATTTGTAATTTTAAAGTGTTTTTTTTTTCCTATAGATAGCTTAATAAAACCCTTATCTGAGAATAATTTAGGATCAATTATATATTTTTCATCTAGTACATTTTCGTTATTTAATTTTATCCCGTTTGACTTAATTAATCTTCTTATTTCTGATTTAGAAATATCCTTATTTACAAAAGAAATAAGCTCAACTATATTTTTGGATAAGATATCATTATTGAGTTTTATCCCTGGGAGATTTTCTCCTGTAGAATTCTCTTTAAAAGTATTTTTTGCAAGTTTCTCAGAATTTTTAGCTTCTTTTATTCCATGTAGCATTTCCGTTGCATTATTGGCGAGTAAAATTTTTAATTCGTTTATATCCTTATCTTTTTCTTTGTCTATTTTGTCTAAAGACAGATCAGTGAACATTTTTAAAAACTTTAATACATCTCTATCATCTGTATTTCTCCAAAACTGCCAATAATCATATGGAGACAACATTTCTTTATTTAACCATACTGCACCTTTTTCAGTTTTGCCCATTTTAATACCTGATGCTAATGTAATAAGTGGTGTAGTTAAGCCAAATGCTTGATTTCCAGACTCTCTTTTAATTAGTTCAACACCATTTACTATATTTCCCCATTGATCAGATCCGCCAATTTGTAAGTTACATTTATTTGATTTATTTAGTTCATAAAAATCATATGCTTGTAAAATCATATAATTAAATTCCATGTAACTTAATGATTGTTCTCTTTCTAATCTTAATTTTACACTATCAAATGTTAACATTTTATTAATTGTAAAATGTCTACCTATGTCTCTTAAAAAATTTATATAATTAAGTTTACTTAACCATTTATAATTATTAACAAATAAAGGTTTTAATTTTGGATTATTTGTTTTTAGAAAAATTTTAAAAACTTTTTTTATATTACTAATATTACTCTCTATTTGTTTTTCAGATAATATTTTTCTAGTTTCCTCTTTTCCAGATGGATCTCCTATTCTTGTTGTTCCTCCACCTAAAAGAACAATTGGTCTATGACCATGTTTTTGTAAAAGCCTTAGACACATTATTTGTAGTAAACTACCAACGTGAAGACTAGGAGCAGTACTATCAAATCCAATATAAGCATTAGTACTTTCTTTATTTAATAAATTTGATAATTCTAATTCATTGGTACATTGATAATAGTATCCTCTGTCTTTAAATTCTTTTAAAAAATTATTCATAGGTCTATAATCTTACAATATACATATTTTTATAAAAAAAAATAATAATGGAAAAAAATTTATCAGCACTTGGGTTTATGAGTGGTACATCTAGTGATGGTGTAGATTCTTCAGTTATAACATCTAACGGTAAAGACAGTATTGTTATCAAATATAACAGATTTGATACTTATCCATCAAAGCTTTCAAATAAAATTCATAGAATAAAAGAAAACATTTCAAAAATGCAAGATCTACTTAAATATTCCTATAATATTGAAGAATTAGAGAGAGAAATTACAAACTTCCATGTCGATATTGCAATTAAAATATCCAAACAGATTAATTATGATTTAATAGGTTTTCATGGTCATACAATTTATCATAATGCAGATGAAAAAATTTCTAAGCAGATTGGTTTAGGCAATGTTTTATCAGGAAAAACTAATAAAACTGTAGTTTATGATTTCAGACAAAATGATATCAAAAATGGAGGAGAGGGTGCACCTTTAGCTCCAATTTACCACCTTTCACTTATAAAAAAATTATTTAAAGAAAGTAAAGTAAAAATCCCGATTTCAATATTAAATATTGGGGGTATAGCAAACATTACTGAAATTGATAAAAATTTTAAAATAACAAGTAGAGACATAGGACCAGGAAATTGCTTAATTGACAAGTGGATAAGAAAAAATTCTAACAAACCTTTTGACAAGGATGGGAATTTAGCATTGAAAGGGAAAACAGACAAATTTATTTTTGATCAATATATGGATAACTATTATTATAGCAAAATTAATTCTAGGAGATCCCTAGATACAAATGATTTTGATATTTCATTTGCAAAAGGTCTTTCGTTAGAAAATGGAACAACTACTATTACTGATTTAACATCTGAATTATTATCCAAAAAAATTGGAAATAATAATATTTATGTTTGTGGTGGCGGACGAAAAAATAAATACTTAATTAATTCATTGAAAAATAAAATTAAAAATAAAGTTTTCTCAATTGACGATTTAAATATTAATGGTGACTTTATAGAGTCACAGGCATTTGCTTTTCTTGCAATAAGATCTTATTTAAGGCTGCCTATTTCATTTCCTTCCACTACTAATTGCAAAATACCAACTGTAGGTGGTTCTATTATTAAATATCCTTAATTAATATAAAGCAGTCTCTTTTTTAATATATTTATTTAGGGATTTAATTAGGGCTATATCACTTTTAGAGAAAAAATGATTTGCGTCTTGGATGGATTCAAATTCAACTTTAATACCTTTTTGTTCACTGAGTCTTTTATTTAAATCATTTATATGCTCTACTGGAACAAGTTCATCTTTTTTTCCATAAATCATCGCACCAGATGTAGGACATGGTGATAAAAAAGAAAAATCATAAACATTAGGCTGCGGTGAGACGACAATAAACCTATTTATTTCTGGTCTTCTCATTAATAACTGCATTGCTATCAAAGATCCAAAAGAAAAACCTGAAATCCAACATTGGGAATTATCAAAGTTTTCTCTTTCTAACCAATCTAAGGCAGCTGCTGCATCTGCAAGTTCTCCTTGCCCGTTATCAAACTCACCATCGCTTTTCCCAACACCCCTAAAATTTACTCTACAAACTGAAAAATCATTATCGACAAATGTTTGAAATATATCGACAACTATCTTATTGTTCATTGTCCCACCGTACTGAGGATGAGGATGTAAAACTAGTGCAATTGGTGAAGTGTTTTTTTTACTTTTAAAATATTTAGCTTCTAGTCTTCCAGCTGGACCTGGTATAAATATTTCTACAATTTTATTATCTACGGATGCCATTGATTATTAATCTCAAAAAAAATAAGGTTTTTTCTATCAAAATTCAGTGACAAAATGCAAGTTTTTAAATAGCAATTAATCTTGACTAAAATAGTCGGGTATATATAAGACCCGTAAATTGCGGGAAATATGAAATTATCAAGTAAAGGCAGATACGCTGTAATGGCTTTGGCTGATCTAGCAAAATTTAATTTAAAAGAGCCAGTATCTTTAAGAGATATATCTTTAAGACAAGGTATATCACTTGTCTACTTGGAACAGCTTTTTTCAAAATTAAAAAAGAACCAAATTGTTACAAGCGTTAGAGGTAATAAAGGTGGTTACGTATTATCAAAACAAGCTTCTGAGATAAAAATTTCAGATGTGTTTATTGCTGTTGACGAAAAAATAAAAACAGTTGGGTGTGAAAAACATTCAGAGAGTGGATGTAATGGTAAATCTTCTAAATGCATTACCCATGATTTATGGGATGAGCTAGAAGATTATATAAATAACTTTTTTCAGCAAAAAACATTAAGTGATTTAATTAATAAGAGAACTTTAAATGGATAACAGACAAAAAGAAATTGATAATCTAAAAGATTACAAGTACGGTTTTACAACTGATATTGAAAACACAAGAGCGCCCAAGGGATTAAATGAAGATGTGATAAAATTTATCTCTAATGTAAAAAAAGAACCACAATGGATGCTTGATTTTAGATTAAAAGCATATGAAAGATTTAAACATTTAAAAGAACCTGATTGGCAAAAACCAAAATACCCAAAAATAGATTACCAAGATTTATATTATTATTCAGCTCCTAAAAGTATGAAAGATAAACCAAAAAACTTGGATGATTTAGACCCTAAACTTTTAGAAACTTACAAAAAATTAGGTATACCACTGCAAGAGCAAAAAAGACTTAATGGGATTGCAGTTGATGCAGTATTTGACTCTGTTTCTGTTGCAACAACATTTAGAGAAGAACTTACAAAACAGGGAATTATTTTTTGTCCAATTTCAGAAGCTATACAAAATCATCCTGAATTAGTTAAAAAATATTTAGGTTCGGTTATACCAGTCACTGACCATTTCTTTGCAACTCTAAACTCAGCAGTTTTTACAGATGGATCATTTGCTTACATACCTGAAGGTGTGCGTTGCCCAATGGAGCTTTCAACATACTTTAGAATTAACGCATCTAATACAGGACAATTTGAAAGAACATTAATTATTGCTGATAAGGGAAGTTATGTAAGTTATTTAGAAGGTTGTACAGCTCCAATGCGAGACGAAAATCAGTTGCATGCTGCAAATGTTGAATTAGTTGCATTAGATGATGCAGAAATAAAATATTCTACAGTTCAGAATTGGTATCCTGGTGATAAAGACGGAAAAGGTGGAATATATAATTTTGTTACGAAACGTGGTTTGTGCAAAGGAAAGAATTCAAAAATTTCCTGGACGCAAGTTGAAACTGGTTCAGCCATTACTTGGAAATATCCAAGTTGTATTTTAAAAGGTGATAATTCTGTTGGAGAATTTTACTCTATAGCTATTACAAATAATCATCAAAAAGCAGATACTGGGACTAAAATGATACATTTAGGAAAAAATACTAAAAGCAAAATAATATCAAAGGGTATTAGCGCTGGTCATTCAGATATGACTTACAGAGGGTTAGTTGATATCTCACCAAAAGCTGCAAATTCCAACAATTATACACAATGTGACTCTTTATTAATGGGCAACAAATGTGGGGCACATACAGTTCCGTATATCAAAAATAAAAATTCAGAGTCGAATATTGCTCATGAAGCAACAACATCAAAAATTAGTGAAGAGCAATTACATTACTGTCAACAGAGAGGCTTGAGTGCTGAAGAGGCAGTAGGATTAATTGTTAATGGATTTTGCAAAGAAGTATTACAACAATTACCAATGGAATTTGCTGTTGAGGCTCAAAAGCTAGTTGGTATCAGCTTAGAAGGAAGTGTCGGTTAATGTTAAAAATAAATAAATTAAACGCAAAAATTGATAGCAAAGAAATTTTAAAGGAATTTTCTCTTAATATAAATCCTGGAGAAGTTCATGCTATTATGGGACCAAATGGATCTGGTAAAAGCACATTATCAAATATCTTGTCAGGCAAAAAAGGGTACGATATTTCAGGAGAAGTACTTTTTGAGGAAAAAGATTTGTTTGAGCTTGAAACAGAGGAGAGAGCTCATAAAGGTATTTTTCTTGCCTTTCAATATCCATTAGAAATTCCAGGTGTTAATACAAATATATTTTTAAAGACTTCATTAAATGCAGTAAGGAAAGCAAGAGGTGAAAAAGAGCTTGATGCAATAGAATTTTTAAAATTAGTGAAAGAAAAATCCAAAGAACTTAAATTTGATGAGGAAAAATTAAATAGACAACTGAATGTTGGTTTTTCAGGTGGTGAGAAAAAGAAAAATGAAATTCTACAAATGTCGTTATTGGCTCCAAAACTATCAATTTTAGATGAAACAGACTCAGGTTTAGATATTGATGCATTAAGAATCGTAGCTGATGGTGTTAATTCATTAAGGGATAATAAAAATTCATTTTTAATTATTACACATTACCAAAGACTACTTGATTATATTAAACCTGATTTTGTCCATGTTTTAATGGATGGAAAAATTGTTAAATCTGGTGGGGCAGAATTAGCTTTAGAATTAGAAAAAAAGGGGTATGAAAATTTTCATTAGATGAAAGAGCAATTACAAAAAGATTTTGATAATACTATTAGAAATTTAACTTTATCTCAAAAAGATATTGAAATAAAAAAATTTTATTTAGATAATTTTATTAATAAAGGTTTTCCAAACAGAAAAGAAGAAGATTGGAAATTTTCTGACCTTAAACAAATAATTAAAAAAAATATCGGAGAGCTAGCTTTTTATAGTGACTATACATCTACAAATAAAGTTGATACTTCTGCTTTTGTAGACGGTCTAGAGCATAACAAAATAGTATTTATTAATGGAAGAATAGAAAAAATTGATTTTGATTATGAAAAAAAAGACCAAATAGAAATAATTGATCAGTCGGAAACTATTAATAAATTTAATAATAATAGCTCTTTATCAGACTTAAATAGTGCATTTACCAACAAATCATTCAAAATAGTGGTAAAAAAGGGTTATCAATTATTAAAACCTCTTATTATCTATCATACAACCAACTCAAAAATTTGGTCTAAAAATATTAATTTAAGATTAAATTTTGAATTATATGAAAATAGTTCATTAAGATTAATTGATTTATTTAGGGATACCTCTGAAAAAAATTTTATCAATATTTTTTATAACTTTAATTTAAAAGAAAATTCTATTTTAAAAAATTATAAAGTAGATAAGTTTGAAAATAAAAATATTAAGTATTCATTCAACAATATTGAGCAAGATAAAAACAGTGTTTCAGAAACATTTATTTTATCTTCAGGATCAAATTTTTGTAAGAATGAAATTAATTGTAACTTAAATGGAAAATATTCATCAGCTTTTGTAAACGGTATTTTCTCTTTAAATAATAATAAACATCATGAAATAAGAACAATAATAAACCACTTAACTGAAAATACAAAAAGCTATCAACTTATAAAAAGTGTTTTAGAAGAAAGTTCTAGAGCAGTATATCAAGGAAAAATATTTGTTAACTCTAAAGCTCAGAAAACTGATGGTTATCAACTGAGTAAAGCAATTTTGTTAAATAAAGACTCAGAGTTCAATGCTAAACCAGAGTTAGAAATTTATGCAGATGACGTTAAATGTTCACACGGTTCTGCATCAGGTAGTCTTAATGAGGACTCGATATTTTACTTAATGTCAAGGGGATTAAATTATCAACAGTCAAGAGAACTATTGATAAATGGTTTTCTATTAGATGTTGTTGAAAAAATTACTGATCCTGAAGTAAAAAATTTAATTAAAAATATGATTGGAATAAAGGAATGAAAATAGAAAATATAAAAACTGAATTTCCAATATTTGATGAAAAAATTCAAAATAATGATTTAGTCTATTTAGATAGTGCTAACTCATCTCAAAAACCAAAAGTAGTAGCTGATAAAATAAATGAGTTTTATACTAAGCAATTTTCCAATGTTGGGAGAAGTGTTCATTATTTAGCAGTTGCAGCAACAAACTT
Organism: uncultured Pelagibacteraceae bacterium; assembly: GCA_902563435.1. GTDB lineage: Bacteria > Pseudomonadota > Alphaproteobacteria > Pelagibacterales > Pelagibacteraceae > Pelagibacter. Next base: position 87,964 of record CACEXE010000003.1, read on the forward strand.
ATATGAAAACACAAGGTCTTCTGTTCAAAAATATATTAATGCTAAAGATAAAAATGAAATAGTTTTTACTAAAGGAGCGACAGAGGCACTAAATTTAGTAGCTAATACTCTAGGACAAAAATATCTAAATGAGGGTGATGAAATTTTAATTACAGAACTTGAGCATCATTCAAATTATGTACCTTGGCATTTCTTAAGAAAATCAAAAAATATAAAAATTAATTTTGCAGAGGTAAATGATAATGGAGATATTTCTATTGAGGATATTGAAAAAAAAATAACTTCCAAGACTAAAGTAATTGCAATTACTCATTTATCTAACGTAACGGGAGCAATATTGCCCGTTAAAGAAATAACAGATTTAGCACACTCAAAAGGGATAATAGTTGTAATTGATGGTTGTCAGGGAGCTCCTCATCTTAAATTAGATATGCAAGACTTAGATTGTGATTTTTATGCAATATCATGCCATAAAATGTATGGACCTACTGGACTAGGTGTTTTGTACGGTAAAAAGAAGTGGCTAGAAGAACTTCCACCCTATCAAGGCGGAGGTGGAATGATCCGAGAAGTAAAAAAAGATAAAATATCTTATGGTGATTTACCAAATAAATATGAGGCTGGGACCATGGCTACAGCTCAAGTTATTGCATTTGATCAGTCAATAAAGTTTATGGAGAGTATTGGTATAGAGAATATAATGAAACATGAAGCTGATTTAGTTGAGTATGGTCAAGAGCTTTTACAAAAAAATAATTCTGTTAAGTTAATTGGTAGTCCAAAAAATAAAGGTGGAGTTTTATCATTCACTCTAGAAGGTGTTCACCCTCATGACATTGCAACAATACTCGATGAAGATGGTGTCGCAATAAGAGCAGGCCATCATTGCTGTCAAATATTACATGATAAATTAAATATACCTGCTAGTGCAAGAGCGTCAGTTGGAATTTATAATACTAAAGATGACTTAGATAAGTTAAATGATTCTATTAATAATTGTAAAAAAATATTTAATTTAAAATGAACTTAAAAGAACTTTATCAAGAAATTATTTTAGAACATGGAAAAAATCCAAGGAATCTTGGAAAAGTACATGAGTTTAATAAAGATGCAAAAGGACATAACCCTTTATGTGGAGACAATGTTCATGTTTACCTTAAATTAAATGGACAAAAAATAGTCGAGGATATTTCTTTTGAAGGAAGTGGATGTGCTATTTCAATGGCATCAGCTTCAATCATGACAGATTTAATTAAAGGCAAAAATGAACATGAGGCTAAAGAGATAGTTGAAGACTTTTTAGGAATGATAAAAGAAAATCCAGACTTAAAATCAGAATACTTAAAAGACGACGAAAAAACTAAATTAATGTGTTTATCTGGTGTTAAACAATATCCAATGAGAGTTAAGTGCGCAACATTATCGTGGCATACTCTTACATCTGCAATGGATAACTCAAAGGAAATCACTAATACCGAGTCTTAACTTTATGGAATTAAAAGAAAAAGTAATTGAAGAAATAAAAAAAATTTACGATCCTGAAATACCAGTAAATATTTACGAACTTGGATTAATATATGATATTGTTGTAGATAAAAAAAATATTAGTGTAAAAATGACACTTACCACTCCAAATTGTCCAGTAGCTGAAAGTTTGCCTAAAGAAGTTAAAGATAGTATTATGCAATTAGAAGAAGTTGATAAAGTAGATTTAGATTTAGTTTGGGAACCACCATGGGATAAGTCTATGATGTCAGAAGCAGCAAAATTAGAGTTAAACTTATGACAAAACAAGTTATATCATTAAGTGATCAAGCAGCAAATAGGATAAAAGAAATTATGTCTTCTGCTGACAATGATTCTATTGGTGTAAGAGTTGGAGTAAAATCGGGTGGATGTGCAGGAATGTCTTATATTATGGAATACACAAAGGAAATAAATCCTAATGATGAAGTTATTGAAGATAAAGGAGTAAAAGTATTCATTGATCCAGCAGCAGTAATGTACCTTTTTGGAACTGAAATGGATTATAAAAAAGAGCAATTTTCTTCTCAATTTGTATTTAACAATCCTAATGAAACTGAGAGATGTGGCTGCGGAGAATCTTTTAAAGTTTAATTATTGGTAATAGGAAATAAACCAATATTGGCCTCTTTTATTCATAGAATAAGTTTTATTTTTTCTACGCTTAGGCTTCCTAATTTCAGGTTTTTTATAGCCAATAATATTCTTTAAAGTTGATATGAACTTAGTCATACCTTTAGATAACAAAAATTAATGAAATTAGAATTCTAATATGGGAATACCTGCTATTACTGCAGGTAATCCCATAAATAACCTTTTTAACAGCTATAATACATGTCGAATTCAATAGGGTGCGGCGTATGTTCAAAATTATGAATTTCTTCATATTTAAGTTCAATATACGCATCTATTTGATCATCAGTAAATACATTACCTTGAGTTAAGAAATTTCTATCTTTATCCAAAGACTCCATTGCTTCTCTTAAAGAACCACAAACAGTTGGTACTTTCTTAACTTGCTTTTCTGATAAAGCATAAAGGTCTTTGTCAAACGATTTACCTGGATCAATTTTATTTTTTATTCCATCAATTCCAGCCATAAGCATAGAAGCAAATGTTAAATATGGATTTCCAGATGCATCTGGGAATCTAATTTCACATCTTGCACCTTTTTTACTTAATGTGATTGGAATTCTGCATGAAGCCGATCTATTTCTTGCAGAGTATGCAAGTAAAACAGGAGCTTCAAATCCTGGTATTAATCTTTTGTAACTATTTGTAGTTGCATTAGCAAATGCATTAATTGCTTTTGCATGCTTTAATACTCCACCAATATAATAAAGAGCTGTTTGAGATAATCCTGCATATTTGTTTCCAGAAAAAACAGGAGTTTTCCCTTTCCAAATTGATTGGTGAGTATGCATTCCTGAACCATTATCTCCTTTAACTGGCTTAGGCATAAAAGTTGCAGTTTTACCAAAAGAGTGAGAAACCATTTGAACTACATATTTGTATAGTTGGACGTTATCTGCTTGATCAACTAAAGTTCCAAATAACATTCCAAGTTCATGTTGACTTGGAGCAACTTCATGGTGGTGTTTTTCTACAGTAATTCCAACATCTCTTAGTCCTTTAAGATATTCACCTCTCATATCTTGTGCACTATCTACTGGTGGTACAGGAAAATATCCTCCTTTTACTCCAGGTCTATGACCCATGTTTCCATTATCATAAGATTTTCCAGAGTTATAAGGACCTTCTGCACTATCAATTGAAAAACTTGTTTCATTCATATCGTTTTTAATTCTGACGTCATCAAAAACAAAAAATTCAGGCTCTGGACCAAAGTATGCTGTATCACCAATTCCTGTTTTTTTTAAATATGCTTCAGCTTTTTTTGCAATTCCTCTCGGATCTCTTTCATAGGGATCTCTCTTAACTGCATCTAAAATATCGCAAAATAAAATTAAAGTATTATGAGATGTATAAGGATCTATTACTTTTCTACTTAAATCAGGCTTTAATATCATGTCAGATTCATTAATTGCTTTCCATCCTGCAATCGACGATCCATCAAAAAATACACCGTCATTAAGCATTCCTTCATCTACGATAGTTGTATCCATTGTTAAATGTTGAAGTTTACCCCTTGGGTCCGTAAATCTAAGATCTACAAATTCAATGTTCTTAGACTTCATTAATTTTAGTACGTCCTTAGCGCTCATATTATCTCCTATAATTTTTTAATTTTCTTATCAGTTAAGAAAAGATAAATAATGCCTATTAAATAGATATCACTTATGCTTTTTTTACATGTATATTAACCTTAAAAAATTGGAATTTTCAATCAATCTTAAGTTGCAATAATGAGTTTATTAAATAAAGAACCAGTTAAAAGAGCTGAAAAAGCATTAAAAGAATTCGATGAAACTTTATCAGTCACAGAATTAGAAAATACAGCAAGAACCGCCGTTGACGCAGCAAAATCTTTAAATTGTGAAGTAGGGGCAATTGTAAAAAGTTTACTTTTTAAAAATGGTGATAATTATTTTTTATGTTTGGTCTCTGGTGACAAAAGATGTTCATTAAACAAATTAAAAAATTTTTTTAATAGTAAAGATTTAAGCATGGCCTCACCTAATGATGTGAAAGAACAAACTGGATATACAATAGGAGGAGTTTCACCTATAGGTCATAAAAATAATTTAGAGATATTAGTTGATAGATCCTTAAATAGGTTTAACGATTTATATGCAGCAGCAGGACATCCAAACTGTATTTTTAAAATTAATTTTGATGATCTTATTAAAATAACAAATGGATCAATAGAAGACGTAATTGAATGAAATCTCCAAACGCTACTGATTATTTTATTCTTACTTTTTTAGCTTTACTTTGGGCTTCAGCTTTTTTTAATATTAAAATTGCAACATATTCCTATGGACCAATAACAATAGCTTTTCTAAGGATTTTTTTTGGAATGATACCATTATTATTACTATGTTATTTCAAAAAAATAAAAATTGAAGCGTTTTCTAAAGATTGGAAATGGTTTGCAGCAATTGGTATCATTAATTTAGTTATACCTTTTTTCTTAATAGCATATGGGGTCCAGAAAGTTCAAAGTAACTTAGCAGCAATTTTAATGTCAACTACACCTATAAGTGCAACAATACTCGCACATTTCTTTGCAGAAGGAGAGAAAATAAACATAATAAAAATATTTGGAATAGTATTAGGTTTTTCAGGAATTGTTTATTTATTCTCTGAAAATTTACTCATAAATAATGAAAATTTATTTTCTGCTCTAATGATTCTATTGGGATCAACTTTTTATGTTATTGGAGGAATTTTAACATTAAAAATTAGTAATAAGAAAAATGAAAATGTAACTGCATCAATTCTTATTTGGGGTGCTATAATCGTTTGTCCAATATCACTTATAATTGAGCAGCCTTGGAATTTAAATCCATCATTAGAATCTACATTATCTTTAATTTATCTTGGTATTTTTCCAACTGGGATAGCATGGTTATTAAGATTTATGATTTTAAAGAAAAATGGCTTAGTTTTTCAAAGTCAGGTCGCTTATTTAATTCCAATTTTTGGAGTTATTTTAGGATATATTTTCTTAAATGAATTAGTGACACCTAAAATTTTAATTGCTCTGTGTGCTGTTGTCTTAGGAATTTATTTTGTAAAAAAGGCAGGAGACAAAAAAATTCAGAGTATATAAAAATAAATAATTCTAATTTGTTTTTAATTTTTCAAATTTTTTTGATTTAACCGACTTTTGTGCAGCTTCTGCTAAAATTATAGACTTTCTTCCATCTTCAAAAACAGCTCTAGGTTTTATATTTTTTTTGCAAAAGTTTGCAAGGTCAGATAGTTGCAATCTAAAAGCTTCTGCATATCTATCTATAAAAAAATGAAGGAGTGGGGATTTATTATTTGTTGAATTTTTTAAAAAGAGATTAGTTTCAGTATCTCTTTTATTATCTGATATCATCATTCCTTTTGTTCCAAAAAGTTCAACTCTTTGGTCATAACCAAAACTACAATGTCTTGAATTAGTTATAATGCATTGCACTCCTTTTTTCGACTTAAGCACTGTTGTTGCAAGCTCATAGTCTTTTAATTTATTAAATCTTTGGTCTGATATGTTACTTCCAGTAGCAAATACTGATATAAATTCATCTGAACCCAAGTAGTACCTTGCCAAATCAAAATCATGTATCATCATATCTTTAAAAATACCTCCAGAGACTTTTAAATAAGATAATGAAGGAGGAGCAGGGTCACGACTAGTTATAATAATTTTTTCAAGTTTGCCTATTTTATTTTTTAATAAATTCTTTTTAAGTAAATTATGTCCAGGATCATATCTTCTATTAAAGCCTATTTGAACTTTAGGATTAAGTTTTTTAATTTTCGATAATGATGAATTAATTTTTTTTAAATTTAAATCAAGTGGTTTTTCGCAAAAGATTACTTTTTTGTATTTTGCGCCCTTTTCAATAAATTTTAAATGTGTAGAAGTAGAGGAGGCTATAAAAATACATCTAATTTCATTATCTTTAAAAGCTATATCTGGATTATTTATAGAAATAGTATTAAATTTTTTTGAAATTTTGTTTGATAGATTTTTATTTAAATCAAAAACATATTTCAATTCAAATTCACTATTTTTTCTTAAATTATTAGCATGCATCTGGCCAATTCTACCAAGGCCAAACAGAGCAGTTTTTATTTTATTTTTACCCATCTTTTTTTTCTATTTGAAACTTTGCATGCTTCAATAAATTTTGCAGTCTCCAGTCCTTCGTCCTCATTAGGGTAAAAATACCTTTTTTTTACATTATTTTTCAAACAAGCTGCAAATTCACGATAAATATTTGCAAATGCATCTAAATAACCTTCAGGATGTCCAAATTTTAATCTAGAAAATTTTTTAGACAATTCAGCATTAAAAAAACCTCTTTCAATAAATTTAACAGAACCATTAGATGGATTAAGTTTTAAATAGTTTGGATCGTTTTGAACCCATTCCAAACTTCCTTTTGTTCCAAATATTCTTATTCGTAATCCGTAAACACCCCCTCTAGCCATCACACTTGTCCAAAACATTCCTTTAGCTCCATTATTAAAATTAATCATTACTTGAGCATTGTTGTCCATTTTAACTTTATTTGAAACTTGTTTAATATCTGCAAAAATAGTTTCACCTTTTAGACCTGATATATAAGTTGCCATATGATATGCATGGGACCCAATTTCATTCAGGACTGCTGAAGCTCCAACGATATTTTTATCTATTTTCCATTTAAACTTTTTCTTTGCATTTTTTTGAGAGATATTCTCTCCATCTGACCAATCCTGAACATATTCAACATTTATATATTCAACTTTTCCGATTTTACCTTTTTCGACCAATACTTTTGCTTCTCTAACCATGGGATAAGCAGAATAATTATGTGTCAAAGCATACTTAATTTTTTTATTTGATTTTATTTTTTTAAATAATTTCTTAGCTTGAGCAAGATTTCCAGCAAATGGTTTATCAGAAATCACATGAATATTTTTATCAATAAATTTTTCAGCAATAATTTGGTGACTTGAAGGAGGTGTCATTATTGCAACAACATTAATACCATCTTTTCTTTCCGCTTCTCTTTCAGCCATTTCTCTAAAATTTGAATAGCATCTCTCTTTTAAAATACCTAAGCTTTGACCAAATCTTTTAGATAGTTGTGAATTTCTTGAAAAAACACCAGCAACTATCTCATATTGATTATCAAATCTTGATGAAATTCTATGAACATGACCAATCCAGGATTTTGGGCCACCTCCAACTAAACCAAGCTGGATTTTTTTTCCTTTAATTAATCTCATGATTAAATATATCTTAACAAATAAAAAATTTATGTCAGTAAAATTAGGTATAGCACCAATTGCTTGGAGTAATGATGACATGCCTGAATTAGGTGGAGATACTCCTTTAGAGCAATGTTTATCAGAAGCAAGTAAGGCTGGATATGTTGGCATAGAGTCAGGTGGTAAATTCCCAAAAACATCAAAAGAATTATTACCAAAATTAGATAAGTATAACTTAAAATTATGTTCTGGTTGGTATAGCGGAAATCTTAGAAATAATTCTGTTGAACAAGAAAAAAATTTAATTCAAGACCAACTGAAATTATTTAAAGATTGTGAGGCTCCATGTATCGTTTTTGCTGAAGTTTTTGGCTCAATACAGGGAGATCCAACAAAAAAACTTTCCAATAGGCCAAAGATGACGGACAAAGAATGGAAAGATTATTGTACAAAAATTTCTGAACTTGCAAAGTATCTTGAAGATGAAGGTATGCCTTTAGCTTATCACCATCATATGGGTACAGTAATAGAAACAGAAGAAGAAACTATTAGATTACTAGAAAACACAGATGATAGTGTAAAATTAACTTTAGATACTGGTCATATGTTATTTGCTAAGGGAAACTCAATGAATATAATTAATAAATTCAAAGAAAGAGTAATCCACATACACTGCAAAGATATTAGAGAAGAAGTATTAAAAAAAGCCCTTTCTGAAGATTTGAGTTTTAGGGACGCTTTTTTAGAAGGTGCTTTTACGGTACCTGGCGATGGGTGTATCGACTACAAACCTCTGTTTGATATTCTAAAAAAAAATAATTATCAAGGTTGGCTTGTGGTAGAGGCTGAACAAGATCCTAAAAAAGCTAATCCACTTGAATACGCTATCAAGGGTTACAAATATATTACTGATACTTTAAAGAAATCAAATTTAGAGATTAATAATCTATAATTTTACTTTTTTACTGTCTTCAAGTTTACCATCGAAAAAATCAAAAATATTTTGAATAGTTTCTTTTGCCATTCTTGTCATGCATTCCTCAGTGAATGCTGCAGCATGAGGACTAAGGAAAACTTTGTCATTTTTTAATAAAGGGTTATCAGCCTTTGGAGGCTCTACCTCAAATACATCAATTCCTGCTCCAAAAATCAAATTTTCATTCAATGCCCTATCTAAATCTTTTTCATTTATTATACCGCCTCTTGCAGCATTTATGATGATGCAGTTTTTTTTCATCGTTTTTAGAAGTTCGTAATTTATAATATTTTTAGTTTGATCAGTTAAAGGTATATGGAGTGAGACAGCATCCATATCTTTAATAGCCTCTGATAAATCTTCAACTTTTTTACCACCCATTTTGCTTATTGTTTCTGAATCTACAAATGGATCGTAAACAAAAACGTTCATTTCAAATCCTAAACATCTTTTAATCAACGCCTTTCCTATTCTTCCAAATCCAGCAATAAGAATGTTTTTATCCCAAATCTCTATAGTTTTTGGTAATTTATTTCGTTCAGTAAATTTTCCACTTTTGACTGAGTGGTCATACATACTCTTTCTTTTTGAGATACTTAAAAGCATGAAAAGAACATGTTCTGCAACTGCCACAGCATTTGCTTTTGCAGTTATTGCTACGTGGATGTTTCCTTTTTTACAGCTATTTAAATCAATATTATCGTAACCAACTCCATGTCTTGAAATTATTTTAAGGTTTTTTGCATTTTCAATTGCCTCAGCAGGTAATATCGATGTTCTTAAAGAAACTGCATCTACATCTACAATTTTTTGTTTCACATTTTCAACACTTAAATCTTCAACAACTTCGTAACTATAGTCGCTATTACTTTTTAATAATTCCATACCTTTTTCATGAATAGGTTGGACAATGAGAATTTTTTTCATAATTTTAAAAAAAATTATATTAGTCTAGCAAGATCTCTTTTACTATTTCTAAATGTTGGAAGTGGATATTTAAATGCATACTTTCTTGGAATACATTTATTCTTCGCCTTTTCCCACAAAGCAATCCATTGCTTATAGTTGTGGATGGTAATATTTTTTTTATTTTTACTTCTTACATAAAAATTGGGCAAAGGTTTCCTACCAGATGGGGTTCCAGCTCTATTGTATCTTAAATCAGCACTAATTCTAAAATCATTAGATCTATTAGGCAATGAACAGTGAATGGAGTGTTTGTGCAAAATAATAATATCGCCAACATTAGCCTCCAGAAAAACTGGCTTGTAATTATTAAGTAGTTTACTATCTTTTATTTCTACCTGACCTCTATATCCTGATATATGATTCAATAGTCCCAATTTATTAATTTCTTTTACTGTAATCATGCATCCATTTTTTTTAGTAGTTTTAGTAAATGGAATCCAAACAGTGACCATATCAGTTAATCTTTGTCCCAAAGATGATAATACTGCTGCATCCTGATGCCATGGAGTTCTACCTGAGAGACCATCGTGAACAGAATGTTTAGGTAATTTATTTTCGGGTTGTTTAATTCTTGTATTTTGAACTGGATTTGAAAGAATTTCTGGCCCTAATAATTTTTCAACCACATTCAAGATTTTTTTGTGATTAATTAAATTCCATAAAGATTGAGATGCAAAATAATCACTATCTTTCTTCACGTGATCTCTTGGAAGTCTAGTATTAAAATATTGATCAAGATCATTAATTTTTAGTTTTGAAATGTATGTGTATTTTTTTCTAAAGCTATATTTAAAAATTTTTTCTTTCATATGCGCAGGAGCAAATTTATGAACTAAATTGTCCATTACATATTCCATGTCATTTAAAATTGGTTTTAAATCTTTATTAAAGTTAAGAACATTTCTTACTCTTAGGAAGCCATCTCTATCTAAAATACTTTTTAATTTAGTCTTAATTTGCATAGTTATTAGTATTTTAGCAAATAATTCGAATCATGAAAAGATGTAAGCATTCTTTTTTTCGTCGCAACAATATGTGGATGATATTCAAAATTTTTATATTTCCATATCACTGGCTTGTTAAGAGCATAACTTCCATAAATAAAAAATCTTTTTGGACAGTTTTTTTCCTTAAATCTATTTACTCCGTGATAAGAATTTGGAGTAGATTTAAAGAAAATTACACTTCCTTGCTTTGGTGTGAATTCCTTTAATTTATCAAGTTCATCAATCTTAGGAAACCTTCTGAAGCTTTTTCTAAGGTTTTTGGTTACTTTTTTTTTATATAAAGTAAGTGATCCTCCATTTTTTTTTGGTATATCGGTTAAATAGATCAAAAAATTATATAGCCTATTCACATCATCTCTGCGGCCTCAGCTTCATCTATTGTATTAGCTGTGACTTGAGTAAATTTTTTTTTTCCTTTTGCTTTTTTAAGATCGTCAACTGTAAGAGTTCTGTTAGCAGGTTGAGCGGCCCAAGTATAAATCTTTTTCATTTTATATTTTTTAATTCTTTATAGATATTATTCACTCTATGTACTTCTTGTGCAATATTAAAGTACCCTTCATATTCAATTTCATCTGGTGAAACGTCAAAATGATAATGTCCAGCATCATTCTTATGCTCATATGAGTGAAAGTGAGTATGCTCACCGGACTCTCTTAAATTTAATTCACCTCCCGTTGGATCACCAGTCCATAAAACCGTATAGCATTGTAATTTTGGTCCAACAGGCTCATAAAATTGTAGAAAATCTTTTGTGCATTTCATCAATTGTGGGTCATAATATTCATGTTTTATATCCTTATAATCTGGTTGTACATGTGATCTTATTTTTCCATTCAAAACTCTAAATACACCAGCAAGAGCAATATGATCTTTATTCCCAATTTTAAGATTTTCTGAAAGTACTGTTCTTATTGATTGAGGTAATGAACCTTGTTTTCCAATTCTTTTTTTTATCTTTAAATATATAACTTTTCCTTTAACACCATCTGAATAATAAACATTACCCAGCCCGCCATGTTTACTTGCAGTATAGTTTTCTACTATACATTCTTTATCTTTTCCTACCCTAGCAATTAAAGATTTATTTTCTTCTGTAATAAAGTTTTCATTTATAACCAATTCTCCACAGTGTCCATCCAGGCAAGACATTGCTCCAGATCCAGCGCCAAGTGCGTACGATTTTTCTGATCCAATCATTTTAGAGATTTCAAAATAATCAAATTCTGTTCCAAGATATTTAGGATCATGCATGTAAGGCTCTCCTCCAACATCTATTATCCTTTGGTTACCACTCATGCCTTCAGACGGACAATCCCAGTTTCTTAAATTTGGACAATCAATTACTTCTGATTTTACACTGTCATAATTCTTTGACAGACCTTTTTCTAATGCGTTTGATATTTCTTCTAACTTAAATTTTTTGAAAATTCCTTTTTCTATTTTTAATTTCATATATAAATTAGTTACATAATATATTGCATAATTTTTTTACATAAATATATTTCGATTTTAAAAATGAATAATAGAGATTTAAAAGTTGCAGTTCTTGGTGCAGGTGCAATGGGTTGTCTATTTGGAGGCCTACTAGCAGAAAAAGGTCTAAATGTAACGCTCATTGACGTTTGGAAAGAGCATGTTGATGAAATAAATAAAAATGGTCTAAAAATGGATGGTCATGGTGGTGATAGATTTATAAAAGTACCAGCAACATCAGATCCATCTACAATTAGAAAAGTTGATGCTGTGATAGTGATGTGTAAAGCAACAGCTCTAGAATCTGCTTTAAAAAGTATTAAAAACATTATTAACGATAAAACAGTTTTTATGTCTTTTCAAAATGGAATTGGACATGAAGCTATAATTAAAAGTATTGTTGGCGATGAAAAAGTAATCGGAGGAACAACAACTCAAGCATCAAATATCTTAGGTCCTGGTCATATTATGAATCATGCTTCTCTACCATCTTGGATTGGAGAATATGATGGTGGGATAACTAATAGAATAACCGAAATTGCAGACACCTTTACTGCTCATAATTTGGAAATGATTGCTGCTGAGGATGTAAAAAAAAGAAAATGGATGAAACTTTTTGCTTTAACCGCTATAGGCCCACTTTCTGCTATTTTTGATCTACATCATACTGATCTTTACATAAATAATAATGCCAACGACGTTTCTAGAAGCTTAGGAAAAGAGATAATTTTAGAAACAAGAGACGTTGCTTTGGCAGATGGCGTTAATGTTTCTGAAGATGAATGTTTATTTATGTTTAATAAAATTGTTGACTCAAAACAAACAAACAAGTCTTCAATGGCTTTTGATGTGCTTTATAAAAGAAAAACTGAAATTGATTT
>CACEXE010000004.1 GCA_902563435.1 uncultured Pelagibacteraceae bacterium
TAATAACGTTTATTTTTTTATCACCTGCAGCAGTCAACATGATTGTAAATTCATCTTTTTCCTCTGCTGGTGCTTCACCACCTGCAGCAGCTGGTGCAGCAGCAACTGCAGCTGCAGCTGTTACTCCCCATTTTTCCTCTAATTGTTTTGAAAGCTCAGCTGCTTCTACAACAGTTAAGCTTGATAAATCTTCTATGATTTTATTTAAGTCAGCCATAATAATTATTTTGTTCCTAGTTATTTTTTTGATTTTTCGAGCGCTAAAATAGCGATTTTTGACGCCGGTGCAAGTAAAATACTTGCTATTTTTTGTGCTGGAGACCTTAAAATACCCACTATTTTTGCTCTAGCTTCATCTAAAGATGGTAATGTGGCAACGTTTTTAACTCCTGCAACATCTAAAATATTAGTACCCATGATTCCGCCTAATATTTTTAATTTTTCGTTTTCTTTAGAAAATTTAGTTAAAATTTTTGCAGATGCTATTGCATCCTCAGATAATGCTACAGCTGTTGGACCGGTAAATAAATTTGATAAATCTTTGCATTTTGTTTTTTCTAAAGCTAATTTGGTAATTCTATTATTGGTAATTTTAAACTTAATACCATGCTCACGCATTTTTTTTCTCAAATCATCTAATTGAGTAACTGTCAATCCTTGATAATGGGTAACTATTACTGCTTCAGTTTTGTCAAACTGAGTAGTCATGTCTTGAATATACTTTTTTTTTTGCTCTTTGTTCATCATAATTAAAAACTCTTGTCTAACTTTATTTTATAGGACACACCCATTGTTGACGTGATGAAAACTTGATTAACTAAATCGCCTTTAATAGTCAAATTAGATTTTTCTTTTTCTAAAGCATCTATAATTGCATTATAGTTTTGAACAAGCTTGTTCTCATCAAATGATTTTTTTCCTATACTTAGTCCAATATTTCCATCTTTATCGTTTCTTAATTCAACTTGTCCTGCTTTTGCTTCATTTATCGCTTTACTAATATCATTTGTTACTGTTCCTAATTTCGGGTTAGGCATTAAACCTTTAGGACCTAAAACTTTACCTAATTTCGAAAGTTTGATCATCATTGATGGGGTACATATTAATTTTTCAAAATTTAAATTTCCATTTTTAATTTTTTCTACTAATTCATCTCCACCTACTTCATCAGCTTTTGCATCTTTTGCTTCTTGAATTTTGGCATCTTCACAGACAACTGCAACTTTGATTGTCTTTCCTGTTCCACCAGGTAAATTTACAACTGTTCTAAGGCTAATTTCATTTTTTTTTTGTTTATTATTAATTCTTAAACTTAAATCAATCGACTCATCAAATTTTGATGTACAGTTAGCCTTTATAATGTTTAATATATTACCAATTTTCTCTGGATTTAAATCTTTAGTATTTTCTGGTAATTTTTTAAATCTTTTTGACGGCATTATTCTTTTACCTCAATTCCCATTGATCTAGCAGACCCAGCAATTATCTTTGTAGCTTCTTCTATATCATGTGCATTTAAATCTTCCATTTTTTTTTCCGCTATATCTTTAAGTTGTTGTTTGGAAATAGATCCTATAATATTTCTTCCTGGCTCTTTTGAACCACTTTTTAATTTCATAGCCTCTTTTATAAAATGAGACGCTGGGGGTGACTTTATAACGAAATCAAATTTTTTATCTTTATAAACAGTAATTATTACTGGTACAGGTTTACCAGCGAATGATTTTGTTTTATCATTAAAAGCTTTACAAAATTCCATTATGTTAATGCCTCTTTGTCCTAATGCTGGGCCTACTGGGGGAGCTGGATTTGCCTGTCCTCCTTTAATCTGTAGTTTCACATATCCACTTATTTCTTTTTTTGCCATTAGCTTGCCTTTTCTACTTGGTTATATTCTAGATCTACTGGTGTAGGACGACCAAATATAGATACAGAAACTTTTAATCTTAACTTTTCCTCATCGATGTCTTCAACTAATCCAGTGAATGATGCAAATGGACCATCAATGACTTGAACTTTTTCTCCAATATTATATTCGACTCCAGATTTTGGTTGAGCTACACCATCCTTTATCTCACCTAATATTTTTTCAATCTCTTTATCAGAAACCGGTATCGGTGTGCCTTTTGAACCTAGAAATCCGCTAACTTTTTTTAAGTTCTTTATCATATGATAAATATTGTTATCCATTTCACTCTTAATTAATATATATCCTGGAAAAAATTTTTTTTTTCTCTGAACTCTTTTTCCTCTTTTAACTTCAGTAACATCATGAGTTGGAACAATTATTTCCTCAATTTTTTCTGATATTTTTGCCTTTTCGGCCTCTTCTTTTATTAGTTGAGCTACTTTGTTTTCAAAACTTGAGTGTGATTGAACTATGTACCAATTTTTCATTATATACTCACCTTAAGAATTATTTCTAAGAAAAATTTTAATATTTGATCTAATAACAAGAAAAATAAAGAGGCTAAAACTGCCATTGCAAAAACCATTAATGCCCCTTGCACTGTTTCTTTTGCCGTTGGCCAAGTTACCTTAAAAGCCTCTTGTTTTACTTCCTGTATAAATTTTAAAGGATTTTTCATAAATTAAAAATAATTTTTTGGCAGGAGCGAAGGGAATCGAACCCCCAACCTCCGGTTTTGGAGACCGGCGCTCTACCAATTGAGCTACACTCCTATTGAGTTTACTCTATAATTTTAGTTACTACACCTGCTCCTACTGTTCTACCACCTTCTCTAATTGCGAAATTAAGCTTTTCATCCATTGCAATTGGTGTAATTAATTTTACTGTAAATTTTGCATCATCACCTGGCATAACCATTTCTGTACCTGATGGTAATTCAACTTCTCCAGTAACATCTGTTGTCCTAAAGTAAAACTGAGGTCTATATTTAGTAAAGAATGGAGTATGTCTGCCGCCCTCTTCTTTTTTCAACACATATGCTTGAGCTTCAAATTTAGTATGGGGTTTAATAGATCCTGGTTTACACAATACTTGGCCTCTTTCTACATCAGTTCTTTCAACACCTCTTAAAAGTGCACCAATATTATCTCCAGCCTCACCTGAATCTAAAAGTTTTCTAAACATTTCTACTCCAGTACAAACTGATTTTTTAGTTTCTCTAATACCAACTATCTCTATTTCTTCTCCTGTTTTTATTACACCTGACTCCACTCTTCCAGTTACAACAGTTCCTCTTCCTGAAATTGAAAATACATCCTCAACCGGCATCAAGAAATCTTTATCCTTAGGTCTGTCTGGTTGTGGAATGAACTCATCAACAGCTTTCATTAATTCCATGATAGAATTTTTTCCAATTTCGTCATCTTTTCCCTCTACAGCAGCTAATGCTGAACCTTTTACGATAGGAGTTTTATCTCCTGGAAATTTATAAGATGTTAATAAATCTTTTATTTCTTCTTCAACCAAATCTATCATTTCCTTATCATCAACTTGGTCTACTTTATTTAAATACACAACAATTGCAGGAACTCCAACTTGACGAGCAAGAAGAATATGTTCTCTTGTTTGAGGCATTGGCCCATCTGCAGCATTCACAACTAAAATTGCACCATCCATTTGCGCAGCACCTGTTATCATATTTTTCACATAGTCTGCGTGACCTGGACAATCTACGTGAGCGTAATGTCTATTTGCAGTTTCGTATTCTACGTGCGCTGTAGATATTGTTATACCCCTCTCCTTTTCTTCTGGAGCTTTATCAATTTGGTCATAAGCAGTAAATTGTGCACCACCAGACTCTGCTAAAACTTTTGTTATCGCAGCTGTTAATGTTGTTTTACCATGGTCAACGTGGCCTATAGTTCCAATATTGCAGTGCGGTTTATTTCTTACAAACTTTTCTTTAGACATTACTTTTTTACCTCTTTTGTTCGTTTTTAATATTTGGAGCGGGTAAAGGGAATCGAACCCTTACATCCAGCTTGGAAGGCTAGCGTTCTACCATTGAACTACACCCGCATCACCCAAGTATACTCCTAAATTATTTAAATATTTATTGAATGGTGGAGGGGGAAGGATTCGAACCTTCGAAGACCGAAGTCAACGGGTTTACAGCCCGCCCCATTTGACCGCTTTGGTACCCCTCCCTAATAGTAGGGGAAGCGTCCCCATGTTCAATAAAGCTTTAAACAACATGCGTTTTATATATTTTTATTGTACAAATGCAATAAGTGAATTTCATGAAAAATAGTATAAAAAGCGTTTAATTTCATAAAATATGACTCAAAAATCATCCTTTTTCATAGCCGGACGTCACGCAGTTATAGGAGCATTAAAAAATCCGAAAAGGAGAGTTTTAAAAATTTTTCTAACAGAAGAGAGTAAAAAAAATATTCATAAACAAAGCCCAAATAAAAATTTATTAAAAGATCTTAAAGTTTTTTTTAAAACTAAAAAAGAATTAGATAAGTACTGTAGAAGTGAGGATATTTTACATCAGGGTTATGTAGCTGAAATAGAGCATTTAGAAAGTATAGAACTAAAAGAATTTATTAAAGGTAAGAATAATTTAACCTTTGTTTGTTTGGATGAGGTTACAGATCCAAGAAATATAGGGTCTCTAATTAGAAGTGCTGCATCATTTAATATAGATGGACTGATTGTTAAAGAAAGGCATTTTCCAAGCGAAAGTAAATTATTGTATAAATCTGCTAGTGGTTGCGTGGAACACCTGAGTATTTTTCAAGTATCAAATATAAATACTTCATTAAAATATTTAAGAGATAAAAATTTTTGGGTTTATGGTTTTACAGCAAATGGTGATAAAAACTTTACAGAAGTTAAATGGAATGGAAACAACGTACTATTATTCGGATCTGAAGGACATGGCCTCAATAAACATACTGCAAAATATACTGACTTTTCTGTGAAAATAAATATAAATAAAGAAATTGAGAGTTTAAATATATCAAACAGTGCAGCAATTGTTTTTCATCATATAAATCAACAAAAATAATTTCTTGAATATATATTAAATACTATTAAAAAAAGCTCCACGCCCTTGTAGCTCAGCTGGTAGAGCAATTGATTTGTAATCAATAGGTCCGCGGTTCGAGTCCGTGCGGGGGCACCATAATCTTGTATTGCTTAATCTAATTTTTAACTAAAAAAGATAGTTCTTTTGCTAATATTGAATAACCATTCAAATTAAAATGCGTTGGTAATTTATAATGAAATACATCCAAAGGATCAGCTCTATTCCAATAAATTGATGAGCCATCTACAAATTTAAAATTATATTTTTTAGAAGTTTTCTCGATTAGTTTTTTTAAATTATCAAGTTGTGTAATTTGTGGATGTTTAATTTTATTATAAGATAATCTTGTATATTTTGGGATATAAAATATTATTTTGTTATTAATATTTTTTTCAATTAAAAAATTGTTTAAATCCTTAACTGTAGAGTCGTAGATTTCCTCGTTTTTTATCAAGGCTGGGTACTTTTTAAAATATTTGATTAAAGTACCAAAACCTCTTGAAAAATATGCCAAAAAAAACTTAAATTTAAGAATGGTTGTATTAACCTTTGACACATAATTAACTTTAGTTTGATCTAAGATTTGAATATCTTTATTTTTATCATTATCAAATTTAAAATCGAATTTTTTTCCAAAATTATTTCTTAATTCTTCGTGGTCATTTCCTTCGTAAAATAACCATACAAATGTATTAAAGTTAGTCTTATTTTTTGTGAATAAACTTATTATCATCTCTTTTTGATAATATGGACCAGTACCAGACACTGAAATGTTTAGGATTTTTTTATTTCCAGTTTGATTTATTAACAAAGAGGTTAAATCATTAGGTTTATTAATACAATGTGACGCTCCAAATGAGTCTCCCAGTATTACTATGTCAGTATCATAAAATAAATCACTTCTATTTTCTCTAAATCCAAAATTATCTTTTTTGTAAGCTAGATTGTTAAACCCATCTTCTGAATATCCACACTTATGAATATAATGGTCTTTATTAAAATCTATTTTATTTAAATCACTAAACTCTTTTTTTTTTAGAGTAAATACTAGATCTGAGAGATTGATCTTGAATATATTAAATAGTGGCACTCCACCTAATACAAAATTTAAAGATCCAAAAAATATTATAAAAAATATAAAAATTGTACAAAATACAAAAAAAATATTCTTCATTTGTAGATTATGTATATAAATAATTGTGTTTCATTAAAAAATATATTTATTTTAATAATTTTGAAGTTATTTTTTTCTTTGGGTCAAAAAATGGTTTCTCTATTACTTTACATTTAAAGTTTTTGTCATCTATTGTTACCTCTATCTCATTTCCAATTTTTGAAAAATCAATATCTACCATTGCAAGAGCAATGTTCTTTTTTAAACGTGGAGAATAAATAGCTGATGTCACTTTTCCTATATTTTTATTATTTGCCTTAAGAGGCCAAAAAGTAGTATTTGGTCCACTTAATTTTTCACATTTAATTTCTAAACCAACTTGCAATCTTTTTACACCTTCAGCTTTAATTTTTTTTAATGATTCTTTTCCAATAAAATTAATATCCCCATCTAAATTAACTAAGCGATCTAAACCTAATTCAAATGGATTTGTGTGAATATCAGCATCAGCATGGTAAGAAAGCATGGCACCTTCTATTCTTCTTATAGAAGAAGTATGACCTGGTTTAAGTCCAAATTCCCTACCTACTTCCATAATTTTTTCATAAAGCTCATTGCCTTTTGATCCATCTCTTAAGAATAATTCATAGCCAAATTCACTAGACCAGCCTGTTCGGGAAACTACTAGTGGAATTCCATCTAGATCTAATTCTTTAAACCAATAATATTTTATATCTTTAATACTTTCTCCGAATAATTTGACCATAATTTCAGCTGACTTTGGTCCTTGTAATTGCAATGGAGAAACATCTGGTTCTATTATTTTTACATCTAATTCTGAGTTAACGGCCACACCCTTAGCCCATAATAAAATATCACTGTCACCTAAAGATAACCAAAAGTGATTTTCTCCCAACCTTAAAAGTACTGGATCATTTAATATACCACCCTCAGCATTTGTAATTAAAACATATTTACATTGTCCTACAGATAATTTTGATAAATCTCTTGGGGTTAATTGTTGAATAAATTTAAATGCATCTGGACCAGTTATTTCAACTTGTCTTTCAACAGCAACATCACATAAAATTGCTGTTTCAATCAAATTCCAAAAGTTCTGTTCTGGATCTCCAAAATCACGTGGAATATACATATGATTATATACAGAAAATCCTGTTGCTCCCCATTTTACAGTTGAATCAAAATATGGAGATTTTCTAATTTGAGTTCCAAACCCAAAATTTTTGTTGGTCATTAATTAGTTTCTTTTCTGATTTGTTCTATTTTGATTTTTTTTTGAAGACTTCTATTTGAATCATAAAGAAGATTAAACTTAATTTTTTTATTTATTTTAATAGAAATAATTTTTGCATTTCTTACTTCATAGCTATCTGCTACTGCACTAATCGGTCTTTTTTGTATATTTAGATTTTTGATAACGATTTTTGATTTATCACTAACTACCCTTCCCTTCCATCTTCTTGGTCTAAAAGCACTAATTGGTCTAACGGACAATTTTTTTGAATCTAAATTTAATATAGGACCATAAACTGACATATTATACGCAGTACTTCCAGCAGGTGTAGAAATTAATATGCCGTCAGAAACTAACTTTTTTATTATTTTCTGAGATCCACTCGAAACTTCTAAAGATGCGGTTTGCCTACTTTGTCTTAATATCGATACTTCATTTATTGCAACAGACTTTTTGATTTTGTTAAATTTGTTTTTAACAATCATTTCTAAAGGTGAAATTGTAACTGATTTTGCTTTAGATAAATTTTTAATTGTATTTTTAGTTGAAAATTTATTCATCAAAAAACCATAACTACCAGCATTAATTCCATAAAAGGGTTTTTTGTATTTATTATATTTTTTTAAAGACGAAAGCATGAAGCCATCACCACCAATAACAATAATTAAATTACATTTGTATAATGATATATTTTTAACTTTTTGATCTAAATAATTTTTAACTTTTTTAGATGTTTTTGTATTATCAAAAAGAATATGTGGCTTTAACATTTAGTGGTGCCCTCGGCCAGACTCGAACTGGCACTCCATAAATGGCAAGGATTTTAAGTCCTTTGTGTCTACCAATTTCACCACGAGGGCATGAGTTATTTTCATGAGTATTTATACTAATATTTATAATTGAACAAATTAATTAATCCATATTATTTTTTAAACCAATTAAATAATAAATTTTTCAAAGTTCTAAAAATCTCAATTTTTTGTATTTTTGATTTGCCTGCATTTCTCTCGTAGAAAGTAATTGGTATCTCTTTAATTTCAAAATTTCTTCTCTCTAGTTCAAATATAATACTCATAAAAAAGCTATAACCAGCACTGTTCACGATATTTAGATTAAAATTTATAAGTTTTTTTAAATTATAACCCCTATAGGAGGTTGTAAATTCTGTACATTTTGATTTTAAAACAAACTTTATAATTTTATTACCAAAGTAGCTTATAAATAGTCTGAAACCTCTCATCTCACATTTGCCTCCCTCAATATATCTAGATCCAATAACAAAAGGATAATCATTTAAATAACTTATAAAATTACTTATTTCTCTTGGGTCATGAGAAAGATCAGCATCCATAGTAATTAGATAATCAAAATTATTTTTCAGAGCATAATTATATGCTTCTTTATGAGCTGTATCTAAGCCAAATTTGCCCTTTCTTATTATTAAATTAATTTGATGAAATTTTTTTTTTAGATCCTTGATTAAGAGTGATGTATTGTCTGGAGAATTATCATCTATGATTAAAATATGCACATTATTATTGTGATTTATAATTGAATTTATAAATTCATATATATTTTCAGCCTCATTATAAGTAGCAGAAAAGACTAAAATTTTTTTTTGATTTGATTTTTGTAAATTCATTTAAATAACTGCTCAGAAACTTTTAAACCGAGACTTAACATCAATCTTATTATTAATTAAATTATTAAAAACAACTACTTTTGATATTATACCTCCAGTAATACTAATATTTTTTTCTACTAAATTGCAACAATGGGGTATTCTAGTGAATGTAAATTGAAATAGAATAAACATTGTAAAAAATAAAACTAATATTTTATTTTTATTATTATAAATTGAGTAGTTCTGTTTATTTATTAAGTAAATATTTATACAGAAAACTACAAATAATATAATATGTATCCATCTACCCCAATCTCTTCCTATATAAAATAATAAAAAAAGAGGCAAAATAACTAAAATATTTAAGAAGATCTTTTGTTTTGTAAAACGATCAAGCCAATGAAACACGACTAGAACCGGAGTAAGATAAAATAAAAAAATAAAAAAATATTTAAACAAATTTGTTAAAGGATTAATCATATGAGAAAATTCACTTCTAAATAAAATAGGCATACCAATTGATTCTATAATAGAAGCGTTAATATTTTGCTTGTTATCAATTTGATCTAAAATTAATAGTGCCTTTTCAGCTGTTATTGGGTTAAACCAGAAATAGAGTGCTATTGGTATAAATATTAAGTATGGGAAGTAATATTTTATTTTTTCATAAGTTGAGGTTTGTTTTATTATTATTAACCAAGTTAAAATTATATGAAATGGAATTAAAAAAAAATTAATCTCATGAATTAGTACGTTTACTATCAATATAGGAATTATTAAAAAAAAATAATATTTATTATAAAAATTTATTTTTTTATTTTGTTTATCAGCAATTAATGCAAGATAAGTGTGCAATAATAATGAAAAAATACCAAATATTTCTAACCTTGCATAACCTCCTAAATCATAAAAATTAAAGAGTATAAAGCTTGGATTTAATACAAAAAAAATAAAGATTAAAGCATTGTTGAATTTAATTTTTAAAATTTTGATAAATAATAAAAAATTTAAAACTGTAAAAATATAAAATAGACTTGAAAAGAAAATTCTTTTTTCAAGTCCTAAACTATCTAATTTAAGCATTATTGTACCAATCAATCCCCTAGGTAGAAAACCTGCAGAATAATTGATATGAAGTTCATTAAATGTCCAAAGATTAATAATATTATTTAAAGAAAAGATATAAACATAGGTAAAAATTAAGAAATAAAATAAAAAAGAAATTAAATTTATGTTTTTATTTAATATATTTAACATGAACTGTTATTTAAATTATTACATAAAAAATTAAAAGTTAAATTGATTATATATGAATAAATTAAAGTTAATATTAGAAAGTATTAACTCTAAAGATTTAGTAAAAGCACTCAAACTTTGCAATGAATATGAAAAAGAAGAAAGCAACAATAAACATTTAATTAATAACTTTAAGGGTGTTGTTAATTTTCTTCAAGGAAATCTAGATATTGCAGAGAATGATTTTTTAAGTTCACATTTGCTAAATAGTAAATTCGAAGATCCAATCAAAAATTTATATTTAATTTATTTAAAAAAAAATAATCCAAAAAAACTCTTAGAATTCGCAAAAAAACTTTATGAAATAAATAATGAAAGTGATCTATATAGTTATCAATTTGCTTACGCTCATGAATTAAATAACAATAATAAATTAGCTTTAGAGTTTTATATAAAATGTATTGATCGTAATGGTGCCAATAAAATAAAAGCTCTTAACAATGCAGGTAGTATATACCTTAAAAATAATAAACCTAAAACTTCATTAAGATTTTTTTTAGAAGCTTACAATTCTAATAAAAAAGACAAAATTATTATTAATAATTTATTGCTAAATTATATTAATTTAAAAGATATCAAAAAATCAGACGAATTTTTTAAACTAGCAGAAACCGTAGATGAGAAATATATAGAATTTTTATATAATAAAGCAGAATATAAAATTCTTAATGAAGAATATGACGAAGCAGTAGAAATTCTATCTACAAATAAAAATATACTTAAATTTAAATTATCTCTTATTGGTCTTTATTTTAATATGGGTAACGAAAAAGACGCAAAAAGTCTTCTTGATAGCTCTAGGAACGAATTTAAGAATAATATAAATTTTTATAATTATATTGGGATCAGATCTTTGTATGAGGGTAACTTTGAAGATGGATGGAAATACTATGAATATAGGGGGTCAAAATTAACAAATATTCTAAATTCAACTGAAGAATGGAACGGTGAAAATTTAGAGAAAAAAAGCATTGTTGTTTTTAGTGAACAAGGTTTGGGTGACTCAATACAATTTTCCAAATATATAATTTCACTTTGTAAAATATCTAAGTATGTAAGTTTTGTTGTAAGTAAAAATATTTTTAATTTATTTAATAATAGTATTGAAAATTTAAAAATTGAAACAATAGAAACACTGAAAGATAAGAATTTTGATTATAAAATTTCATTAGGTTCATTAATTAAATTTTTTTATAAAGAAAAATATGATTTCAAAGATATCCTGATAAAAAAAGATGAAGTACAAATAGAAAATTGGAGTAAAAAGATTGATAACTCCAAGCCTAAAGTTGGATTAGTTTGGTCGGGTTCTTTTCATGGTCCAAATCAGCCTTTTAGATCCGTACCTTTAAAAAGTTTAGACAAGATTTTATCTTTAGATATAAACTTTTATGGATTGCAAAATGAAATATGGGAAAGAGATAAGCATTATTTTGAAAATTCTAACGTATTAGATTTTGGAAAATATAATCTAGTAGAAATTGCTTCTATAATAGAAAATTTGGATTTAGTCATATCAGCAGATACATCTATACTTCATCTTTCATGTTCTCTTAATAAAGAGACTTGGGGTATTTTTAATATATATCCAGATTGGAGGTGGGGTGAGTTTGATAAAATAAACCCTTATCCTTCCTTACAAATAATTAAACAAAAGAAGTTCAATCAATGGGATGAGGTTGCCGATGAAATATTAAAAAAATTACAACTCAAATTTAATTTAGCTTAATATTTTACAACCTTGCCCCATAGAGATTGTGATGGTCCATACCCTATTCGAGCATCCTCCATTTTGAGAACTCTACTATGATCAACCATCATATTTATGCCTGGACCATATATCTCTATGTATTTTGACAATACATCCTGGTCATCAGCCTCAACCATAAATTGTTTCAGCTCTAGTGGACTAATAATTTTATCAATTGTATTCCATCTATAATTTTTCTTATCAAGATTTTCTGTCAAACCCTCTGACTCTAGTAAAATTTTCCATGAACCTGCCTCAAGAAATCTTTTAGATTGCATTTTAATTCTTTCAATAAATATTTCTTCCTCAATAACCTTGGAATGTGCAAACGCAACACCAACCTCATTAATAACTTTTATCCCCTTGCTTGAGGCGTTTTCAATTAACCTACACATTTCGTCATCATCTAATGAACGAGCTATTCTAGAGATTTCAATAATATCAATGCCCAAATTAACAACGGTATCTAGATAATCATCTACCACTTCTTTACCACCAGATAATGCAACGTCCATAATTGGGTTTCCTAGCGCAACTTGAACACTATGTTTTTTGCAAGTTTCAATAAATCTTAAAAGAGATTTTTTACTCATCATTGCGCCTTGTTTTCCAGAAATCTTAAAGATATCAACTAGGTCAGCATATGCTTCTAAGTAATCATCAATACAATTTCCCACCATTACAGGTGCTCTAACATAATTTATACCTGTCTCCCGAGGTTTTTCCTTTCTTTTTATAAAAGGTAAATTTGGAAATGTAACATCAGTCATTATAAATTTTTTTTAATTTAGTTGTCCACCTAGCCACCAGGGTAAATCGACAAATAACCCTATCAATCCATTTGGAAACTGTAAGGTTAGCAAGGACGATAGCGACCAGAGTATTACCATCAATGCAGCAGAAATGCAAATTGATGACAAATAAGCTTTCCTATTATGAAATAAAATAAATATATTAATAAAAAGTGCTGCAGCAATTGGAAAACCAAATATAAAATTCATTAACAAGAAACCAATAAAACTTAAATAATAAAAAAGTTGATTATTAAAGTTCCCACTAATTTCAAAAATATTTGACCGAGCAAACTTCATCAATGTATTATTTAAAAATGGTAAATTTTTTAAGTCTGCAATTTTTACAATAAGTATAAAAACCAAGAGTGATAAAGCTATTACACTTAGACTTATTGGAAACAAATTAGCACGATAATCTAAACTACTAGTAAACCAAATCATTGATAACGGAAGACAGAGTAAGATAAGTATGTAATAAATTTGAGTAAGCTTACCTTTAATAAGATCAGATCTATAGTTGTTGTCAAACTTTTGTTTTGTCAATAGAACGATGGTAGCAAGACATAAAATTATAAGAATTATTGAAACCGGACGAGATAAAAAACTTAAACCATACACTGCTTGAGTTTGATAGCTTAGAAGTTCAACTTTGCTTGATAAAAAGAACCCTATTAATAGTGCAGGTCTTGACCAACCAAAGTTTTTAAATGTAATACCAATAATACCGAATGATAATAATCCAATAAAATCATACCAGTCCCTATTAATATTAAATGTTGCAAAAAATATTAAACAAACCATGACAGGTGCAAGTATATAATATGGAACTAAAGTGAATTTCGAAATTTGAGATGAAAAACCCATACAAATCCCAGCGCCTAAAATATTTGCTATAGCTAATGACCAAATCATTAGATAGGTAAGATCTAGGTTTGTCGTTACCATATCTAAACCAGGTTCAATTCCAATTAGAACAAAACCTCCAAGTAATAAAACTTTATTACCAGAACCAGGTATTCCAAAAATTAATGTTGGAATTAATGCTCCACCCTCTTTTGCATTATTAGCAGACTCAGGTGCTATAACTCCTCTGATATCACCTTTACCAAATTGTGAAGTATCTTTTGTTGTTTGTTTTAAGTGACTATATGCAATCCAATCAACAACAGTTCCTCCTAAACCTGGTAAAGCTCCAACTAGACAACCAAGAGTAGAACATCTTAATACTAAAAACCAATTTTTTACTACGTCCTTTAAACCTGTAAACCACCCTTTTTTTGTATTAAGTGATTTTGCGATTGAACCTTTGGCATCAAGAAGTCCAACAATTTCAGGAATTGCAAATAATCCTAGTCCAACAACAACAAGAGGAACACCTTCTAAAAGATATAATGTATCAAAAGTATATCTTGGATCTCCAGTAATTGGGGCTGTTCCAATTGATCCAATAATTAATCCCAGAAAACAAGAGGCAATACCTTTAAATAAATTGTCACCTGTAAGAGCTCCAACCATTAATAAAGCAAGCACAACTAATAGAAACTGTTCTCCAAAACCAAAAGCCATTATTATTGGAATGGCGTAATAAATAGATATTGATAATATAAGTGCACCAAAGATACCTCCAAGCAATGAGGCACTAAAGGCAGCGCTCAAAGCTCTTGCTGCCATACCTTTTTTAGAAAGTGGAAAACCATCCATCACTGTTGCTTGAGATCCTGCAGTGCCAGGAACTCCCATAAGCACGGCAGGAAAAGTATCTGAAGTTGTCGTAGGTGCCAAAACTCCAATCATCATTGCAAGAGCATGTGAAGGTTCCATTGTAAAAACAAAAGGTAAAACAAGGGCTAAACCTGAAGTTCCACCCATACCTGGAAGGATACCAACAATTAAACCAAGTAATGTACCTGCAAATAGAAATGCTAAATGAGTAGGCTCAAAAAGTTGAAAAAGTGCAGCTAATAATTGTTCCATAAAAAAAGCTGCTAGCTATTAGCTAGCAGCACTTTTTTTATTTGTTCTATTGAACTCTATATGTGAATTTATGTTTCTTCAGAGCTGCATTTAATTGCTTTTTAGTAGTATCAGAGAATACTGCAGCCTTTTTAATAATTTCACCAGCTTCTTCCCCTATGATTAATGGAAATGGTCCAAGAGCTTTTACAGCTTTAGCCTTAAACTCTGGGTCATTTGTCATTTTAATAGCTGCATCTCTATATGCTTTTACTATTTCATCGGATGCATCTGCTGGAAGCATCATTGCTTTAGATGCTTGAGACCATGCAGCACCTATTGCATAGTATGCTTCTAGGTCATCACCCTCAAGTTTTTTACCATTTACCTTCTCATACATTTCAGGAAATGTAGGTGCATTTGGTGCCAAAGGATTTCTAGAAACTGAACCGTCAGCTCCAATAATTCCTAATGTCATTAAATCTACAACTTTTCCTTTTTCTATTTCAGGCTTAACTTTTTTTACATAATTCGCTGCACCATGTGAACTTAGATGAATTTCACCTCTTAGGAATGCTTGATAACCTCCTGAAGATGAAAGACCAGGTATAGGTTTAGCTCCTTTGATACCAAGTTTCTCATAAATCCATATGTGAAATAAATCTGCAGATGCAGGAGTTTTCAATGCATAGAGAACCAATTTTCTTTCTTTAATTTTTGATAGATCGTGAGGCTCAGCTAAATCTGAACGTGTGAACCAATGAGTATTTTGCGGTAGCAAAACTACTGGTCGGTATTCACTAAGATTATATTTAACAAGTGGATTTCCGGTCGCAACATTAACTATAACTGAAGTTGAGCATCCAAAAATAAAAGTTCCATCTGCTTTTGCATTTTTTTCAAAATAATTTGAACCTTTAATAGCTCCACCTCCTGGTATGTGCATGATTTGGACATCCGGATTTCCAGGTAAATATTTTTTTAAGAAAGGTTGAATAAATCTTGCAAATCTACTCGTACCACCACCTTCTTTAAATGGCACAACCCATGTAACTGTTTTGCCTGCAAAATTCACATCTGCATTTCCAATGGATACAAACGAGAATAAGGACATTAATATTAATATTAGAATTTTACGCATAATTTCCCCCCTTGAGAATATTGTTAGAGATAGTATAACGTGTTCATTATGGGTCTTTCAACTAATTATATTTTTTTAGATCCTCAAGAACTTTGAAAATGACGTATTTAGTTAGAAATTTATCTATTTGACTAATATAAAAGCAAAAAACATGTCTAAAACAAAAAATTCGATATCAAAAGTATTTGATTTAAATGCTATAGAACCCAAGCCCAGAACTAAATCACAACTGTGGTTGAAAGATGTGGGTTTTGATGAAGGCCCTTGGTATCACGAAAGAATGGGACTTCGTGAATTAGAAGACTTTTTAGAGGTTGCTGGTAACAGGATTGACCATGTTAAAATTGCAACAATGCAAGTTCTTGGACATCCAAAGGAATGGTTGGAACGTAAAAATGATCTTTACAAAAAACACTCGATAGAGCCTTACTTAGATCATGGTTATTTTATAAAAGCTTTTAAAAAGGGAAAAGTAAATGAAGCAATTGATGTTGCGGCAGATTTAGGATTTTCTGCAATGGAATTCATGAATACATTTGGAGACATCCCTGAAAATCAAATTAAAGCTTGGTGCAATCATGCGATTAAAAATGGAATGAATATAATTTATGAACATCATCCAGAAAGTGGATGGGATAAAACAAAAAAAAATACCCCAGCAACATTAAAACAAATTATTGAAAGTGCTGAACCTTTTTTTGAATATGGAGCATTTTCAATGCTTATTGATCATGAAGAAATTGAACTTCATGATAGCAAGTCAGATGTACTTACTGGAGTGCTCGAACACTTTGGTAAAAATAAGGTTGCATTTGAAGTTACTTCACCAAAGGAAGCTGAAGTGAGATGGTATTCAGACATACTTAATTATTTTGAACTTTTTGGTACAGATTGTAATTTAACTAATATTATGCCTAGCCAAGTAATGCTGATTGATCCATTAAGGTCTGGAGAGAGACCTGCTGAAATTTTATTTGATAAGTATCCAGAATTAGTTTCAGTTAAAGATAAATAAAAATAATTAATTCTTAAAATTTTATTTAACTCTTTGAATTATACTGAGGATGTTTTGATGGAGGCCTGTTTTTATGATTTACAACGATTGATCCATCAACAACTTTAATATCATAACCCCAATTATCCCAACCTTTTAATGATAATGGTTCACCAAGTTTGTCCTCGAGTGTTCGTGGGTAAACATAACAGCCTTCACTATCTCCATATTGAGCTCTCGCTTCTTCCATTTTTTTTTTAACTTCCATATGCAAGTCTAATGGAACATTTAAATGTTGTCCAAGTAAGTAACTTAAATTCATATCTTTGCATGCTAAATCCATTGTAAATCCAGCTTCATATTTTTGATTAAAAATGTGAGGCACAACTGTTTCCCACGCAAAGGAGTTTCCGGCTGAAACTCTAATAGCATCAAAAAAACTCTCTAAGTCTAATCCTGCTCTTTTAGCAATCATCATACACTCAGATGCTGCAACCATATTAGTAAATGCAAGCATGTTTGAAACAACTTTTGCAATAGCTCCTGCTCCTATTTCTCCACATAAGACAACAACCTCACCAATTGCATCCTGCAAAACTTCTTTCCAAATATTAAATATTTCTTTATCTCCACCGGCTAAACAAACCATATTATTATTTTGTAAAGCATGAACACCTCCGGTTAGAGTGGCCTCTAACATTGAAATACCATATGTTTTTGCTTTTTCTGATAATTTTTGTGTTTGTTTAAAATCAGTTGTGGACGTATCTATCCAAACCATACCATTGGATGAATTTTGTAATAAACCATCAACACCATCAACAGCTTGCAAAACATGTTCTGGCTTAGGTAAACATGTTAAAACTGCTTTACATTTCTGAGCAAGATCTTTGATGGAATTTGCTTTAATAATATCCCTAGGAACATCATTGAGTTTATTTTTATCAATATCAAAGGCTACAAGGTTATACTTCTTTGATTTGTATAAATTATTTAAAATTGGTGTACCAGCATTTCCTAAACCAATCACCCCTATTGTTATGATATCGCTCATGATCTCTCCTTTCGTAATTTAAATAAATGTTGAAGATACATTTCCAAAAGCTGATGAGGTAACTTCAATCAACTTCTTTTCATTAATAGGAACAGGAAATCCATATGCTCCTGTTAAAATTAAATCATTTTTTTTCAAAATATTATTTGTATTTGCTTTATCTCTCACTAACCACTCTATTTCACTAAGCATATCAAAAGGCCATTTTTTATCTATCCATTTATCAATTACTTCATTGTCATAGATTAGTTTTAAATCAGTGATTTCATTACTGTTTGGAACTTTGTTCTCTGGTCCTAAAATAACTCCAGCATGAATTGCATTATTGGCTAAAAGTTCTGCACCATTTGGAGCATCTCCATTAAAAACTAAATTATGTATTTCTATTAAGGAATAAATTGATTGAACAGACTCCAGTATATAATCAAATGATACTAGGTCTGGATTAATATCTCTATTAAGTATAACTCCAAATTCTGCTTCCATTGCAGGATTGAAATAATCCTTTTTATTTAGTTCAACACCGCTTTGATGTAATTCATGCTTCCAAAGGGTACCTTTTGCTGGATGAGAAAGGTCCATTTTTTTTTGAGTATCTTTTGAAATACAGCCTATTTTGTAACCTATTATCTCCTCACCTCTTGATACTCTTAATTCTGTTACTTTATTTTGAATAAGTAAAGCATCCTCGTTGCTTACCTTTACTTTATTTTTAAATATTTGGCTGGGTTTTTTTGCATCATAATCTTCAAGAATTTGATTTGAATATAAATCTAATTCTTTTGAAGATAATTTGTACATTAAATTAACATGATTACTAAGAATAACATCTGAACAAAGTTAATCACAACAGATATAAAGTGTGAATATTTAAATTTTTTATCCTGCCTTTCGTCTCTATATTTATTAATCAAAGGCATTAATAAATAATTTGAAGTCGCAAACAAAAGTGTAATTACTAGTATTAAATAAAAATCTATTCCTAATTTACTTAAGAATAAAAAAGTTAATAAAACAATTAAACTTAAACCTAGGTTAACATTGTAATAAAAAGGAAATATTCTTCTTATAAACTTTCGAGCATTTTCTTCATCTAAGGTGGTGAATACTACTGGTGCAATAACAAATGAAAAGAATAACATTATTCCTAAAATCATTGCTGTTAAATAAATACTAATCTGTTCAAACATAATTTAGTTTTCTAATGAATTTTCTTCTTTCATTAATATTGGTCTACCATCATGTGCAGTATTAAGAGGTATAATTTTACCTTTATATTTAGCGCATAAAGTTGGGGCACTTCTGACCTCTTCTCCTAATCTTACTTCCAAATCAACAATTACTAATTTTGCATCTTCTAATTCTTTTAATATTCTCATTTTAGTCCTTTGGTTAATTAATTTAATTTAATGGCAGGCCTGATTATGTTTTTTTAATCTCCAATAGTTGTATGGCCAAGGAGTAACAAACCCAACTCCTAACATTATAGGAACTACCCACCAGGTAAGCATTGCGCCACCTGTTAATACATAATCTGTAATATTCATTGCTACTTCCATACTAATCATAGAAATAAAGCTCATTCCTAATGCAGTCTTCAAAGCTTTTTGAAAAGTAAAATTTTGTTTAATTAAAATAAATGTCTCTAATATTACACTTGTAATCAAACCATTAATAATAGCTAAAATCATAATACTTAAAACTGGGAATGGAATTTTAGTTAATTGAAAAAATAGTATAGTTCCAAAATCACCAATGGCACAACCCAACAAGCACCAAGCAGTATTCTTAGCACTTCTTCTCCAAGTATGTTTACATTTCCAATTAAAACTTATTGCTTCAGCACTCATTTTTTCAACTTTTTAAAGGATATATTTATCGCCAAGATACATTGCAAAGGCAATCGCAGCACCTAATAAAATATATTTCATATATTAGACTTATACCTAAAATAATCTGTGTTTAAAATGTGATATTTTTTCATAATCGTAACGAAATTAGAACCTAATTATAACAAATCGATATCATAGAAATAGAATCATGAGATTATCATTATTCTTTTTTCTTCATTTAGTTGCTTTCGTGATCCTCTTAATTGTCCATCCACATGCTCGTGCAAATGATGGATGGACAATTGAAAAACATAATCAAAACCTAACCAATATAACTCGTAAAAACTAATTATGTTTGTTGGAATGGAAGCATTACTAATACTAAGTCTGTTAGGAATTATTTTTTAGTTAAATTTTATTGTCCTAGGGACTGTTTTGCTTCTTCAACAGAATAGCTAGTTCCATGTTGTTGATTATAAGCAGCTACCGCATCAGCAAAACTTCCATAACCAAGCCCTTGTGCTGTTGCTTCTAAATCAACTGAAACACCTGCGCTTGTTGCAGCTCTAATTGTATCTGCAACTTCTTGTAAACCGCTATTTGCTGCAGCAGCTATTCTTCCAGCATCAAATGAACTTAATGATCCTGACTGAAGTGCATTTATCATATCAACATTATCTTGGTATGCAGCTGCATATTCCTCTACAGACCAGTTAGCATTGTGTTGTGCATTTGCTAGATCTGTTAGATCAGCATAATTATTTATATCCAAATTGTAAGTATCACCAAATGATCTTGCAAAATCATCTAAGGTAAATGAAAACTTAAAAGTATCAGAATTAATATCTAAATTTTTTGCAATATCGTTAAAGTTATTAGCTTCATTTTGTATCAAACTGCTAAACATATCTAGATCTAATAGTTCTTTAAAATTTTTCATGGCTAATTGAGCTTTAATTGATTCAATTTCTTCAGGTGAAAGAGAAACCTCGATACCTGCATCATCAACTATAATTTCAGGAATTGGATTTTTCCAAGCATTTGCCCAATCGCTTAATGTCCAGTCTTTCATTTTAGACGCTGAAGCAACTTGAAGATTTATATCATCAAGTCTTACATTTAATTCGTCTCGATAAACTTCTAGAAATCTATTTACAGGTATACCTCCATTTTCAAGGTTCATTATTTGTAATTGAATATCATTAGACTTCTCATTTTTAGTAACTTTCATTGATTTTGTAATATCACCTAAAATTGACAATTCATTTTGAGAGAATATTTCAAATTTGGCATTTGAAAGATCTTGCTCATACTTTTTTATAATTTTATCATTCTTAATCTTTTGAAGAATATATTCTGCAATTTTATACCCACTCAATAATCCTGAATTATTAGTATTTTTATATTTATCTATTTCAATAATAAAAGATGTTAAGAGTTCATAATCTTTGATTGCTATCGATTTTGCTAAATTTTTAGAAAGTTTTTTAAAATTTTTTTTATATTCACTATTAAATTTTTTTTCTGTCAACCTATTACTTAATTTATCGTCTGTTATATTTTTTAACTGAGATATATTTTTGGAAATCTTGGTATGTAATTTTGAATTATTTTTTTCTTCTTTCGTTAAGTTTATTGTTTTTATTTCAGCTTGATTTAATAGTTTATATAGAACGTAATATCTTTCTATAGCCTCCTCAGGGGTGTTTTCTAAAGATAAGCCTAGAGCTTCTCTCATTGATTTTCTAGCTTTATTCAATCCATAAATTTTTTGAATATTTTTCTTAGTAGCGGCATTAATTTTAGGATATTTTTTCTCAAATGTTTCTAAAGACTTTTTATTATCTTTTAATTGTTGCATATAAAAAAACTCAAAATATGCCATTCCAAGGATAACTTGGTCAGTATTTTTTTCCATCTGCCCTTTTTTGGTAATAAATGTATCAATGAACTTCTTCTGTGCGATTACTTGTTTTTGATGAAAAGAATTTTCATTATTAGGGAACATGCCATTTGGTGTATCATTTATTTTTTCAAACTTTCCAAATTTTTGAAAGTCTTCCATAAACACTCCAATCTTGATTTCCTTTTTTGTCCTTTCTGTAGAATTAGCTGTTCCAAAAAAAACTAAAAAAAATGAAATTAATAAAAATAATTTATTTACTTTTTTGTAATTGATAAATAGATACATAATGTTTCTTTTTAGGTAATGGAATAATTACAGGTACATCAGCACACCTTGGAACAATTGATTTTTTTCCATAAATAATATTTTTATCATAATTTTCAAAGTTTGTTTCTGGATGAGGATTGCCATCATTAATAATAGGCCATGCATCACACGCTCTGTAACCAAATAGTATTAAAGGTCTTGAACCATTTGTATGATTTAAACCTGAGCCATGAATTGTTCGACAATGAAAGAATGCAACAGAGCCTGCTTTGCCAGTTAACGAAACTGCTTTTTTAAAATTAATCTTATTTTTTTTAGTATTAATTTTACCTACAAAGTAATTATCATTGCTATGATGACTAAATAATTCTTTTTTATGAGAACCTTTTATAACCTTTAATGGACCATTTTTTTCATCACAATCTTCTAGATAAATACCTACTGTTATTAAATCATCGTTTGTATGAGGATAAAATGCAAAGTCTTGGTGCCAATCAACTAAACTACCTTTTTTCTTATTAGGTAATTTAAAATTTAATTTGCCTAGATGAAATCTTACTGTTCCACCAATAAGCTTTTTAACTATATCAATAATCTTTTTGTTTCTTGATAAATCATAAAATAATTTATTATTATTTTGAGGGTTATTTAATCTTAGTATTTCTTTATTTTTTGAAGAATTACTATTGAATACGAAGTGATAATTATCGTAACTTTGTGTGCCACCTTGATCTTTAACTTTTTTTTTACTGTTCTTTTCCTTTGTTACAATCTTATTAATAAGTGAATTTAACTTATTGATATCTTTCTTTGAAATAAGTTCATCTTTTAATAAGTAGCCGTTTTTTTTGTAGAAAATTCTTTCAGATCTAGTGATGCTCATGATTGAATTTTATAATAAAAATATAATAATCCAATACGAAAATAATCCAGATATTATTGTTGCTATTACATTTCTTGAAAAATAACCAACCAATATTGCAACTATTGCACCAAAGATTTTGGGATCATTCATTTCTATAAAAGTTCCGTAATCATTTATAAATATTCCTGGAAATATTATTGCTGGAAATACTGCTGATGGAACATATGCTAATACAGCTATAACTCTTTCTCCTAATAAATTCCTATCTACTAAAGCAACCATAGTCATTCTCATAAAGTAAGTAATTATGCCTGCAATTATAATTGTAAACCAAGTCATTTTTTTAACCTCAAAACTAGTGCAGCAACAAACAATGCAATTATAGGTGAAATGATTATGTATGATTTAAAAGGTGCATCAAAAAATAATAATGAACTTAATCCACACGTAATCATAACTATTACATGATCTAATTTTTTAATATCTTGAACAACAATTGCTATAAAAGTTAAAGGGACTGCAAATTTCAATCCTAATTCCTCAGGTACAAATGAACCAAGAATTATTCCAGCTAATGTTGATATTTGCCAACAAACCCAAAGAGTTCCACCACTTCCTAATAAATGATAATGAAGATGTGTTTCATTTCTATTTTTTTGAAAAAACTTATTAGACTCAGCAAATCCTTGGTCTACAACCAAGTAAGATATCAAAAGCTTTTTGACAAATGATAACTTTTCTAAATATTCTGATAAAACAGCCCCATATAATAAGTGTCTAGAATTGATTACCCCAACTGAAGTTACTGCGATTAATGCAGAAGCTCCTCCAGAAAGCAATTGTAAGAATACTATTTGAGACGCACCACCAAAAATAATGATAGACATTGCGTAAACTAATACTGGACTAAAACCTAACTCAATACCAATTGCTCCACATACAATTCCAAAAGGAATTACTGAAAACATATGCGGCGCAACAGCTAATATTCCTTTATTAAATATTTGTTTTTTAGATAGCATTTACTTAACTGGTTGAAGTGCAACTTTTAAGTATTTAGTATCTAACTTACAGTCTTTATAACCTCGTTTAACAACATTTAAATATCTTTCAGTTGGATATCTAAATTCTGTTTTATTAACCATGATATAAGTCATCACTGTTTTATTGTAATAAGTAAAATAAAGTTTTTTATAAAGAATTGGATAATCTTCATAAACATCTAGTTTTTTTTCATCACTTTTTGATATTTCAAATAAAGCACCAGGAACTAAAGAATTTTTACTCTTTTCGATGTCAGCAGCTCTATATTTACTTCTAAAGTTTAATCTGTAGCCTTTAAGTTCATATTTTTTTATGAAAACCGAGTCTTTACATCTTCGCTTCATTTGAAAAAGATTAAGATTACTTCCGTAAGCAAAATATAGCATTACTCTAGTTCAACAATTTTAATATTTTTTGCTTTTACAAAATCAAGGATTAGTGAA
Source organism: uncultured Pelagibacteraceae bacterium (assembly GCA_902563435.1). Taxonomy (GTDB): domain Bacteria; phylum Pseudomonadota; class Alphaproteobacteria; order Pelagibacterales; family Pelagibacteraceae; genus Pelagibacter. Next base: position 24,339 of record CACEXE010000004.1, read on the forward strand.
TTACATAAGTTTATTTTATCTTGATCTTTTGATCTTAATACAATTGATACACCTAATTTACCTTGTCTAAAGAAAGGATAACTACCAATTTCTACATCTTTATTATTGTCTTGGACGTTAGTTAACGAGCTTGCGATTTCACTTTCATAGGTCATTAAATTTATTGTTTTGCTAAGAATGGGGTCTCCACCTACTAATACATTACCAAGTCCCCCAATCATTGCTTTTAATATCGATGGAACTCCTGGAAGAGAAAAAACATTTTCTACATAAAATCCTGGAGCACCGCTGGTTGGGTTTAAAATTAAATTAGCTGTAACTGGCATCTTTGCCATTTTCTGTCTTCCATCATTAAAATTACCTGGCTCATAGTATTTTTCTAAAATAGCAAAAGCCTCTTTATGAAATCCATATTCAATATTGAAAGCTTTTGATATTGATTCTGCAGTTATGTCATCATGTGTTGGTCCAATACCACCTGTAGTAAACACATAGTTGTATTTAACTCTTAACTCATGAACAGTATCTATAATGGTTTTTTCCACATCAGGAATTACTCTTGCCTCTCCAACAGAAATTCCAAGAGAATTAAGCCAAGTAGCTAATGTGCTTGTATTCAAATCTTTTGTTCTGCCTGATAATACCTCATTACCTATAATGATAATTGCTGCAGATATTTCTTTTTTATTAGTCATTTCTAAATATAAATAAATTTCTATGAAATTTACCAACACTTTATTAAAAGGCAAATTACAACGGAGATATAAGAGATTTTTCACAGATATAGAAGTAAATAATAAAACTGTTGTAGCACATTGTCCAAATACGGGCTCTATGATGGGTTTATTAGATCAAGGAAATGAAGCTTGGATAAGCGAGCACAATGATCCAAAGCGCAAATTAAAATTCACTCTAGAGATGATAAAAGTAAAAAAAAGAATAATTGGAGTTAATACTCATAGAGCAAATAGAATTGTCGAACATGCATTAGAAAATAAATTAATAAAAGAATTTAGTGCAATCAAAAATATACGAGCTGAATTTAAGTATTCTGATGATACCAGATTTGACTTTTTGTGTGATAAGAAAATATTAGAAGTTAAGAATACTACGTTAATGAGAGTAGATGATATTGCAGAATTTCCAGATGCCGTTACATCAAGGGGTACAAAACACCTCCAAAAGTTAAAGGAATCAATTAAAAAAGGATATAAGCCTTATGTCTTATTTTTAACTCAAATTCAGGGTATAAATAATTTTAGAATAGCAAAAGATATAGACTCTACTTATTATGAAGAATATTTAGATGCTAAAAAATCTGGTGTAAGCTTTCTTGCTTACAGATGCAGTTTAAATTCTAAAGAAATTAAAATTGAAAAAAAAATAAAAATTATAGATGAGTAGTTATTCAGAAAAATTTGAAAAAATGAGAATTGCTGGGAAACTTGCATCTAGAACTTTAGACATGCTCACAGAAGAAGTTAAGGAAGGTGTTACAACAGATAAAATTGATCAATTGGGTTATGAATTTATAAGAGACAATGGTGGACACTCTGCTCCACTATACTACAGGGGTTTTAAAAAATCTTTATGCACATCTTTAAACCATGTTGTTTGCCATGGCATTCCTTCTGATAGAGTTTTGAATGAGGGAGATGCTGTTAATATAGATGTAACAGCAATAGTTAATGAGTACTATGGTGACACAAGTAGAATGTTTACCATTGGGGAAATACCAGTAAAAGCTAAAAATTTAATAGAAACAACTTACGAGTCTATGATGAGAGGAATTAAAATTCTTAAACCAGGAGTAAAATTGGGAGATATTGGATTTGAAATTCAATCCTTTGTTGAAGAAAGAGGTTTTTCAGTTGTTAGAGATTTTTGTGGTCACGGTATTAGCAATACTTTTCATGAGCAACCTAATATTCTTCATTATGGTAAGAAAAATACAGGTCACGAACTAACACCTGGTATGACCTTTACAATAGAACCTATGATAAATGTTGGAAAGTTAGACGTAAAAGTACTTAATGATGGGTGGACAGCTGTTACAAAGGATAAGTCTTTATCTGCACAATTTGAGCATACAATAGGAATTACAGAAGACTCTTATGAAATTTTCACAGAATCTGTTAAAGGTTATAAGAGGCCTCCATATAATTAATGATAACACGATACTCTAGAAAAGAACTTACGGATATCTGGTCCGAACATAATAAATATCAAATCTGGTTAGATGTAGAGATTGCTGCAGCTGAAGGAATGGAAAAATTAGGAACTATTCCAAAAGGTGTAGCAAGTGCTGTTAGAAAAAAGGCTAAAATTAATGTTAAAAGAATTCACAATATTGAAGCTAAAGTTAAACATGACGTTATTGCATTCCTAACATCGGTTACTGAAAAGGTAGGGATTAAAGCAAGATATTTGCATCAAGGAATGACATCATCAGATGTGGTAGATACAAGTTTTAATATTCAATTAGTTCAGTCTGGTCAGATTTTAGTTAAGGATATTGACCAAATATTAAAAGTTTTAAAATCAAAAGCTAAAAAATATAAATTTACCCCATGTATGGGTAGAAGTCATGGTATTCATGCTGAACCAATTACATTTGGACTTAAATTAGCTTCATATTATGAGGAATTTAAAAGAAATAGAAAAAGATTAATCAGTGCAATAGATGAAATATCAACGTGTGCAATTTCTGGTGCTGTTGGTACTTTTGCAAATATTAATCCTAATGTAGAAAAACACGTTGCTAAAAAACTAGGCTTAAAAGTTGAACCCATATCTACTCAAGTTATTCCTAGAGATAGACATGCACATTATTTTTCAGTTTTAGGTATTATAGCTGGATCAATTGAAAGAGTTTCAACAGAAATTAGACACTTACAAAGAACTGAAGTTTATGAATTGCAGGAATTTTTTTCAAAAAAACAAAAAGGTTCAAGTGCAATGCCTCATAAAAAAAATCCAATATTAAGTGAAAACTTAACTGGATTAGCAAGAATGGTTAGAAGTTATACTATTCCAGCACTAGAAAATATTGCACTTTGGCATGAAAGAGATATTTCACATTCAAGCGTTGAAAGAAATATTGGTCCAGATGCTAATATAACCCTAGATTTTGCATTAATAAGGTTAGCAAACTTATTAGATAAGATGATCGTCTATCCAAAAAAAATGCTTAATAACTTGAATATTACTAAAGGTACCATTTTCTCCCAAGAGTTGATGTTAGAACTAACAAAATCAGGTTTAACTAGAGAAAACTCTTATAGATTAGTTCAAGCACATTCCAAAAAATGCATAGCGGATAATCTTAATCTTTTAGATGTTGTGATGAGTGACAAAAACATTACATCTAGAATATCAAGCAAGAAAATGAAAAAAATATTTGATTATTCTTCACACTTTAAGAATGTTAATTTAATTTTTAATAGGGTCTTTAAATAATGAAAAAAGGTAAAAAGTTATACGAAGGTAAAGCTAAAATAATCTATGCTAGCAATGATAAAAATTTAGTTATTCAACATTTCAAAGATGATGCAACAGCTTTCAATAATCAAAAAAAAGATGTCATAGAAGGTAAAGGAATTTTAAATAATAGAATTTCAGAACATATTCTTACGCAATTAAGCAATGTTGGAATAAAAAACCATTTAGTAAAAAGACTTAATATGAGAGAACAACTTGTTAAGTTAGTGGAAATTATTCCAATTGAATTTGTTGTTAGAAATATTGCAACAGGTTCTTTAACGAAAAGATTGGGAATAGAGGATGGAACAGTGCTTGATTACCCACTAGTTGAATATTGCTTAAAAAATGATGATCTAGGTGATCCTCTTATAAGCAGAGAACATATTTTAGCATTTAAATGGATGGATGTTTTCGAATTAGATTTTATTTATGAAGAGGTAAGAAGAATAAATGATTTTCTTCAAGGCATGTTTAGAGGTGTTGGAATTAAATTGGTAGATTTTAAAGTTGAATTTGGAAGATTTGAAGCAAATGGCAAAAGAGAAATTATGTTAGCTGATGAAATTAGTCCAGATACATGCAGGCTTTGGGATATGAGAACAGATAAAAAACTAGATAAAGACAGATTTAGAAATAACCTTGGAAACTTAGTTGAAGCATACCAAGAAGTGGCAATTAGGCTAAATATACTACACGAACAATCAAATATAAGACCGTTAACTTATCCTAAACCTAAAGCAGTAAAAATTAAGAAAAAATGAAAGTAAAAGTAATAGTCACTTTAAAAAAAGGAGTACTCGATCCTCAAGGTAAGGCGATACAACAAACTCTAAATGGAATGACTTTTGATAATGTTTCAGAAGTAAGACAAGGTAAATATTTCGATATTGAAGTAAATGAGAATGATGAAAGCAAGGCTAAATCGCAAGTAGAGGAAATGTGTAAGAAGCTTTTAGCAAACCTAGTTATAGAGGATTATAAAATCTTGTAACTACTCAATGAAATCAACTGTAATTATATTCCCTGGCTCAAATTGTGATAGAGATATGGATGTAGCTCTTAAGAAATTTGGTTTTGAAAATCAAATGGTTTGGCACAATGATAGTGACATTCCAAAGAGTGATTTAATTGTTTTGCCAGGGGGCTTCTCCTATGGTGATTACCTTAGATGTGGGAGCATTGCTGGTAAATCGAGAATTATTAAATCTGTAGTTAATTTTGCAAATTCTGGTGGATTAGTGCTTGGTATCTGCAATGGTTTTCAAATACTTACTGAAACAGGCCTACTTCCTGGAATACTTCAACAAAATAAATACTTAAACTTTATTTGTAAAAATGTTTTTGTGAAAATTAAAAATAAAGAAAATAAATATTTTAAAAACATTAAAAAAGAAGTTTTAGAACTTCATATTGCTCATAACGAAGGAAATTACTTTTGTTCAAATGATGAATTAAAGTCAATAGAAGATAATGGACAAATAGCGGTTACCTATTGTGACGATAAAGGAAATGATAACGAACATAATAATCCTAACGGGGCTATTAAAAATATAGCTGGGATATTCAATAAAGATAAAAATATTTTGGGAATGATGCCTCATCCAGAAAGGATGATTGATCCTTTCCTTTCGGGTGAAGACGGATCACTATTTTTTGAAAATTTAATAGGTAACGTGTAATGAATGAAGTTAATGAACAAATAGCAATCGATCATGGTCTGAAGAAAGATGAATATAAAAAAATTTGTGATCTATTAAAGAGAACTCCAAATATAACAGAATTAGGTGTTTTTTCAGCAATGTGGAATGAACATTGCTCTTACAAATCATCCAGAAGACATCTTAAAAAATTACATACTAAAGGTGATCAAGTTATCCAAGGCCCAGGAGAAAATGCTGGTGTTGTCGACATTGAAGACGATGATGCAATTGTATTTAAGATAGAAAGCCATAACCATCCATCATTTATTGAGCCCTATCAAGGTGCAGCAACAGGAGTTGGTGGAATTATGAGAGATGTATTTACTATGGGCGCAAGACCTATTGCTAATTTAAATTCAATTCACTTTGGCTCAATAGATCACGAAAAAACTAGAAATCTATTAAGAGGAGTTGTTAAAGGCATTGGTGGATATGGAAACTGTATTGGCGTTCCAACTATTGCTGGCCAAACATGCTTTGACGAGTCTTATAATGGAAACATTCTAGTCAATGCAATGACATTAGGCTTAGTAAATAAAAATAAAATATTTTACTCTAAAGCTGCTGGAGTTGATAAGCCCGTTATATATGTAGGGTCAAAAACAGGAAGAGATGGAATTCATGGTGCAAGTATGGCATCAGCTATTTTTGATGATAAAATAGAGGAAAAGAAACCAACAGTTCAAGTTGGTGATCCATTTACAGAAAAACTGCTTTTAGAGGCTTGTTTAGAATTAATGGCAGGTAAATCAATAATATCAATTCAGGACATGGGTGCAGCGGGACTAACTTCATCAAGTATTGAAATGGCATCAAAAGGTGATTTGGGTATTGAAATTGATTTAACAAAAGTACCTTGTAGAGAAGAAAATATGACACCTTATGAAATAATGCTTTCAGAAAGTCAAGAGAGAATGTTAATTGTATTAGAGGCTGGAAAAGAAGATGAAGCAAAAAAAATATTTGATAAGTGGAACTTAGATTTTGCAGTTATTGGAAAAACAACCAACAGTAAAAATATAGAATTATTTTTTGAAAATAAAAAAGTTGCAGATATTCCAATAGATTTTTTAGCTGAAAATGCTCCAATGTACGATCGTAAATGGATAAAAGTTAAGTTACCTAAAGAAAACAATTTTTCAAAAGATGATTTTAAGTCTTTAAAATTAAGTGATTGTTTAAATAAAATCTTAACTGACCCAAACATTGCAGACAAAGAATGGATATGGAGCCAATATGATCACACGGTTATGGGTGATACTATACAAAAACCAGGCGGTAATGCAGGTGTAGTAAGAGTACATGGAACTAATAAAGCGGTGGCTGCAGCAGTAGACTCATCGGCTACTTATTGTAATGCTCATCCATTAACAGGAGGAAAACAAGTGGTTTGTGAAAGTTGGAGGAATATGATCTCTGTTGGAGCTAAACCAATTGCAATTACAAATTGCCTTAATTTTGGAAATCCAGAAAAAGAAAAAAATATGGGAGAGTTTGTTGAATGTGTTGAGGGAATTACAGAAGCTTCAAAATATTTAAATTACCCTGTAGTTTCAGGAAATGTCTCTTTCTATAATGAAACAAAAGATAAGGGAATTAAGCCTACTCCCTCGATTGGAGGTATTGGACTATTATCAGATTATAAACAGATGATTACAATGGAATTAAAAAATGATGGAAATTATCTATTAATAATTGGTAAAACAGAAGGTCATTTAGATCAATCAATATTTGCAAAAAATATTTTGTCTAATCATAATGGACCTCCTCCAGAAATTAATTTATTCAATGAAAAACAAAATGGGATAAGTATTTTAAATTTAAAAAATAAAAATTTAATTGAAACTTGTCATGATATTTCCTTGGGGGGAATTTTAACTGCTATCTCAAAAATGAGCATAAAAGGAAATAAAGGAGTAAAAATATTTCCAATTGAAGGTTTAGTAAATAAATTTGAATATTTTTTTGGAGAGGACCAAGGAAGATATATAATAGAAATAAAGCCTGAAAATTTAGAAAATGTTGAAAAAATACTTAAAAAAGATTCAATACATTTTGATAAATTGGGTATAATTGAAAGTGATAAGATTACTTATGGAAATGAACTTAAAATATCAATTGGAGATATCAAAGAAGGCTATAAAAAATGGCTAAATGAATATATGGTTAATTAATGGCAATGGATTTAAAAGAAATAGAAAGCTTAATAAAAGAAGCACTCCCTGATGCGAAAATAGAAATTCAAGATCTTGCAGGTGATGGAAATCATTATTCAGCGACAGTAATTTCGTCGCAATTTGCAGGAAAAAGTAAAATTCAGCAGCACAAAATGGTATATAATTCACTTAAAGGCAAAATGGGAAATGAGTTGCACGCATTAGCTGTAAAAACAAAGGAGAACTAAATGGATAATCAAACTAATGAATTAATCAATAATGAAATTAAAAGCAACGAAGTATGTTTGTTTATGAAAGGGACACCTGATGCTCCTCAGTGTGGGTTTTCAATGGCTGTAACTAACATTTTAAAAATGCTTGAAGTTAATTTCAAAGGTGTAAACGTTTTGGCAGATCAAAATCTAAGAGAAGGTATTAAAGTGTTTAGTGATTGGCCAACAATTCCTCAATTATATGTTAAGAATGAGTTCATAGGTGGTTGCGATATAGTTAAGGAAATGTACGAAAGTGGTGAACTAGTCAAACTTTTTGAAGATAATGGAATTGAATTTAAAAAGAAAAACTAGTCTTACTTAATTAACAATCTAATTTTTTTTGAGAAATATTTTTTTAGCAGGTTTAAAATTGATATTTTAACTGGATTTTTTAAATTATCTTCAACCATATTAAATTTAATACTATCTTCCCAACTTAATTCGATTACTAAACTTTCACGAAAATATTCATTTAATTTTTTTATTGTTCCTACAGTTAAAACTGGTTCAAAATATTGTTGTTTTTTTGAGATATTAATTTGATTATTAACATCATCAAATACTAAGTGCCAAATATGAGCTTTTTTATTTTCAAAAACCAAATTATCTTCAAGTCTTGTTGGGACTTCAATATATCCTTTTTTTCCTACTCTAGATAATTCATTTAAAAAATAAGAAACATCCTCAACATGTTCAGCCACATGTGAGGCAATAACAAAGTCAAACTCCTTATCTTTAAAGGGTAATTTTTTTTCTTTAATCTTTACGAATGATTTATCTTTATAATGATTTGATAGGTCTAATATATCACTGACTGTTGTTGCATATTTATTAGCGCCATATCCACAACCAATATCTAAAATTTTCCAGTCTGGGTTTTCTGAAAGAGTTTTTTCTATATGGGTTATTGATGTTCTTTTGATCAGAAAAATTATCTTGAATAATATTCAATTACTAAATTAGGCTCCATGACGACTGGATAAGGGACTTCTTCAAACTTCGGAATTCTAACAAATTTAACTTTTTTGTTTTTTTCATCTAATTGTAAATATTCTGGAACTTCTCTTTCTTTGTTAGCAAGTGCAATATCGATCAAAGCTAATTGTTTAGATTTATCTCTAATTTCAATGCTGTCTTCTTCTTTAACTTGGTAGCTTGATATATTAACTTTTTTTCCATTTACTCTTACATGTCCATGATTAATTAATTGCCTTGAGGAAAAAATAGTATTTGATAGTTTTGATCTATAGATCACTGCATCAAGTCTTCTTTCTAATAATCCAATTAAGTTTTCCGCTGTATCACCTTTTTTCATGATAGCTCTTTTGTACATGTTTCTAAACTGTCTTTCGTTCATGTTACCATAGTAACACTTTAATTTTTGTTTAGCTTGAAGCTGAATTCCATAATCAGATGGTTTAGATGATTTTGACTGACCGTGTTGTCCAGGGGGGTATGCTCTGGTATTAAATGGACTTTTAGGTCTACCCCATAAATTTACCTTGAGTCTTCTATCGACTTTATGTTTTGAGTTTAATCGTTTTGTCATATTAAAGTTATTGGGTTTATAGACATCAATATATTTTTGTCAATCAAGGTTTTTTTATTAAACCAGCAAATACGCTTGATAAAATGCGTGTTTCTTTTTGCGAAAGTTCCATTTTATAAAAAATACTTCTTAAATTTTCAAGCATTATGGGTTTTTTTACTTTTTGTTTAAAAAAATTTTTATTTTCTAGGTTTGTTAAACAAAATTTTAACATAGCAGATATCTCTTTCTTGGTTGCTTTTTGTATTTTTTTTGATTTTTGAAAATCAAATTTTTCTTTTGAAATTAAGTTTGAAACAGTTTGAGCTACTATTACTAGACTGTGTGAAAGATTTAAAGATCTGAATTTAGCATTACTTGGGATCTGTAAAGTATAGTCAGCATAACTCACTTCATTATTTGTTAAACCTGAAGCTTCAGAACCAAACAAAAAACTTATCTTTTTTGAAAAATCAATTTTTTTTAATTCTAGTAACGAAATATGTTTAATATTTTTATTTCTAAATCTTGCTGATGTTGCAATAAGAATGTCAGTTTTGTTTAAAGATTTTTCTAAATTAGGATAAATATTTGCTTTTTCTATTATATCTTTAGCTCCAACTGAAGTTGCTTTGATTTTGTCATTTGGAAATATTGGCTTTGGTTCTATCAATGATAAATTTTTAAAGCCAAAGTTCTTCATTCCTCTTGCACATAATCCTATATTTTCAGATAGCTGAGGTTTGTGTAAAATAAATGATATATTATTAAAATTCATTAAGCACTTGCTGGTGCATTATCTTTGAATAATTTATAATCAAGACTATCTATTAATGCTTTAAAAGATGCATCTATAATGTTTGGAGAAACTCCAATTGTAAACCAGTTTTTTCCTTTAGAGTCTGTGCTTTCTATGGAAACTCTGGTTACAGCCTCTGTTCCTGTATTTAATATTCGTACTTTATAATCAACTAATCTTAAATCCTTAAGATAATCAGAGTATTTTGAAATTTTTTTTATATTATTTCTAATTGCATTATCCAGGGCATTTACAGGTCCATTGCCCTCACCTTCGCAGATAATTGTTTCGCCATCTACTTCTAATTCTGCTTTAGCAGATGAAATAATTTCTCCTGAGGAATTTTTTTTAACTGACACATCGTATGCCTTAATAATTAAGTATCTAGGTATTTCACCAACTATCCTTCTTGCTAATAATTCAAACGATGCGTCTGCACCATCATAGCTATAACCAATAAATTCTCTCCCTTTTACTTCATCTAAAAGTTCTTTAATTTTAGGGTCATTTTTTTTGATATCAATTCCAATGGTTCCTAATCTAGATAATATATTTGATTGTCCAGCTTGATCTGAAATAACTATATTTCTTACATTGCCAACTTCTTTTGGATCAATGTGTTCATAAGTTTTTGGGTTTTTTTGTACCGCTGAAACATGCATTCCACCTTTGTGTGAAAAAGCTGCAGCACCTACATAAGGCAAATGTTTGTTAGGTTTTCTGTTTAAAATTTCATCTAATAATCTAGAGCATTGTGTTAGATGTTTAATATTCTTGTCATCTATATTTATTTCATAATTGATAGAAAACTCAGGTTTTAAATATAATGATGGTATGAGTGACATTAAGTTGGCATTACCACATCTTTCACCTAAACCATTAATCGTTCCCTGCACCTGTCTTACACCCGCTTGGATTGCAACTAAAGAATTTGCAACTGCATTTTCTGTATCATTGTGTGCATGAATTCCTAAATTTTTACCTGGTATATGTTTTGATACATCTGAAACTATTTTTGATACTTCGTGGGGTAAGGTGCCACCATTGGTATCACACAATATAATCCATCTAGCACCTTGATCATATGCAGATTTGATGCAACTTAAAGCATATTCTTTATTTGATTTATAACCATCAAAAAAGTGCTCGGCATCAAACATGAATTCTTTTCCAGAATTAATTATATGTTTTGCACTTTCACTAATATTTTTTAAATTTTGATCTTTGGATATGCCTAAAGCAACATCTACATGAAAATCCCAAGACTTTCCAAATAAGCAAATTGAATTTGCCTTAGAATTTATTAAAGATGAAATCATTGGATCATTTTCGGCGCTATGATCAGATTTTTTTGTCATACCAAAAGCTGTTAATATTGAATGATTAAAAGGATGTTGCTTGTTAAAAAACTCTGTATCCGTTGGATTAGCACCAGGCCATCCTCCTTCTATGTAATCGACACCAAGATTATCCAATGCTACAGAGATTTTTTCTTTGTCATCTAAAGAAAAATCTACTCCCTGTGTTTGTGCACCATCACGTAAAGTTGTATCAAATATGTATATTTTGTCAGACATTATTTAAATTTCCACGAGGTTTTACCATCTTTATCCTCTATTTGAACTCCTTTTTCCAAAAGCTCATTTCGAATTTTATCAGCTAATTCGTAATTTTTGTCATTTCTAGCCTGATTTCGTTCTTTAATTTTTGTTTCAATTATCTCTTCGCTTAAATCAGATTTATTTTTTTTAAATTTATCCCATTCATCTTTTGTCTCCGTTAACAATCCTACAAAATTACATGCAGATACAAATTCTTGTTTATCTTCCAAATTACCTGATTGAGATTTTTCATATAGCTTATGAAGGTTGGCTATATATTTTGGTGTATTTAAATCGTCATACAAAGGATAAAGATCATCATCAGAGATAAGTTTGGGCTTATCCAGTTCTACATAGCTTTTATACCATTTATCGATTGTTTTTTGACTTTCCTCTAAAAGTTTATCATTCCAATCTAAAGGCTGTCTATACTGTGCACTAATTAAAGCTAGTCTTAGAGCTTGACCATTCACATTATTTTTAAAATCACTTATCTTTAAAATATTACCTTGTGATTTTGCCATTTTTTCATTTGATATGGTTATAAATCCATTATGTACCCAATAATTTGAAAAAACTTCAGTATCATTAGCACAACGTGATTGTGCAATTTCATTTTCATGATGTGGGAATATTAAATCTCTGCCTCCCCCGTGAATATCAAACTTATCACCAAGATATTTTTTGGACATTACTGAACATTCTAAATGCCAGCCTGGTCTTCCCTTTCCCCACGGTGATGGCCAGCTAGGCTCATCTTCACTTGAGGGCTTCCATAATACAAAGTCTTCAGCATTTTTCTTATTACTTGATACTTCTACTCTAGACCCAGATATTAAATCTTCTATTTTTTTATTTGATAATTTTCCATAATCCTTAAATTTTTTAACTTCAAAATAAATATGCTTCTTACTTTCATAAGCAAAACCTTTCTCAATTAAACTACTGGTCATATTGATCATTTCATTTATATTTTCTGTCGCTTTAGGCTGGACGTTAGGTTCCTCACAATTAAGATAATTACAATCTTGTTGGAAATTTAAATTTATCTTATGGGTTAATTCAGAGATTGTAATTTTTTTATCTTTTGCAGATTGAATTATTTTATCATCAATATCTGTAATATTTCTGACATACGTAACATTTTCTTTACCATATTTACATTTTAAAACTTTAAAAAGAATATCAAATACAACTAATGGCCTTGCATTACCTATATGTGGATCATCATAAACTGTAGGACCACAAACATACATTTTAACTTTATTTTTATCTATTGGCTGAAACTTTTCTTTTTTTCCACCATAGCTATTTGTTAAAAAAATATCTTTATTCATTATTCAAGGAATATACTTTAATTATAGATTTGTGAATCTATTTGATTAGCTTGGAATCTTGCAAACTGGAATTGGATCCATTTTATGCAAATTTGCGTTTCTTATTTGGATATATTTTTCTCTATTTTTTGAATTTTCATTTTCCATTGCTTCTTCAAGTTCTTTATAACTTAAACCAAGCTGACCTTCATCTGTCCTGCCATCATCCCATAAACCGTCTGTTGGGGGTGCATCAATAATCTCTTGTAAAATTTTTAATTCTTTCCCTAATTCCCAAACTTCTGTTTTATTGCAATCAGCTATTGGAGATATATCAACTCCACCATCTCCATACTTTGTATAAAAACCTACTCCAAAATCTTCAACTTTATTTCCAGTACCAACCACTATTCCATTATTGGCTGCTGCAACTTGATACAAGGTTGTCATTCTTAATCTAGCTCTAGAGTTTGCCATACCATGCAAACTATTAAAATCTTTTAAAGTATTTTCAAATGTAGAAAAAAGACTGTCAAGCTCAACAGTAATACCCTCAACATTTTTAAAATTTTGTTTTAGCCATTCCTGATGCTTTAAACTTAAATCATGTTGTGCACTTTTTTGTTTTATTGGCATAGATAAGACAATTGTTTTAAGTCCTGTCATTGCACTTAAGGTGCTCGAAACAGAAGAATCAATTCCTCCAGAAATTCCAATTACTAGAGACTCGGCTTTTTTTGGCATCGAATTTACGTAATTCAATATCCAGTCCTTAATAAATTTAACTTTTTGGTTTGGTTTCATGCTTAAAATATAATAATTAATTTAAAAAATTAAATGATTAAGATGCCGCTCTAATACCATTTTTAGCATACAAGGTATTCTTTTTAATCTCATCTGAAATCAAAAAAGCTAACTCTAGGGCTTGGTTAGCATTAAGTCTAGGATCACATTGAGTGTGATATCTGCTTGATAAATCTGTATCTGATATTTTTTGTGCTCCACCAGTACATTCTGTCACATTTTGACCAGTCATTTCAATATGAAGTCCTCCTGCATACGATCCTTCGCTTTGATGTACACCAAATACATTTTTAACTTCATTTAATACGTTGTTAAAAGGTCTTGTTTTAAATCCTGTAGTTGATTTAATCGTATTTCCATGCATCGGGTCACATGACCAGATAACGTTAAGTCCCTCTTTTTTAATTCCTCGTATAAGTTTTGGTAAATATTTTTCAACTTGATCATGACCAAATCTAGAAATTAATGTAATTTTACCTTTATCATTTTTAGGATTTATCAGCTCACAAATTTTGGCTATCTCTTCAGGTTTAGAAGTTGGGCCACATTTAATTCCAATTGGGTTTTCAATACCTCTACAAAACTCAACATGACCACCATCAATTTGTCTTGTTCTGTCTCCTATCCATACAAAATGTGCTGAGGTATCATGATATTCACCCGTGGTAGAATCTATTCTTGTCATAGTTTCCTCAAATGGTAAATGCAACGCTTCGTGCGATGTCCAGAAATTAACAGTGTATAATCTTCTGTTAAAATCTGATGTAATTCCACAAGCTTCCATAAAAGCTAGAGCATCTGCAATTTTATCTTCTAATTCCTTGAATTTTTTAGCTTGTGCAGCAGATTTGATATAACCTAAATTCCATAGATGGACTTTTTTTAGATCAGCAAATCCACCATTAGAAAATGCTCTTATTAAATTTAATGTAGAGGCTGATTGAGAGTATGCTCTAAATAATCTTTTTGGATCCGGAACTCTTGCTGCTTCAGTAAATTCCATACCATTAATATTGTCTCCTAAATAACTTGGTAACTCTACTTCCCCTTGCTTTTCTGTAGGAGCACTTCTAGGTTTTGAAAACTGACCAGCAATTCTTCCTAGTTTTACAACTGGTAAAGATGCTGAATAAGTCAATACTAATGACATTTGAAGCATTAGTTTAAAATAATCTCTAATATTATCTGGGTTAAATTCTGCAAAACTCTCAGCACAATCTCCACCTTGCAATAAGAAAGCCTTACCATCAACAACGTTTGCAAGTTGATCTTTAAGATGTCTAGTTTCACCGGCAAATACTAAGGGAGGGAAATTTTTTAATTTATTTAAAACTAAATTTAATTCCTCTTCATCCTTATACTCAGGGATGTGCTTAACTGGATGGTTTCTCCAACTATTTGCTTTCCATTTTTTCATAATACAATCAGGAAGTGTATATACACATGAATTAAAAAAGTAAATTATTTAAATTATGAGGATAATTTAAAAACAATAATACCAATAATTTCCCTAAAAAATAAGTTAAAATTAGCTAAATTCCTACTTATGTTAAAATCTTGGTAAATATTTATTAATGAACTTTGACGATTTGATTTAGGGTCAACAACATAAGGAATTAATTTTAACCCAAAATCTTTTGCAATAATTATAGATCTCTTCATGTGGTAAGCAGATGTGATTAAAACTGTTCTTGAATCATTAAGGTTTAATTTTTCAATTTCTTTAAAATTTTCTATTGTATTTCTTGATTGACCAACAAATTTTACTCTTGTCATATCAAAGTTCAATTCCTCATAAATTTTTTTAGCTTTGTTAATTTCATCATTCATATCGCTCTTTATTAAATATGCATTTCCACCAACATAATAGATTTCTGTATTTTTGTATTTATTTCCTAATTTGATTGAAGCTAACAATCTATAATCAGAACCTGATAATACTACAATATTATCAATATTTTGATAACTCTCTTTATTCAAAAAATCTTTTTCAAGATACTTTAATCCAAAATTTCCAATAGGTAGAAAGGAAATAATTGATAATAAAAAGATAGTGATAGTCAATAATTTAAAAATAATCTTTTTTTTATTTTTATAATAAATAATAAATAAAATTATTAGTGCTAAAAATAAAAAATTAGTTGGATTTAATAATGGTGCTAAAATTTTTGATAAGTAAAAGTACAAATTATTCAACTGTTACAGATTTTGCTAAATTTCTTGGTTTATCTATATCATAACCTTTTTCAAGTGCTGAATAAAAAGCGAGTTTTTGAAGAGGAATCGTAACTAGAAACGGAATTAATTCATCATTTAATTTATCAACTTCTATTTGTTCCCAGATATTTTCAGAAACAACCTCATCTTTATTTTTATTTGTTATTAGTAAAACTTTTGCTCCTCTTGCAATAACCTCCTGCATATTTGACATTGTTTTTTTATAGTGATCATCTCTAGGTGCTATAACAACTACTGGCATACCTTCTTCTATCAAGGCTAATGGTCCATGCTTCATTTCACCTGCAGGATAACCCTCGGCATGAACATAGGCTAATTCTTTTAACTTTAAGGCACCCTCTAAGGCAATTGGAAAAGAGTAGCCTCTACCTAAAAACATACATCCTTTGGCGTGTGCAAAAACTTTACCAATATTTAAAAGTTTATGATCTAATTTGAGCGTTTTTTTTGCTGAATTAGATAGTGATAGTAAATTTTTAATTTTAGATTGATAATCTTTCTTTGTAATAAATTTTTGATCAAAAGAAATTTTTATAGATAGAATATATAGCACTAACATTTGTCCAAGAAATGCTTTTGTAGATGCAACACCAATTTCTTGACCACAATAAATAGGTAAAACTAAATCAGCATCTCTCGCTATTGAACTTTCAACAACATTTACAACTGCGCAGGTTTTCATTTTATTTTTTTTACATAATTCTAAAGCTGCATAAGTATCTGCAGTTTCACCAGATTGTGAAACAAAAACATACAAGCAATCTTTTTTAAATCTAACCTTTCGATATCTAAATTCTGAAGCTATATCGATACTCACATCGAGATTTGTATTTTGTTCCAGCCAATATTTTGCTACTAAACATGAGTGATAGGCTGTACCACAACCAATGAGTACAATTGATTGAAAAGAGTTTATCTTCCAAGGAAAATTATAAATATTTATCTGGTTGTTATATCTATCAACATACTCATTAATGCAATCATTAATGGTCGACGGCTGCTCGTCTATTTCTTTCTCCATGAAATATTTATAATCACCTTTATCATAATGAATATCTTCTTTAGAGAGATTCATTACTTTTTTATTTATTTTTACTCCATTGCCTTCAAAAAACTCTATTTGATCTTTTTTGATAATACAAAATTCTCCATCCTCTAAATAAGAGATTTTGTTTGTCATAGATTTCAATGCGTATGAATCTGATCCTAGATAATTTTCATTTGGCCCATATCCTACCGCTAAAGGCGACCCTCTCCTGGCACCAACCATTAAATCATCTCGATCTTTAAAAATTACCCCAAGAGCAAAACTACCGTGAAGTTTTTTCAAAACCTTAATAATAGTATTTTTCAAAGAATTTTTTTTTAAGTAATCTGTAACAAGATGAGCTATTACCTCAGTATCAGTTTGTGACTTAAATACATATCCCTTTTTCTCTAAAAATTTTTTTAAAATTGTTGAGTTTTCTATTATACCGTTATGTACAACAGAAACCTGTTCTGATGAATGTGGATGAGCGTTAATTTTACTTGGTTTACCATGAGTTGCCCATCTTACATGGCCAATGCCAATATCTCCTTTAAGATTAAATTTTAATATGTCTTTTTCTAATATATCAACTCTACCTTCACACTTTACCTCATTAATATTTCCATCAACAAGAGTTGCTATTCCAGCAGAGTCATATCCTCTATATTCTAGTTTTTTTAATGAATTAACTATTCTACTAGAAACTTCATTTGTACTTATTATTCCTATTATTCCACACATTTATTTTTTTTTATAATTTTTAACTTCAATTTGCTCAGCTCTCGTTAGGGCTAATGAGTTTTTTGAAACTTTTTTGGTTATAACTGATCCTGCACCAATTGTACTTTTTTTTTCAATCCTAATTGGGGCAACAAGTGATGAATTTGAGCCAACAAAAACACCATTATCAATTATTGTTTTGCTTTTTTTAACTCCATCATAATTACATGTAATTGTTCCCGCACCAATGTTTACTTTTTTTCCTAAATTTGAGTCCCCAATATATGAGAGATGATTCAATTTTGAATTATTTCCTACAATACTTTTTTTTACCTCTACGAAATTTCCAATTTTTGATCCTGATTTAAGTACTGTGCCAGGTCTTAACCTTGCGTAGGGACCAACATTTACATTATTTTCGATTTTTACTCCCTCTAAATGCGAAAAAGATAAAATTCTTACATTGTTTCCAACAGAAACTTTGTCTGCAATTACTACATAGGGTTCGATAGTCACATTTTTTCCTATTTTTGTATTTTTAGAAAAAAAAACAGTTTCTGGCGCAACCATTTTAACACCTTTTTTTAAAAATTTGTTTCTGAGTTTTAATTGTATATTTTTAAAATTTATTTGTTTCATTGATATTTTTATATAATTCAGTATTAGTTTAATTAATTCACAATTTATTTCTTAATAATACTTTTACATGACACGAAAATTTACTGTTATATTTGATCTAGACGGAACACTAGTTGACACCGCACCAGATTTAATGCTGGCACATAACCATGTTATGAGTAAATTTGGTTATCCGACCAAATCTTTAGGTGAATTAAAAAGTGCTGTTGGTCATGGTGCGGGTGCAATGATTGGGAGATCAATATGGAGCCAAGCCAAAAAAGAATTAAGTTCGATTGATGAAAAAATTAAAAGTGAAATGACCGATGAGTTCATTTCATATTATGGTAGAAACATTTTAAATGAAAGTACTCTGGTCAGAGGTGTAAAAGATTTTTTAAATTGGTGTAAAAATAAAGACATATTAATGGCTGTTTGCACAAACAAAACTGAACATCTGGCTGTTGATCTTTTAAAAAAAATTGGAATTTATGATTATTTTGAATATGTGGCAGGCTATAATACATTTGAGTATTGCAAACCTGACCCGAGACATATAACAACAATTATAGAAATTCTTGATGGTGATATAAATAGATCAGTTATGATTGGAGACAGTGAGTCAGATGCAAATGCTGCTAAAGCGGCTGAAATCCCAATGATTTTGTTAGAGGATGGATATACAGAAAAAAAAATTGATGAAATTTATCATAATCACTTAATAAAAGACTTTGTAGATATTGATAAAATTATCTCTAAATATCTTTAATATTGATTAATTTATTTTAACTATTAAAACAAAATCATAATTAAGGAGTTATTTTGTTGCTAAGCACTGTTAAGGTATATCCATCAAAAATCAATCTTCCAAAGAAGAAACAGCTCGCATGGAAAATAGCAGAGATTGCAAGTGACAATGCGAAGTTAAATAAAGACTCAATTGATATGGTTATCAATAGAATAATTGATAATGCCTCTGTAGCAATAGCATCATTAAATCGAAAACCAGTTATCTCTGCTCGTGATATGGCAAGAGGACATTTAAGAAACTCAGGTTCAACTTTATTTGGGGTAAATTCAAGAATAAAATTTGATACTGAGTGGGCAGCGTGGGCAAATGGAACTGCTGTTAGAGAATTAGATTTTCATGATACCTTTTTGGCAGCCGATTATAGCCATCCAGGTGATAACATCCCCCCCATACTGGCTGTTGGTGAAAAGCTTAAAAAAAGTGGAGTAGACCTTCTAAGAGGAATTATTACCGCTTATGAAGTTCAGGTTAATTTAGTTAAAGGAATTTGTCTGCACAAACATAAAATAGATCACATAGCACACTTAGGACCAAGTGTTGCCGCAGGAATTGGCTCAATGCTAAAATTAAATACTGAAACTATTTATCAAGCGGTTCAACAAGCTCTGCATGTTACTATTTCAACACGTCAATCTAGAAAAGGCGAAATATCAAGCTGGAAAGCATACGCACCAGCTCATGCAGGTAAATTAGCAATTGAGGCTGTTGATAGAGCAATGAGAGGCGAAGGCGCGCCAAGCCCTATTTATGAGGGTGAAGACAGCGTTATTGCAAGAATATTAGACGGGAAGAATGCAAAATATAAAATTTCTCTTCCAAAAAAGAATGAACCAAAAAAAGCAATTTTGGAAACTTATACAAAAGAATATTCAGCTGAATACCAAGCTCAAGCACTTATAGATATAGGTAAAAAATTAAATAAAAGAATTCAAGATTTAAAAAACATAAAAAAAATTGATATTTACACTAGTCATCATACGCATTTTGTTATTGGAACAGGTGCGAATGACCCTCAAAAAATGGATCCAAATGCATCAAGAGAAACTTTAGATCACTCTATAATGTATATTTTTGCTGTAGCTTTAGAGGATGCAGATTGGCATCATGTAAAATCATATACTAAATCAAGAGCGAACAAAAAAAGCACAATAAAAATATGGAAATCTATAGAGACACATGAAGACAAAAAATGGACTAAAAAATATCATCATCCAGATCCAAAAAAGAAATCATTTGGTGCAAAAGTTGTTGTTACTTTAAACAATGGTAAAAAGGTTTCAGAAGAGCTAGAACGAGCTGATGCACATCCGTACGGAGCAAGACCTTTCCAAAGAAAAGATTATATTAAAAAATTTTTAACATTAACTAATAAAATATTATCAAAAAAAGAAAGTGATAGATTTATAAAAACTGTACAAAATCTTAAAAAGTTAAAAAAAGGAAGTCTTAATAAATTAAATATTGAGGTAAGTAGAAAATATTTAAAGAAAAATAATAAAAAAGGGATTTTTTAGATGCATTTTGTTGAGAAAGATACAACACAAAAAAGAATTGATCTAGATACCAAACTTAAATCCAATAAAATTCTAAGAGTACCTGGTGCGTTCAATCCATTGACAGCTAAATTAATAGAGGAGATTGGTTACGATGCTGTTTATGTATCTGGTGGAGTAATGGCTAACGATTTAGGATTTCCTGATATTGGCCTAACAACACTTCAGGATGTAAGCACTAGATCTTATCTCATCTCGAGAGTAACAAACCTTCCAACAATTGTTGATATTGATACTGGATTTAAATCCTGCAAAGAAACTATTGAGACATTTGAAGAGTTTGGAGTTGCGGCTGTTCATTTAGAGGATCAAATTGAGCAGAAAAGATGTGGTCACCTAGATAATAAGGAACTAATAACTAAAGAAAAAATGGTGTCTAAGATTAAAGAGTGCGTGAATGCTAGAAAAGATAATAATTTCAAAATTATAGCTAGATCAGATGCAAAAAGTGTTGAAGGAATAGACAGTATGATCGATAGATGTAAAGCATATGCTGATGCTGGTGCTGAGGTAATATTTCCAGAAGCTTTAAAAGATGAAAAAGAATTTGAAATAGTTAGAAAATCCCTCGGATGTTATCTTTTGGCTAATATGACGGAGTTTGGAAAATCTAAATTACTTGATTATAAAAAACTAGAGAGTCTTGGATACAATATTGTTATTTATCCAGTCTCTACTCAAAGATTAGCGATGAAAAATGTAGAGGATGGACTACGTGCCATTTTTGCTGATGGACATCAAAACAATATTATTGATAAAATGCAAACGCGGAAAAGGTTGTATGATTTAGTAGAATACGAAAAATATAATGCTTTAGACGAAAAGATTTATAATTTTAATACAGATGGACACGAATAATGAGTGACGAAATCAAAAAAGGTTTACTTGGTATAGTTGTTGACGAAACAGAAGTTTCCAAAGTAATGCCAGAGATTAATTCTTTAACTTATAGAGGATATGCTGCTCAAGATTTATGTTCAAAATGTAAATTTGAAGAGGTTGCTTATCTTATACTAAATGGTGAACTGCCAACTAAAAAACAATTAAACAAATTTGAGAAAGAAGAAAAAAAAGAAAGAAAATTATCTAAAACTTTATTAGATGATATCAAAAAATTTCCAAAAAGAGCTCATCCTATGGATGTAGCAAGAACAGCTGTAAGTATAATGGGGTTAGAGGATAAAGACACAAAAGATAACTCTCCTAAAGCAAACATGAGAAAAGTAATGAGAATTTTTGCAAAAATGCCAGTTGCACTAGCTGCTTTTTATAGAGCAAGAAAAGGAAAAAAAATTATACCACCAAAAAGTAAACTTTCATTTTCTGAAAACTTTTTTCATATGTGTTTTGGAAAAGTACCAAATAAAGAGATTGTAAAAGCGTTTGATGTATCTCTTATTCTGTATGCAGAACATAGTTTTAATGTTTCTACATTTACTGCTAGAACAATCACAAGTAGTTTATCAGATATTCATGGTGCAATAACTGGCGCAATAGCTAGTTTAAAAGGACCCCTTCATGGCGGTGCTAACGAAGAGGTAATGCATATGATGAATAAAATTAAAAAACCTGAGAACGCACTTAAATGGATAAATAAAGCTTTAGATAATAAAGATGTAGTTATGGGTTTTGGTCACAGAGTTTACAAAAGTGGAGACTCTAGAGTTCCAACCATGAGAGAATATTTTGGCAAAGTTGCTAAAATTAAAAAAGACAAAAAATTTGAAAAAATTTACGATATTGTAGAAAAAGTGATGATAGACAGAAAAAATATTCATCCAAATGTAGACTACCCTACTGGACCAACTTATCATTTAATGGGATTTGATACTGATTTTTTCACTCCGATTTTTGTTATTTCAAGAATTACTGGCTGGTCAGCTCATATTATAGAACAACATGCAGCAAATAAGCTAATTAGACCACTAGCTAGCTATAAAGGTAGCAAACATCGAAGGGTTCTTCAATTAAATCAAAGATAATCTCAAGAAAAAGCTTCTGTCCAAGATCCTCTTGTAGATGCTTTAGAATATTCAGTTGCTCTACCTTCAAAAAAGTTCATATGTTCCACCGCATTCAACATGGTATCAAGCCAAGTCAATGGATTTTTTTGAACGTCATAAATAGGTTCTAAGCCTAACTGATCTAATCTTCTATTTGCAATAAACCTAATATATTCTTTAACCTCTTTTGCTGTTAAACCTTCCATAGGTCCCATTTCAAAAGCTAAATCAATAAAAGAATCTTCATGCTCAACAATAGTTCTGCATGCCTCATAAAGTTCTTTTTTAAGTTTTGGTGTCCATATTTCAGGGTTTTCTTTAATAAACTCTTTAAAGATTCTAATCATTGAATTACAGTGAAGTGTTTCATCTCTTACTGACCAAGTAACAATTTGGCCCATGCCCTTCATCTTGTTATGTCTTGGGAAGTTAAGTAAGATAGCAAAACTTGCAAATAATTGTAGACCTTCTGTGAATGCACTAAACACAGCAACTGTTTTTGCAATATCTTCTTTTGAATTTACATTGAAGTTTTGCATGTAATCGTATTTATCTTTCATCTCTTTGTACTTCATAAATGCTGAATACTCAGACTCAGGCATTCCAATTGTATCTAAAAGATGTGAATAAGCTGCAACATGAACAGTTTCCATCGAAGCAAATGCAGTCATCATCATTAATACTTCAGTTGGTTTAAATACAGTTGTGTAATGTCTTAAGTAACAATTATTAACTTCAACATCTGCTTGAGTAAAAAATCTAAAAATTTGAGTTAATAAATTTTTTTCAGGCTGAGATAAATTTTTTTGCCAATCTCTTACATCATCTCCTAACGGAACTTCTTCAGGTAACCAATGAATTCTTTGTTGAGTCAACCATGCATCATAGCACCATGGATATCTAAAAGGTTTATAAACTGGGTTCTCAACTAAAAGACCCATTTTTTTTGGTTGAATTATTTCTTTATTAATTTTTTCTGCTACTGACATGATAAACACTCCTCATAATCTTGTTGGTTATTACTTTCATCTTTTGATTTATAAACGTTTGCTGCAATGTCAGTTGAATTTGCATCGTTAACATTTTCAGCACGTTGTATTGATTTAGACCTACAGTAGTAAAGACTCTTCAATCCTTTCTTCCATGCTTGAAAGTGAATTTGATGTAAATCTCTTTTATGCACATCTGCCGGTAAAAATAAGTTAATAGACTGAGCTTGAGAAATATGAGGCGTTCTGTCTGCACTCAAATCAACAAGCCATCTTTGATCTAACTCAAAAGCTGTTTTAAAAACGTCTTTTTCATCCTGAGTTAAAAATTCTAAATGTGATACTGACCCTTGGTTAGTCGTAATACTTGACCAAACTTCATCTGTATCTTTCCCGTATTTTTCTAATAGTTGTCTTAAATATTTATTTCGAACATTAAATGAACCGGACAATGTTTTGTGTGTAAAACTATTAGCTGCGATTGGTTCAACACCTGGGGATGTTCCACCACATATTATTGAGATAGAGGCTGTAGGCGCTATTGCAGTTTTGTTGGAGAATCTCTCCGTGATACCATAGTCCGCGGCATCAGGGCACGAACCTCTTTCCTCAGCCAAATCTTTTGATGCCTTATCCACGTTTTTATGAATATGCTCAAAAATCTTTTTATTCCAAGCTTTGCTCATTACAGATTCGATTGGAATCATCTTTTTTTGATAGTAAGAATGCAATCCCATCACACCCAATCCTACACTTCGCTCTCTCATTGCTGAATATGTAGCATCACTAAATTGTTCAGGTGCATTTTCTATGAAATCAGTCATAACATTATCTAGAAATCTCATTACATCTTGTATAAAGTTTTCATCATCTTTCCACTCATCGTACTTTTCTACATTTAATGATGATAAACAACATACAGCAGTTCTATCTCTTCCATCTTTATCAATTCCTGTCGGAAGTGTAATCTCACTACAAAGATTTGAAGTTTTAACAGTAAGACCAGCAAGTTTATGATGTTGAGGAATTTGTCTATTAACAGTATCTATGAAAACAATATATGGTTCACCTGTCTCAATTCTTGCTGTTAATAATCTTATCCATAAATTTCTAGCAGAAACAGTTGCTTGAACAGCTCCATCTTTTGGACTTTTTAGTCCCCATTGCTCGTCCAATTCGACAGCTCTCATGAACGCGTCTGAAACTAAAACGCCATGATGTAAATTTAATGATTTTCTATTAGGATCTCCTCCAGTTGGTCTTCTCATCTCAATAAATTCTTCAATCTCTGGATGATCTATTGGAATATAACATGCAGCCGAGCCTCTTCTTAACGAACCTTGGCTAATTGCCATAGTCAAAGAGTCCATCACTTTAATGAATGGAATTATACCTGAGGTTTTACCAACTCTTCCAATTTTCTCACCTATTGATCTAAGGTTTCCCCAATAACTTCCAATACCTCCACCTCGTGCAGCAAGCCAAACGTTTTCACTCCATAGATCCAGAATACCGTTAAGACTATCGCTAGCTTCATTTAGAAAACAAGATATTGGCAATCCTCTTGTAGTTCCTCCATTTGATAAAACTGGTGTTGCTGGCATAAACCAAAGATTACTAATATAATTATATAATCTTTGAGCGTGCAAGTTGTCATCAGCATAATGACTTGCAACTCTTGCAAATAAATCTTGGAAAGATTCATTAGCACCTAAATATCTATCTTTAAGAGTAGCTTTTCCAAAGTCAGTTAAGTTATCATCTCTGCTTCTATCAATTTTAATTGTTATGCCTTTTGAATTTTGAAATAGTTCTGTTTCGCTATTGAGAGAAAATAAATCTAATCTTTTATCTTTAGGATCTTGATTCACATTTGGTGTATAATCAGAGACAGCTTTCCTAATAGCTTGTGATAAAATCTTGTTCATTTAGCTCCTTTTTTGTACTATACTTAATTAAGTAAAACAACTAGATGTTGTATGATGGTTTGGTAAATATACTATATGACCAACA
Organism: uncultured Pelagibacteraceae bacterium; assembly: GCA_902563435.1. Lineage (GTDB taxonomy): Bacteria > Pseudomonadota > Alphaproteobacteria > Pelagibacterales > Pelagibacteraceae > Pelagibacter. Next base: position 49,976 of record CACEXE010000004.1, read on the forward strand.
AATCAATAGAACATTTATAGAACTTAAGAAAAAAATTATCAATAAAAAAATAAACAAAATATAAAAATATTAACATGAATAATTCAATAAAAATTGATCCTTTTGGCTTTAGGGAGTACGACGCGCGGTGGTTGTACCCTGATAATATCAATTTAGAAGGTGTGACAAATTTGGGAAAAGGTTTAGGAACACAGATTATTAATCATACAAATAAAAGAAATCCAAGAATCATAGTTGGTCATGATTACAGATCTTATAGTGAAGAAATAAAATCAGCTTTGAAAACAGGACTAATATCAACAGGTTGTTATGTTGAAGATGTGGGATTAGCGTTATCACCAATGGTTTATTTTGCACAATTCAATTTAGAAAGTGATGCTGTTGCAATGGTGACAGCAAGTCATAATGAAAATGGTTGGACAGGTGTAAAGATGGGAATAAAGAAAGGATTAACTCATGCACCAGAAGAGATGAAAGAATTAAAAGATATAACCTTAAATAATAAATTTATTGAAGGTGAAGGAAATGAAAAAGAAATTAGTGATTTTCAAAGTGTTTATAAAGATGATCTTATAAATAAAAATAAAATTAAAAAAAAAATTAAAGCTGTTGTTGCCTGTGGAAATGGAACTGCGGGAATATTTGCACCGGATATTTTAAGAGGAATAGGTTGTGATGTAATAGAGCTAGATTGCAATTTGGACTATACTTTTCCAAAGTACAATCCTAATCCTGAGGATCTTGAAATGTTACATGCAATAAGTAAATCTGTAAAAGATAATAATGCTGATATTGGATTTGGATTTGATGGAGATGGAGATCGTGTAGGTGTAATAGATAATAATGGTAATGAAATTTTTTCAGATAAAATTGGATTATTGATTGCAAGGAATTTATCTTCAAACCATAAGGGGTCTAAATTTATTGTAGATGTAAAATCAACTGGTCTGTATTCAACAGATGAAGTTTTGAAAAATAACTCGTGTGAAACATTGTATTGGAAAACTGGACATTCCCATATCAAAAGAAAAGTAAATAATGAAAAAGCACTTGCAGGCTTTGAAAAAAGTGGTCATTTCTTTTTTAACAAACCTTTAGGTTACGGATATGATGATGGTATAAATTCAGCTATTCAAGTTTGCCATTTACTAAATAATAATCATAAAAAAATGAGTGAGATCATAAGTGAATTACCTAATACCTATCAATCACCTACCATGGCTCCTTTTTGTGAAGATAATGAAAAATATCAAGTTGTTGAAGAAATAATTAAACAAATTGAGGATTTAAAAACAAATAATGTTAAAATTGATAATCAAGAAATTGAAGACATACTTACAGTAAATGGTATAAGATTTTCTTTTAAAGATGGCTCTTGGGGTTTAATAAGGGCCTCATCTAATAAACCTTCACTAGTAGTTGTTACAGAAAGCCCAACATCAAAAGAAAGAAAGAAAAAAATATTCGAATTTATCGATGATTTGCTCCAAAAAACTGGTAAAATAGGTGAATATGACCAAAAGATTTAATTAGAGATCTAAAAACCTAATTAAAAATAAAGTCCCTATTACATATAAAAATACCCCAAACATTCTTTGAGTTTTATTTTTATCTGTTGTGTGAACCATATTAGCTCCAACTCTAGCCATAAAAGATGTAATAGGAATAAATATTAAAAAAGCAGGAATATTTACAAAACCTAAGCTTAAAGGCAGATTTGCATTTAGTAAAAAACCAGATGTTAGAAAACCAATTGAGCCAATAGATGCTATAATAAAACCGATTGCAGCAGAGCTTCCAATTGCTCTACTTATTGGATATCCAAAATATCTTAGAATAGGAACATTCATCATAGCTCCTGTAATACCCATAGGTGCAGATATAAAGCCAGAAATGAAACCAAACGTTGCTTTAGGCAGAAACTTAAACTTTTTATTTTTTTTTAATTCTTGTTTTACTAATAATAAATATCCACCAAAAAAATATACAACTAAAGCAAAAAATAAAACTAAAGATTTTGTATTTAACAATGCTGCCATGTATGTACCAAGCAAAACTCCAAATATAACAAATAGACCATAAGTTTTTAAAATATTTGTATCTACAGCTTTATGTTTTCTATGAGTCATAACTGATACAAAAGCAGTAAAAATTGTAATAGAAAAAGCGGTTCCTACTGAAAGATGCATCAAATAAGATTCATCGACATCTGCTGTTTCAAATATAAAAAAAAGCACAGGCACAGAAATTAGGCCTCCACCTATGCCAAAATAACCTGCAAAAAATCCAACTGGAAAGGCAGTGACTATCATTAATAAAATTAAAAGATAATACTGATTAGAAAGAATAGTATTAATCAATTCGACCTGCCGAATGTAATTTAGGAGAAAGTCTAACTTTATCCATAATATGATCTATTTTTTTTACATCCGCATCTCTTACACACATATTTTCACTCAAATATCTTTTCCAGTGGCTTGAACCTGTTTGTCCATGGAATAAACCTAGTGTATGTCTCATAACTTGATTTACTCTTGTACCCATTTGTACTTGTGTCTTAACATAGTCAATTAACTCCTCTACAATTTCTTCCCGTTCTTTAATGTCGTGATTGTTAAATATTTCTTTTTCAATATCAGCTAAAAGATAAGGGGAATGATAAACTGATCTTCCAATCATTGCGCCATCCACTTTATCTAAATGATCTTTCACTTCTTCCACTGTAGTGACTCCACCATTAATAATTATTTCAAGGTCTTTGAAATCTTGTTTTAGTTTATATACATAATCATATTTTAAAGGAGGTATATTGAGGTTTTGCTTAGGCGTAAATTTACCTAGCATAGCTTTTCTTGCATGAATTATAAAAGTTTTAACCCCAGTCTCCTTTAAAGTTTTTATGAAATTAAAAAAATGTTCGTAATCCTCAACATCGTCATATCCAATTCTAGTCTTAACTGTAACTGGCAAAGATGTTGAGTTAATCATTTCTGACAAACAATCAGACACTAAATTTGGTTCCTTGATTAAACATGCGCCAAATCTATTTTTTTGGACTTTTTTACTTGGACAACCTAAGTTTAAATTAATTTCATCATAACCATAATCTTCGCCAATTTTGGCAGCATTTGCTAATAATTTTGGCGTGGAGCCACCTAATTGTAAAGCAACTGGTTTTTCTCTTAGATCAAAGGATAATAATTTATCTTTATCTCCCCTATCGATAGCCTCAGACACAACCATTTCAGTGTAAAGAAGGACGTTTTTGCTTATCAATCTTAAAAAGTATCTTTCGTGTCTGTCAGTACAATCCATCATAGGAGCAACTGATACCAATCTATTAATCTTAGACATGTTTTTTAACTTTGTTGGATATATTAACTTTCTTCTCGTTTACATACTCTTGGTGATTTTTTTCAATTTTTGCCAATTCGTATCGATAATTAACCATTACACCAAAAGATCTTTTAAATCCAACCTCTGAAACATTTGCGTTTACTGCTATATCATCAATATCGGCTCCATTTTTCAAATGAAATCTGCAAACATCATTTATTGGAAAACCAAGATCATTTTTCTGTTTTGCTAAATAATTTACCGCTAACTTACTAATCAAGGCCTTATTATCGGCAATTCTTTTGTCTCCTATTTTTAAATCGGAAGACTTTAAAAAATCTAAACTATTTTTGTTTGCCTCTCCTAGTATTTCGGCAGCCTGACTACTTTCCATTTTTTTAAACCAATCAGCAAATCCAACCATTGGTGATAAAGTTCCAAAATATTTTACATCTGGAAGTTCTTCTTGAAGCTCATAAACAACTCTTTTTATTAAAAAATTTCCTAACGTTACTCTTGACAAACCTTCCTGACAATTACTTATTGAATAAAAAGTTGCAGTATCATAATTTTTTATTTTTTCTTCTGAGGGTCTTGTTAATTCTTGTATTGACTGACTAAGACCTTTTGTTAAAGCAATTTCAACAAATATTATTGGTTCGTCATCTAATGCTGGATGAAAATAGGCAAAAAATCTTCTATCTTTTCCAAGTCTCCTTTTAAGTTCATTCATATCTTTCATAGAATGTACTTTTTCATACTTTAATAATTTTTCTAAAATATTTGCTTTTGTATCCCATGTAATCTTTCTTAATTTTAGAAAGCCTGGGTTAAACCAATTTTTAAATATATCAATTAAGTCATAATCTAAGCTTTTAAGTTCAGGTTGGTCTTTTATTAAGTTTAACAAATCCTCTCTTAAGGAGACTATCTCTGAGGTGCCGTTTGGAGCCATATTTAGTCTTACAAAAAGCTCTTTTCTTATTCCTGATGCAACCCGAGATAGATTTAATATAGATGAGGTATTTTTTGATTTGCTGTAACTTTTAATAGCTTCATCTATTTTTACTGAGTCAGGTTTATATTTATCATTTAATTTAATTAAAAATTTGTTTTTATCCTCTAAAGATAAATTTTGATATCTGAACAAGATATCTCTTGCTAGTGTTATTCCAAAAGCTGCACCTTTAGTCGACAATAAATCATCACAAAGATCTAAAAGATCTCTTTTTTTTGCAATGCTTTTGATAGATTTTTTATCTAAAATCTTTTGTCCAGCATCAGCTATGGTCTCAAAAATTCTTTTTATATTTAACATGATGTTTTTTTATATATTAAAAACCTAAACTTTTGCCCATTATTTTATCAGGCAGCCAGGTAACAATTTCAGGGAAAATACACAAAATTAATATAGCTAAAGCCATAATTATCATAAAAGGTATAGATCCTTTTAATATTTCAGACAAACTTACATCTGGCGTAATACCTTTAATGATGTAAAGATTTAATCCGACAGGTGGGGTAATAAGACCAATTTCCATGTTTATCGTAAATACAATTGCAAACCAGTATGGATCAAAGCCTAAGGTAGTAATAACTGGTAGTAATATTGCTGAAGTCATAACAATCACAGCCACTGGAGGCAAAAAGAATCCAGCTATTAAAAGAAAAATATTAATTAATATAAAAACAACCCACTTGTTTGAACTTAATTCTACCATGCTTTGAGCTAATGATTGAGTTACGTAAAGTTGAGATAATGTAAATGCAAAAAGATAGGATGCTGCAATGATGAACATTATCATTACACTTTCTTTCATTGAAACTTTAACAATATTCCATATTTTTTTTGGTTGATAAATTTTGTAAACAACAGCTATCAATACAAAAACTAAAAATGCTCCAACACCTGATGCCTCTGAGGGTGTCGCAACACCACCGTACAACACATATAAAACACCAGCTATGATTGCTAAAAAAGGAAGAATTCTTGGTAGCACCTCAATTTTTTCTTTTAATGTAGGGGGTGTTCTATTTTTTAAAGCTTTTGCTGAATCTTTATCAATAAAGTAACTGTGTATAAGAGCCCAAATTGCAAACATTCCTGCTAACATAAATCCAGGCACCAACCCGCATAAAAATAATCTTCCTATCGATGTTCCTGTTGCAATTCCATAAACAATTAAAACAATGCTAGGCGGAATTAAAACTCCTAGAGTACCACCAGCTGCAATTGTTCCAGTTGCTATTTGATCGGAGTATCCTCTTTTTCTCATTTCAGGTATTCCCATAGTCCCGATTGCTGCACAAGTTGCTGGACTTGATCCACTTAGAGCAGCAAAAACTGAGCAAGCACCAATATTTGATATTACTAGTCCACCTGGAACTCTCCAAAGCCATCTATCTAATCCGGTATACAAATCTTTTCCTGCGGGTGAATTTGCTACTGCCATTCCCATTAAAATAAACATTGGTATCGAGAGCAGAACAAAAGAGTTAAGCCCTGCATAAAAGGTTTCAGCGAATACGTCTAACATTTGAAACCCTTCAAATGCTACTAGAAGGGCTATGGAGACAAAACTCAAACCAAATGCAATTGGTATTCCTGAGAATAAAACTATTAAAGTAAAAACTGCAACTATTACTGCTATTAATAAAGGATCCATTAATTATTATCCTCCTCGTCAAAAAGTTTAATAATTTCTGCGATATATTGAAGTATCATTAAAGCTGCTCCAATCATCATTGATGAATAAGGTATCCATAAAGGTGGATCCCAAACTGTTCCTGTAGAATAATTTTTGGTGAAAGCTTCCTCAACCATTAAAAATCCAAAATAAAATAGAATTAAAAAAAATAATAAACTTATTAATGATGTAAATATTTTAAGTCTCAGTATGTTTTTTTTCGACAAAAAATCATAAATCCATTCCATACTAACATGAGCTTTTTCACTTAAAACATAAGCACTTCCAATGAAAGTTGAAGCAACTAAAAGCATTGTGACTAACTCAGTTTGCCATGTGATTGCTCTTTGAAAAAAATACCTTTCAAAGACAAGCTCAACAATAACCAAAATTGATAAAATTAAAGCTAAAACAGCAAAAGCACCACAAGCTCTTGAAGATAAATTACAAAATTTTAAATATTTTTCTTTCATAAAAAAAACCCCTATTTAATTTTCAAATAGGGGTTCTTTATATATTTTTTTATTTAACTGCCAAAGCCATTTCCATTAGCTTATCGCCACCTGGAACTTTTTCAGCAAATGCTTTGTGCGAAGATTGTTTTGCAATCTCAACCCAAGCCGCATGGTCGTTTGCATCCATATATACTAATTTTACTCCCGCTGCTTTATAAGCGTCTTCAAATTTTTTATCTAAATTTTCAACTTGTGCAGTCATATATTTTTCAGCAACTTTACCAGCTTTCATTAAAGCATCTTGTTGTTTTGAATTTAATTTATCAAAACTCATTTTTGACATCAAAATTGGCTCATACATAAACCACAATCCGAATTTTCCTGGAGGTGTTGCGCATGTTACTTGCTCATAAATTTTGTAACTAACAAAACTTCCTGAACTAGTGTTTGCACCAGTTAGTACTCCTGTTTGTAATCCAGTGTATATTTCAGATGAAGGCATACTTTGAATACCAGCGCCTGCTGCTTCTAGCATTTGGTTAAATGCTTTACCAGCTGCTCTCATTACTTGTCCTTTAGCATCTGATGGATTTTTAATACATTTTGACTTAGATGCAAATCCGCCACCAAGCCAAGCATCAGACAATACAACTACACCAGCATCATTTATAATTCTCTTAATTTCAGTCATCATTGGACCTTTATTAAATCTTAATGCATGGTCGTGGTTTTTAACTGTTCCTGGCATTAAAGTTGCATCAAATTCTGGATGGAATTTTGATGCATACGCCAAAGGAAATGCTGAAATATCCAATTGACCAGTTGTCATTGGTTTCCACTGCTCTTTAGGCTTATATAATGATTTTGCTGGATAAATTCTAATATCTAAATCTACTCCTGCTTTTTTAACTTCATCTGCAATTATTTGAACCATTTCATGTCTTGGATCATAAGAACCATCAGCTCTAGGTGTTCCAGGCCATTGGTGACTTGCTTTTAGTGTCACAGCGTATGCTGATCCAATTAATGAGAAAGCTAAAAATAATGTTGTGAAATAAAAACTTATTTTTTTAAACATGTTTTCCCCTCTTTAAATTAATTTAATAAACATATTAAATTGAACTTATTAGTAAGAGTCAATATAAGGAAATGTCATATATTTTATTATGGATGGACCATTAAAAAATTTATTAGTTGTTGATTTAACAAGGGTTTTAGTAGGACCTTATTGTACAATGATACTCTCAGATTTAGGTGCGAGAGTTATAAAGATTGAAGCACCTGAAATAGGAGACGACTCTAGAAAATTCGGACCTTTTGTAAAAGATTATTCTGCATACTTCATGTCATTAAATAGAGGTAAAGAAAGCATAGCCTTAAACTTGAAAAACGAAGATGACAAAAATATTTTTGATAAAATTTTATCCAAAGCAGATATTTTAGTAGAAAATTTTAAGCCTGGCACATTAGATAAATGGGGTTTTGGTTGGAAAGATGTGAGTAAAAAATACCCTAAATTAATATATGCATCTGCGTCAGGTTTTGGACAAACCGGACCATTAAAAGAATTACCAGCATACGATATGGTAGTTCAAGGAATGGGTGGATTGATGAGTGTTACTGGTCATCCAAATTCTGAACCAACAAGAGTTGGAACTTCTATTGGAGACATTACTGCTGGTTTATTTACAGCAATTGGAATTAATGCAGCTTTATACGATAGACAAAAAACTGGCAAAGGAGCTTATATAGATGTCTCAATGTTAGATTGCCAAATAGCAATTTTAGAAAATGCAATTGCAAGGTATCTGTCCAAAAATGAAATTCCAGGGCCAATGGGTTCAAGACATCCATCTATCGCTCCATTTGAAGCTTTTAAAACGAAAGATAGTTATATAATTATTGCTGCAGGGAATGATAAACTTTTTGCTAAACTTTGTGATGTTTTAAAAATTTCTGAGATTGCAAACGACAAAAGATTTAATTCCAATTCATTGAGATGCGAAAATATGGATCAATTAAAAGAAATTTTTGAAAAACAATTAGGTTCGAAATCTACCGATGAGTGGGTAAAAGAAATGGAGGAAATAAAAATTCCATGTGGACCAATTTTTAATATAAAACAAGCAGTAGAAAACCCTCAAATTCAAGAAAGAAATATGATTGTAAAATCATACCACAAAATCATTGGTGAATTTAAATCTGCAGGAAACCCAATCAAAATGTCTTCCTATAAAGATGAAAATACAAGAGGTGATATCCCTGATTTAGATGAGCACAGGGAAAAAATAATAAAGGAATTTTGTTAATTTATTCTTGATTTTCTGTTTCATCAGAAACAGACTCTTCTTGATCTTGCATTTCATCTAAGGAAACATCAACCTGTTCTTCTTGTGCTTCTTCAACAGGATCAGATGAGGGTTGTTCAGCTGTATTTTGTAGCTCAGCCAAATCATCTTTTGAAACTTGAATTTTTTCTGGAATTTTTCTAGCTCTTTTAGATGGAAGGATTGGGACTCCACTCTTTGAAATTTCTCCTTTGTAAAGATTTTCAAAATCATCACCAATATCATCTTCGTCTTCTGAAGTGTCGTCTATTTGCTCAACATGTTTTCTTAATTTGTAAACTGCAGCTTCTGTTAAATCTGGAACTTTAATTGTTTCTTCAGCAATTTCTCTTAATGCTATAACTGTATTTTTATCGTTATCTCTATCTAGTGTTGGTTCTAATCCTGAATTAAGTTGTGTTGCTCTTTCTTTCGCAACCAACACTAATTCATAAGGACTGTCTACTTTATCAATACAATCTTCAACTGTAACTCTTGCCATGGACGGTTAGATACACCCCGAATTTAAAAAAATCAAGCAGTATTAGAGATAAACTGGATTTAATTTTTTTCTAATAGTGAAAAGTAAGACTATAGAGCATGCAATTGCAATTGCAGCAATTAAGGCGATTTTTTCAATTGAAAATCCAGTATCAATAAAAAAACCAAATAATGCTGTTCCAAAAGCAGTTGCAAATACCATTAAAGCAGTAGTTAAGGCTTTAATAGATCCAATATATTTTACCCCATAAATTTCTGCCCACGTTGATGATCCTAATAAGTTAGCTAGACCGTTTGATATTCCAACCAATCCAAGAAATAAAAAAGCAGTTTGTGGAGCATCAAAATATATGATCACTAAAGTTCCTAAGAATAATGGAATATTCATATAGATTAGTAATTTTCTACTTGTAAACTTATCAATTAAATAACCTGCAACAATTAAAGTAATTACAGAAAAAATCGAGTAAGACATAAAAGATTGCGCAATTGTATATTCACCCCATCCTTTTGAATTAGTGACAAATGATTGATATACAAATACTCCTGTTGCTATCCAGGGCATTGCCAACATATTTAATGAAACAATATAAAACCTATAATCCTTAAGAACTTCAATTCTTTTCCAGTTTTTAATATTATCCTCTTTTAGTTTTTCATTTTGGTTGCTCTCTCTAGTGTCTAATTTCACATCTTTAACTAAAATGTAAGATGCTAAAGGTAAAAAAATTAAAACTATTAAAGAAAAGATTACCCATAAATCTTGCCAAATAATCATTGTTAAGAGATAAACAATTAATACAGGCATTATAAATTCTGCTGAAGATAGACCAAACCAAATAATACTTAACGCTTTACCTCTAGATTTTGTAAAATATCTTGAAATAGTAGTTGAAGCTGTATGAGACATTAATCCTTGCCCAGAGAATCTCATTAAAAAAATTGCAACAAATAGAAAAGCTACTGATGATGTTTTGGAAAAGAAAAAAGAGGAAAAAGATAAAAGTATCGTAACAAAGATTGCAAACTTTATCACATTTACATCATCAATTTTTTTTCCAATCCAAATAAGAAGCAAACTACTAAATAGAGTTGCAGATGCATAAATCGTGCCAAATTGTCCATGTGTTATAGAAAGTGTTTCTCTTATACTAGAATTAAACAGTCCTATAAAAAAACTCTGTCCAAAACACGAAAAAAATGTAAAAATAAAACCAAAAATAATTACTTTTAAACTTAAACTTTTAAACATATAAATAATTTATGACTTGTAATGTTGCTTTCATAGGTCTCGGGGTAATGGGTTATCCGATGGCTGGTTATATATCAAAAGCTGGCCACAATGTAACTGTTTTTAATAGAACAACTGCCAAAGCTGAGAAATGGATTTCTGAATATAAAGGTAAAATGGCTTCTACACCAAAAGAAGCTGCAGAAGGTGCTGATTTTATTTTTACTTGTGTAGGTAACGATGAGGATTTAAAACAAGTTACTTTAGGTGAGAATGGATTATTTCATAGTGCTAAAGAGGGATCGATATACGTAGATAATTCAACTGTGTCTGCAGAAGTATCTAGAGAACTTTATAATAAAGCTAAAGAAAAAGGATTTGCTTTTTTAGATGCACCAATTTCTGGAGGTCAATCTGGAGCTGAAGGTGGAATATTAACAGTTATGGTCGGTGGTGATGAAGAAGCTTTTAAAAAAGCAGAACCAGTAATTGATTGCTATAGTAAAAAAGTAAAATTAATTGGTCAATCAGGAAGTGGCCAACTTACAAAAATGATGAATCAAATGTGTATTGCAGGAGTTGTGCAAGGTTTATCTGAGGCTATTAACTTTGGAATAAATGCTGGATTAGATATTGATAAAGTTATGGAAACGATTTCAAAAGGAGCAGCTCAATCTTGGCAAATGGAAAATAGATATAAAACTATGGTTGTAGATAAATTTGATTACGGTTTTGCAGTTGACTGGATGAGAAAAGATCTAAAAATTGTAATTGAAGAAGCAAAAAGAAATGGTTCACCAGTTCCAATTACTGAAATAGTTGATGAGTATTATGCAGATGTTCAAAAAATGGGTGGCAATCGTTGGGATAGCTCTAGTCTGATTGCTAGACTTAAAAAAAAGAAATAATCCTATGTCAAATACTGTCCCATACTATGAGGACTTTTCTGAAATAAAGAAAAAAATTTGGTCAATGCTTGATGATGCAGTTACCAATAGATCATCACCTTTTCGAATTCCAGTTTTTGTTTGTGGAGATCAATCAGACTTTGATGGAAGGATTGTAGTTCTTAGAAAATCAGATCAATCAAATAATCTAATTCAATTTCATAGTGATATTAGATCTGATAAAATTCCAAAGTTAAAAAAAAACAACAGTGCAGCACTTATATTTTATGATAAAGAGGAAAAGATTCAGCTTAGGGTTAAAGTTAAATGTGTTGTCAATCATAATAATGAAATAACTGAGCAATCATGGTCAAAAACTGCTCATGTGAGTCGAAAATGTTACTTAGTAAACAATGGACCTGGAACAGAAACGGATGAACCAAGCTCAGGTTTAAGTGAAGATATTGAAAAGTCTGGCTTTACAATGGAACAAAGTGAAGAAGGTTATAAAAACTTTACAGTAATACAATGTAAAATTGAAAGCATTGAATGGCTTTATCTCGCAGCAAAAGGTCATAGAAGAGCAAGATTTGATATTACAAATGATAATCAAAACTGGCTAATTCCGTAAAAATGTTAAGTGGACTTATTATTGCTGTAGCTCTCGTTTTGGGTGGATTAGCTGTAATGAGGTTTGGTATATTTCAAATAAGAAAATTTAAAAAAGGTGAAACTAAAGTCACAAAAAAAGTTAGTGAACAAATAGCTTTTTTAATATTTTTTGTGATTATTTTAGGGTTAATTCTTTATTCTGTTAATGATTTGCTTTTAGGATAAATTAGTTTTCCTGATAAATGTTTAACTCATCCTCCCAAGATGCAATAACATCCCTTCTAGCATAAAAACATTGATATCCAATACCTTCTTCAGGTTCAAATTTTATATAATCATGTTTAGTAACTTTCCATTTATCTTTTGAAAGGCAAGTTAATTCAAATGGGTCAAAAGGAGTGTCTGAAGTGGGAGTGAAATAAACACTATCTTGCATATCTGGACAGCTTTCAATGTCATGACCCCAATAATCGTCATTCTTTGGATCTAAAGCGTGATTTGTTCCATCGCCTGACCTGCTCATCATATCTTTTGTTTTTTTAGTGTTATGTCCTTCAATATAATTTGGTGAACATGTATAAATTCCTCCCATAGCATGCAAAACCTCGTGTAAAATAAAATATCCAACCTCTTTGTTGTTAAGTGACCACTTTTTTTGATGTTTGGAAAATACATTAAATATTGGAAATCCACCAGAAAATGGCCAATCCTTATAACTAAAGTCTCCAAAGTTAAAATAAATTTTTTTAGGATTATTCATACCATTGTTAATTATAGATCTTCCGAATACATTTGCACAACTTCCCCATTTTGATTTTTTCATATCTTTTTTGGTTCTATTAACTCTAAGAAACGTAATATCCAGATTTCCATCCTCGCGTCTATCCCATTTTAATTTCTGACCTTCACCATTATTAAAATTTGATTTTTTATTTGCTTTTGCAGTTTTCTTCAAAATCCAATTATCTGCAATTTCTATCCATTTTTCTAGATCTCCATTTATATCCCCTTCTTTATCTTTAGAATCCTTTAATAAAGTGTAAACAATATGAACTTGAAAATCATCATTAACATCTGGTTGATCCTCAAAAAATCTGCCCGGTTTTTTATCGCTATCTAAAATTACTGCAGTTGTGTTACTATCATAGCATTTATCAGCATATGCATTTGAAATTATTAAAATTAATGAAATAAGTATTATTAATATCTTTTTCATCTCTAGAGATTATTGAAATCTTTATATCTATTATATGTACACCAAGTTCTTTTTTTTTTAATTTTTTTTAATTTTTTATGAGAATATCTTTCTCTCCATTCATAATTACTATCAGGAGAAATACCTCGACCAACTTCTGCAGCCATTGCACATTTTAAGTAAACAGGATTAAATGGTGTACTAGAAGTCGGGTCTAAAAAGACAGAATCTTTAAAATCAGGACAAGTAGGATCTTTATGATTATACAATGATGAGCCTAAATTATACTTGTCTCCCCCGTCAGGCCCTCCAATTATTGTTCCAGACTTGTGTGATTTTTTAGCTCCTTTTGTGCATGGCCAAGCAAATCCATTTACATGCATTAATTCATGTAAGGTAATTAGAATTCTTTTATTTTTACTTCGGTTATGTTTACTTTTTAAAAAAATATATCCATGATGCACGCTCCCTTGTCCACCATCCCTATGCCCTACATCTACCCATGCAAAATACAATTTATTTGGACTATTAAATCCTAATTTTGTTAAATAAGCGTCAGGATAGTTCATTCCATAATTTCCTTCATATTGTTTATCAAACCTAACAAAAGAAATATCCATTTTTCCATCTTCCCTCATGTCATATCTAAATTTTTGCTTACCCTTTGTCATTTTGAGCATTTTTTCATTGGCCTCTAATAATTCCTTCTCCATTTTTCCATTGATATCCCATTCTCTATCCTCGCTATCTTTGTTTAAGAGATAAATAAAATGAACTTGAGGTTCATCAGTAACATCTGGTTGATCTACAAAATATCTTTCAGGTTTTTCGTCTGATGCAAAAACAGCATTTGAAAATAGGGAAAAAACTATTATTAATATTTTAATCATTTAGATATTTTTTTATCATTTAATCCTACCATCGCTTTTCCTGGAGAAAAAGTATAATCATTATCATCCATTAATTTACCGTTTTTCATATTATATAATTTCCAATTAAATTTTATGCTGCTATTTTGTTTTTTTCCTAATTTTAAAATTGTTAATTCAATTTTTCTAGGTTTCCCTCCAGAAGACCCTTCAAAAGACCTAGTTTCTCCCTCTTTCCAAATTCCCAAGGGAAATTTACATCCATTTTCAATTATTCTACTACCACGTCTACTATCCCAAATTCTTCCTATGCATTGTCCATCGTTAGTTATAGTAAATAGTTGGGTTTTGAGACCACTTTGCCCTTTTCTTGTTCTTTTATAAACTTTTATTTTTTCCCCAGTTTCTGGATGATGCCAATCTTCAGGACCTATAATTTCCTTTTTTTTCTTTTCGCCAAATACCAAATTAGCTTTTGTAAATTTAATTTCTGTATCATTTCTAATTTTTCCACCTGTGAAAAGCTCTAAAGGTATAAATCTTTCAAAAGCCTGGGAGAATTGAGTTGATAAAACTAATATTAATAAACTATAAAAAAGTTTTTTCATTAAAATATAGACTTTGAATATTTTTTCCAATTTTCTTGGTACCTAATTGCGTTTTGTTTAATTGCATCAATTTCGTCTTCAGTACACTGCCTTATTACTTTTCCAGGCGATCCAATTACTAAAGAATTGTCTGGAATTTCTTTATTTTCTGTAATTAATGATTTTGCTCCAATGATACAATTTTTTCCAATTTTTGCTTTATTGAGAACTACAGCTCCAATACCAATTAAAGAATTGTCATCAATCGTGCAGCCATGAAGCATTACTAAATGACCTATTGTTACATTTTTTCCAATTATTAATGGATAACCTGGGTCAGTATGCAAAACACTTCCATCTTGAACATTTGACCCTTCTCCTAAATGAATGTTTTCTATATCACCTCTTAATGTTGCATTAAACCAGACACTAGAGTTTTTATCTAATGTTACATCACCAATTATAACAGCGTTTGGTGCCACCCAATTTTCGCCAAGGTTTTTTGGTTTTTTATCTTTTAAATCGTAAAACATAAATTATATAGTCTTTTAACATGGCATTAACTAAAACACCAATATGTGACTTCGGTAAAAAAGCTGATAACTTTGAACTTAAATCTATAGACAATAAAATAATTTCCTTGAATGATGCAAAGGGTGAAAACGGAACATTAATTATGTTTATATGTAATCACTGCCCATATGTATTAGCTGTAATAAATGATGTTGTTGAAGATTGTAAAGAATTAGAAAATGATGGGATTAAATCTATAGCAATAATGTCAAATGACCCAAAAAGATATGAAGAAGACTCATTTGATAACATGATTAAATTTTCAAAAAATCATAATTTTAATTTTCCATATGTAATAGATGAAACTCAAGAAGTAGCAAAAACTTATGGCGCAGTCTGTACTCCAGATTTTTTTGGTTATAATAAAAATCTCGAACTTCAATATAGAGGAAGAATAAGAGAATTAAAAAATTTAAAACCTATTGAGACTGGTGATAGTGAACTTAAAAATGCTATGAAAATGATAGCACAAACTAACAATGGTCCAAATGAACAATTTCCTAGTATGGGCTGTAGTATTAAATGGTTTTAATAATTAATGTATTTAGTAATAACTAGAACTTTTCCTCCTGAATTAGGAGGTATGCAAAATCTCATGTGGGGATTAGCAAGGTCTCTTTCAAAACTTAATCTTACAAAGGTTTTTGCAGACTATCATGAAAATCATGTAGAGTTTGATAATTCAGTTTCATTTTCAATTGAAAGAATAGGTGGAATGAAGCTAATTAGAAAATATAGAAAATCATATATGATTAATGATTATCTTGAAAATAATAAAAATGTGGAATGTTTAATTGCTGATCATTGGAAAAGTTTAGAATTAATCAAAACAAATAAAAAAAAAATTTGTCTAATTCATTCAAAGGAAATAAATCACTCTAAAGGCTCTGGATTAAATAAGAAAGTACTATCTGTTCTAAATAATGTTGACCATGTCGTTGCAAATTCAAATTATACAAAAAACTTAGCTATAGATCTTGGAGTGGATGAAAGAAAAATAGTTGTTATTAATCCAGGTGTTGATCCAGTAGTTGAAGTTCCAAAAAAATATTTGGATGAAGCTGAAGAAATATTAAAAGGAAAGAAAAATAGAATAATTACAGTATCAAGATTTGATAAAAGAAAAAATCATGAAAAAGTAATTATGGCTGTTAGAAACTTAAAAGAAATCTACCCTGATATTACTTATACTTGCATTGGATATGGCGATGAAGAAGAGAAATTAAAAAAACTAGTAATTGAATTGAAATTGGAAGATCAAGTCACCTTTTTAAAAGATGTACCTTCAAATTTAAAAAATGCTCTTGTATTAAAGTCACATATTTTTGTAATGCCTTCAATAATTTATAAAAAATCTGTTGAAGGTTTTGGTATTGCTTATGTAGAAGCTGCACAATATGGCGTTCCGTCAATTGGTGGGAAAGATGGAGGAGCCTCAGATGCAATAATTCACGAAAAAACTGGTTTGATATGTGATGGAAATAAACTTGAGGATATATATTCAAGTATAGATAACCTTTTTAAAAATAATAAGTATTTAGAATACGGAAAAGAAGCAAAAAATAATTCTGAAAACTTTCTTTGGGATAAGGCAATTGAAAAATATAAGAGAATCTTATAATATAATTTTATGATTGCTAAATTTAATAACATTTTCTACTTAATTATATTTCTTGCGCATTTTATAGCGATAACCGCATATTGTTTTCAAACAATTGTTGGAACCAAAAAATTTATGGATAAGTTTGGTATAGATCATAGTGCGGCTGTAATGGTTAGATTTGTTGGAGCGCTAATGCTTGGTTGGGTAATAATGGCTATTTATATAATGTTTGTTAGACCAAATGGAGTTGAAGGTACTTGGGCATTTTTTAATTTAATATTTATTATACATGCATGCGTTTTAGGAACAAATTTCTACTCGCTTAAGATTGATAAAACTGGTCTTAATGAAAAAGTTACAAATGAAGGGATTATAGCGCCTGCAGTTTTTTTAATTATGATGGCTATACTATGTTACGGTTTGTCAGATAAAATTTATATTACTTAGCCTTAGTCTTTTTAAACATAGTTTTATATATATGCCAAACTACAATTAATATTGTGGTTAACAAAATACATGCAGTAAGAGTTCTATCCCATAAAAATTCCCAAGATCCATTACTTAACAATAAAGATCTTCTTAAATTCTCCTCCATTAAACCACCAAGAACAAATGCGAGTATTAATGGTGGCATTGGAAAATCATAAAGCCGCATAAAAGTTGCAACAACTGCAATTCCAATCATTAAATAAATATCAAAGTTATTAAATGACATTACATAAATTCCAGTAATAGAAAAAAATAGGATTAATGGGATTAGATAATTTTTAGGGACTGCTAAAATTCTAGCTATATAAGGAATAAGAGGTAAATTTAGAATTAATAAAATTACCATCCCTATATACATAGACATAATGATAGACCAAAATATTTCTGGATTGGTCATATATAGTCTTGGACCAGGCTGGACCCCAAATCCTAATAAAGCCCCCAACATAACTGCAGTTGTTCCACTTCCAGGTATACCTAAAGTAAGCATAGGTACAAATGATCCTGAACAGGCTGCATTATTTGCTGTTTCTGGAGCTGATAAACCATTAACACTTCCCTTGCCAAATTTTTCTTTTTCTTCATCCGTAACAATATTTCTTTCCATTCCGTAAGCTAAAAAAGAAGCAATAGTAGCCCCTGCTCCTGGCAAAACACCAATTAAAAAACCAATTACTGATGACCTAGGTATTGTCTTGTACATTTTGGTTCTTTCTTCCTTATTTATTTTAATTGAACCAAGTTCTGTTAATGAAACTTGTTTAGCAGCGCTTGTGGGATCATTTCTTTTTAAAATGATTGTAAGAGCTTCGCTCATCGCAAAGGTTGCCATAACAACAAGAACAAAGCTAATTCCATCTGTTAAATTCATATTATTAAATGTAAATCTTGTAATATCAGATAAGCTATCTTGACCAACAGATGCCAACATTAAACCAATTACTACCATCATCATAGCTTTTAAAAACTGACCCTTAGAAGAAAATGCTGCAATAGCAGTTAGACCTAAAATCATTAACGCAAAATAATCAGGAGATCTAAAAGATAGACTTACTTTCGATAAACTTGGGGCCATAAATAATAAATATATTGCTGACAACGTTCCACCAGCAAATGAACTCCAAGCAGCTATAGCCAATGCTTTTCCCGCTTTACCTTGTTGGGCCATTGGATAGCCATCAAATGAGGTTGCGACCGTACCTGGAACACCAGGTGCGTTTAATAATATTGATGACGTAGAACCTCCAAATACCGCTCCATAATAAACTCCTGCCATTAAAATTAAACCAGTTGCTGGATCAAAACCATAAGTAATTGGAATCATTAAAGCTATCGCTGTCATTGGTCCAAGTCCTGGCAACATTCCAATAATTGTTCCAAAAAAACAGCCAAGCATTACCATTAAAATATTTTGTAGAGTAAGTGCTGTTGTTAAACCAATTAGAATTCCTTCGATCATCCCATAACTCCAATTGATTTTAAGAATGGATCTCTTAAATAAATATCAAGAACGCCATGAAGCAAATACATAAAAGCTGCTACAAAAGGAAAAGACAATAAGAACATTAAGACCCATCTTCTCTCTCCTAAAAAATAATATGAAGAGAATAAAAATAGCGAAGTAGTTAAAAAATAACCAACTTTTAAAATTGTAGCACCATAAATTATTGCAATAATAATAAGTATTACTGTTTTTTTATATTCTAAAGTTTTATGTTGAACTTTTATTGTATTAGGATCTGGTAAAATTAGTTTTAATCCTGAAAAAAAAAGGCCTGCATAACCTAGATAAATTGGAAATGTTCTTGCATTAAAAGGTGCATTTTCATCGAATGCAAAAACTTGAATTTGATAAGCTGTATATAAATAAAATGCAGAAAATATAAAAAAGAGCAGTGATATAACTTTTGTAGTATTTATATTCACTGCTCTAATATTTAATAATCGTTAAGATTATATAACTCCTAATTTCTTCATAAGAGCCGTCATTTCTTCAGTTTGTTTTTCTAAGAAAGAGACAAACTTACCTTCTGGATTGTAAATATTAACCCATGCATTTCTTGCTCTAACAGTTTCCCATTCAGAAGTCTTTTGTACATCGCCTAACATTTTTGCAATTTTAGATTTATCTGCATTGCTCATTCCTGGAGGTCCAAAGAAACCTCTCCAGTTTACAAATTGTACATCATAACCCTGTTCTTTAAGAGTTGGTGCATCTGGAGCATCAGAAACTCTCGAAGGTGCTGTAATACCAATAATTCTTACTTGATCTCTTGCACCCATAAGCTCACCTAAACCAGTAGAGATAATTTGTGTTTCCCCAGATAAAAGTCCAGCTAAAGCTTTTCCACCAGCATCATAAGGAATATAAGCAACATCATTTGGATTAGCACCAGCAGCTTGGAAAGCTAAAGCACCAATTAAATGGTCCATACTTCCTCTTACTGATCCACCTGCCATTTTAATAGAGCTTGCATCTTTCTTATATGCATCAACAACATCTTTAAAATTTTTATATGGTGAATTTTTTGCAACTGCTATTGCACCATAATCTCCAATAACACCAGCTATTGGCACAACATCTTTATAAGATAAAGTTCCACTGCCACTTACATAACCTTTGTGTCTTGTAATTGATCTTAATACTAATGGTGTTGATTGAACTAAGACTGTATTTGCAGGCTTATTATTAATCATATAAGCTAATGCTTTTCCACCACCACCACCTGACATATTTTCAAATGATGCACTTTTTAACATACCAGCTTTTGTTAAAGCTTCTCCAGTACCTCTAGCAGTTCCATCCCAACCACCACCAGCACCACCACCAATTACAAAGTGCAATTTATCAATTGCTAATGAACTAGTTGTTGTTGCTGAAAGTATAAGAATTGCTGAGAATAAAACTGAAATTATTGATTTAATTAGTTTCATTATTTTTTCTCCTATTATAATTATAATTAGTTATTAAACATAAATTAAAATTCAGTGTCAATGAGGATTTATTATTTAAATATTAAACGTGATTCTATTTAAAAAATTATTAAATGAGCTTAACATTAGTTATAAGGCTTTAATCATAGGGGTAATAGGAGGTTATATTGGAACTCTAATTGGTCTTCCTTTACCTTGGTTGCTAGGTGCTTTAGGTTTAAATCTGTGCATTGCTTTTACTAATTTTAAAATTGAATTCTCAACAAAATTACTTAATCCAGTTTTTCTGATGGTTGGGATTATTTTAGGTGGAACGTTGAATGTGTCTTTATTATATAAAATTCATTTATGGATATTCTCATCTATGGCTATGGTTGTTTGTACTGTAGTCAGTACTATTTTAGCAGGATATTATTTTATTAAAGTTTGTAAATTTGATAAGTTTATTGCAACACTTGCCGCACTACCTGGGGCATTTGTCCCAATAGCTGCAGCACTTTTAGAGTATGGAAAAAAAGAAAATCATAAACAAGTTTTAATTCCTCAAGCCACAAGAGTTATATTTATTGTAAGTTTTGTACCTATATTATTTATTAGCAAGTTAGGATTTTCTGAAATTGCAGGATATAATTATGAAAATATTTACGATCTAAGATATTTTTTAGAAATTATTTTTTTAATAGTCATTTGTTATTTATTTTCTAAATTGCTCAAAAAATTTAATATCCCTTCACCTATACTTGTTGGTGCAATGGCCTTATCTGGTTTATTTTATACTTTTGAGATTGTTAATTCTAGATTCCCAGATACAGTAATAAATATAGCATTCATTTTTTTGGGTACTGCTCTTGGAAGCAGATTAAATGGATTAAAACTTAAAGAATTATTTTTTTATATTTTTCATGGAATAATTGTTTGTTCTATTTTAGTTATTGTTGCAATGATAACAGCTTACTTTCTTCAGTATTTAGGATTTGATTTTATTCCAACTTTTTTAAGTTTTGCTCCAGGAGGAATTCATGAAATGGTTGTGATTAGCGTTGCCTATAATATTGATCCTATTTTTGTAAGTTATCATCATTTTTTAAGAATATTAATAATTGTAGCTTTTTTACCATTTTTGCTTAAAAAATTTGGAAACAACTCTATTAAAAATACAAAGTTTAAATAAAATCAAATATTAACTTTGTACTACTGACAAGAATTAAACCATAGATAATATTATAAAACAAATTTTCATCTATAATTTTAAGCAATTGATAACCAATAAATATTCCAATTAAAGCTAATGGAAAAAGTGAGACAGATTGAAATAAGGTATCAAAATTCATCATTGATAGATAAATATACAAAGGTAACTTTATTAAGTTAACACAACTAAAAAAGATAATTCTCGTTCCTACATAAATTTCTTTTTTTAACCTTAATGGAAGTAAATAAAGACTTGTGGGTGTTCCACCAGCATGCACACAAAAACTAGAAAATCCTGCAATAGATGAACAAATTGCACCTTTTAAAAAGTTTTGCTTAGCAGGAACTGTCTTTTCTTTTTTAAACAAAAAATAGTGTCCAGCAAATAAAAATCCCATTATTCCAACTATTAACTTAAGCAAATCCTCTGAAAAATGATTGAATGTTAACGAACCGATTACAATCCCTATTGCTGCAAACGGCACAATTACCCTAAGTATACTAAAATTAAACTCTTTTCTAAATCTGTAAACAGCAATCATGTCTGAAAAAATTAAAATAGGTAGAATAATTGCTAAAGCTTGTTGCAATGGCATCACAACTGTCATCAATGGGACTGATATTAATGATATCGAACCTCCTAATCCAGATTTTGCTATACCGTACAAAATTATTGCAGGAACAACACTTATAAAAAAAAGGAAATTTATTTCCATTAATTTAATGATTTTGTTAAATATTCAAAAACCTTTTCAGGTGATAATTTA
Organism: uncultured Pelagibacteraceae bacterium; assembly: GCA_902563435.1. Lineage (GTDB taxonomy): Bacteria > Pseudomonadota > Alphaproteobacteria > Pelagibacterales > Pelagibacteraceae > Pelagibacter. Next base: position 72,220 of record CACEXE010000004.1, read on the forward strand.
TTTAAATCTGTTACTTGAATTGCTTTAAAATTTTCTCTCTCTATACTCACTTTATATGCAGTAGTATGAGAACCAAATAAGGCTAAGCCTTTAGTATCTAAATGTGCTGCTATATGTGCAGGTCCAGTGTCATTTGCTACAACGAAAGAACTGTCTTTTATTAATGTAGCAAGTTCAGAAATATCTAAAGATCTATTTTCATTTAAAATTGAAATTGCATTAATTTCTTTTGTCATATTAATTTCATCAGGACCTGGAGCTACTATAATCTTATATTCATCTTTAAATTTATTCTTAATTAAATCTATAAGTTTATTATAATTAGGCCATTTTTTAATCTGTAAATGCGGAGAGCAAAAAGGAAATAAAATTATATATTTATTTAAATCAAATTTTTTTTTTATATTTTCAATATTGGAACAAGCCCAACTAAAATCAGGAAACATAGTGTATTTAGAACTAACTCCAGATGTTTTTAATTGATGTTTAAATCTGTCTAAAACAGGATTTTTATCAAATTCATCCTTGGATTTATCTTTTGGCAATGTGGTTTCAGAAGACGACCAAACAAGATTACTAGCATTTGGGAACAATATTTTCTTATAGAAATTTGAACGAGAAGAATTTTGTAAATCAAAAACTTTTAAAAATTTATATTTTTTTAATTTGCGCATGAGATTGAATAAATAAATCAGATTAAATCTTGATAATCTCTTATCCAAAATTATGTCCTCTAAACATGGATTTTTTTTGAAAAGATCAATGTAAGGCTTTGATGTTAATAAATATACTTTATCATCTTTGTGAAAATCAGAAATATCTTGAATTGCACCACTCGCTTGGGCTATATCACCTAAAGATCCATGTTTAATTATAAGAATATTAGACATATTTTTAACAACTTAACACACTATGTTTATATATGAATAAAATTTTAGTTGAAGTATCTGTGGGTGAACTTTTAGATAAAATTTCAATTTTAGAAATCAAAAAAGAAAAAATTAAGGATCTCGAGAAACTTAAATTTATAAATGATGAATATAGTGTACTGAAAGATCAATTAAATAAAAATGTTAAATCAGATGAAAAACTAAGTGAATTATTCAATTCATTAAAAGAAATTAATTCAAAACTCTGGGTTATTGAAGATAATAAAAGATTATGTGAAAAAAATTCCGATTTTGGTGAAAAATTTATAAAACTCTCAAGAGATGTGCACTTTTTAAATGATGACAGAGCAAAACTTAAACTAGAAGTTAATAATCATACAGGCTCTAAAATTAAAGAAATTAAAGAATATACAAGCTACTAATTATTAAGTGAGCGATAAATCTTCAATAAAATACATATTGAGTTTATCTATACCAATATTTTTTGCTAACCTTGCAACACCTATGGTTGGAATTGTTGATACGACATTAATGGGTAATATGAGTAATCCAGGTTATCTCACTGCTACAAGTATAGCATCCAGTTTTTTTTCATTAGTATTTTGGAGTTTTGGTTTTTTAAGAATGGGAACTGTTGGTCTTGTAAGTCAATCATTTGGAAGAAATGATTATAAAAGTATCTTAAATATAGTTTTTAGAAATCTATTATTTGTGATTTCAATATCAATTTTATTAATACTATTCCAAAAACAATTATTAAATTTATGTCTAATATTTTTTGATCTATCGATTGATACAGAAAAAAAATTCAATGATTATTTTAATATAAGAATTTACTCATCTTTTTTTGAATTGACAATTTATATTGTTGTAGGTTTATTTATTGGATTACAAAAGACAAAAATTTCAAGTGTTGCAATTGTTTTATTGTCTATTCTAAATATTTTATTTAGCTCTATTTTAGTATTAAAATTCAATTTAAATATTAAAGGTGTCGCATATGGAACTTTGCTTGCTACAGGAGTAACATCGTTTTTATTTTTATTTTATATTTTCTATTATTTAAGAAAATATGTATCTTTAAACTTTAATATTAAGGAAATTGTAAATACCTCAAAATTAAAAAATTTATTAGAGATAAATTTAAATATATTTTTAAGAACTCTTTTATTAAGTTTTTCTTTTTTTTGGTTTACTTATCTAGGTGGGAGAATTGGCGAAGAATTTATTGCAGCTAATACAATTTTATTAAATCTTATATTTTTATCTGCATTTATTTTAGATGCTTATGCCTTTTCAACTGAAGGTATAGTTGGATATTCTATTGGTAAAAAAAATAAAATACTTTTTACAAATATAGTTAAAAACTCTTTTATTTTGAGTTCTTTAACTGGAATTTTGATTTCTCTGTTTTACCTGTTTTTCAAAAATTCATTTATAGATTTTATGACAGACATAGAGAATGTAAGAGACATAAGTTATCAGTATTCATTTTGGTTAGTGCTTCTGCCTTTTGTTTCGTCTTTTTGTTACCAATTAGATGGAATATTTATTGGAGCATCTCAAACACAAGAGCTCAGAAATGCCATGTTTATCTCTGTTGTTATTCATTTAATAAGTTCATTTATGCTTGTTGAAAGCTTTGGTAATCAAGGGTTATGGATTTCACTCACTATATTTTTGATTTTACGAGCTCTCACATTATTTTTTTATTTTAATAGAATTTACTTAAAAATTTAAATTAGTTATTTAATGCTTGGAATAACTTTTCTTAAATCCATAGCTATTTTTGGAATTATATTTGAATATATAATTCCTTTACCAACTTTCTTAAGAGCCATTATTTTACCATCGGGTGAAATAATAACTGTATGCCCAAAAGTTTCTCTTTTAATCGTATTTTTTCCTGTTTGATTAGGTGCAAAAATATAACAAAAGTTTTCAATTGCTCTTGCTTGTAATAAAGTTAACCAATGTCTTTGACCAGTTCTTTTAGTAAATGCAGATGGAACAGTGATAAAACTTAGATTTCTTTTTGATAAGTTTCTATAAAGTTCTGGAAATCTTAAATCATAACAAATTGAAAGACCTATATTTCCCCAGGGTAATTTAGCTGATACTAATTTTTTACCTGCCTTAAATACTTTACTTTCTTTATGTTGTTCTTTTTTTGAAACTTTAACATCAAACATATTTATTTTATCATAATAAGTATTTATTTTACCCTTAGGTCCAATAAGAATTGATCTGTTTCTTAATTTGCTTTTTTCTTTAATGCACATTGAGCCAAGAAGTATCCATTTCTTCTTTGTTTTAGCTATAATTTTTACTTTTTTTATTATTGGATCATGTTTCATTTCATATGAATATTTAAATAAATTATTTTTGTCAGCAGACATCAATGAGGAAGTTTCTGGAGTAATTATTAAGTCTGCTTTATTTACAATTGCTTGATTAATATATTTTACAATATCTTTAAAATTTTTATTATAATCTTCACCACTAGATAATTGGATACAAGCTACTTTCATGTTTGAAATCCGTATTTTTTTTCTAAATACTTTATAATATTGTGAATTATAAATGTAATAAATAAATAAATTATTCCTGCAGTTATAAATGCTTCAAATGGTTTAAAAGTTAAAACATTTACTTTTCTAGCTTCACCCATTAAATCCATGATAGTTATAACGCTTGCAAGTGAAGTACCTTTAAGCATTAATATTATTTCATTCCCATATGCTGGAAGTGATTGTTTTATAGCTATTGGCAATTGAATTCTGTAAAAAGTTATTTTTTTTGTTACTCCTAAACTTTGAGCGGCTTCAATGTAACCTTTTTTAATTGTCTGAAATGCTGATCTTAGTATCTCAGACGTATATGCTCCTGTATTTAAAGAAAATGCTATAATTGCACACCAATATGGTTCCTTTATTATTACCCAAAAAAATGAATTCCTTAATAATTCTATATTAGCTAACCCATAATATATTAAATATAATTGAACAAGTAGAGGTGTTCCTCTAAAAAAATAAGAATAACCATAGGCAAACTTATTAATTATTGGATTTTTATTAATTCTTAAAATTGCAAAAATTAAACCTATTATTAATCCAAAAAACATTGATGATACTAAAAGTTGAAGAGTGATAACTGCACCACTTAATAAGCTAGGAAAAATACTAATCATTAATTTTATATCCATCAGTATCCTTTGCTATATTTTATTTCTAATTTATTAATTAATTTCATACTTAAGAAAGTAAGCATTAAGTATAAGACAGCTGCTACTGAATAAAAAAATAAAGGATCTCTAGTTGAACCGGCGGCAATATAAGATTGCCTCATTATTTCTACTAATCCTGTCACAGAAATTAAAGAAGTATCTTTTAAAGTTATTTGCCAAACATTACTTAGGTTAGGAATTGATAGCCTCAACATTTGCGGTAAAATAATTTTGTAAAATTGAATATTTTTTTTAATTCCTAAAACTTTTGAAGCTTCAAATTGACCTTTATCAATTGATAATATAGCTCCTCTGAAAACTTCAGTAGAATAAGCTCCAGAGATAATCCCAATTGCAAGAGCACCAGTTATAAATGCATTTATTTCGATATAACCATCATACCCAAAAATTGAAGCTACATACATTGCAGCTCCTGTGCCACCAAAAAACAATAAGTATATTACTAATAGTTCTGGAACCCCTCTAATAATCGTAGTGTAACAATTTCCAATGACATTTAGTGATTTATTTTTAGATAATTTTAAAGGTGTAAATATTAATGCGAATATAAATCCAATTGCCATAGCTGCAATAGAAACAGCAATGGTCATTAAAGTTGCTAAAAAGAGTTCGTCTCCCCAACCAGTATCTCCAAATGAAAGAAGTCCCATATAGATTGGCGACTATATATTATAGTCGCCATATCTAAAATTAATTACATAGATGCATCAAAACCGAACCATTTGATAGCAATTCTGCTAATATGGCCATCTTTTCTTGCCTTATCTATAGCTTTGTTAAAAGCTTTTAAGAGTTTAGTATCGTCTTTTCTAATACCTACCCCTACACCATTACCAAATGCACCACCGGAAAAAGTTGGTCCCACAAGTACAACAGCATCACCAGATTTTTCTGCATAGTCAGTAAATGCTACCGCAGCAGCTAAGGCAACATCACATCTACCATTACTTAAGTCAAGATTAACCTCATCTTGAGTTTTATAGGTTTTCAAATTTATTTTTCCAACATCACCAGACTCTAAGAAATTTTGGTGGATTGTTCCAATTTGAGTACAAACTGTTTTGCCTGATAAAGCTGATGTTAAAGTTTTCATAGCTTTATTTACAGACGAACCACCTAAATTTAAATTCACAGCTTCTGGAGTATCTATTCCCTCTAAGTCTGAACCTTTCATGACAGCCAAAGATGCTACTTCATCAGCATATCCTTGTGAAAAATTAATTGTTTTCATTCTTTCATCAGTGATTGACATTCCAGCCATTATAGCATCAAATTTTTTTGATGTTAAAGCTGGTATCATTCCGTCCCAGTCTTGTTCAACGATTTCACACTGCTGGCCTATATATCTGCAAAGTGTCCATGCAAGTTCTACTTCAAATCCAATAAGTTTACCTGAAGCATCTTTTGAATTCCAAGGTGGATAAGCTCCTTCAGTTCCTATCTTAATTTTATCTGCACTAGAAGTGCTAATTAAAAATAAAGATAACAGAACAGTTAAAAATATATTTTTTATTACATTCATTATTTCCTCCGTTAATAAATAATTATTTCACAATTTTTGAGATTAAAAAAGAAAATTTTAATGATTTATTGAAGAAGAGAAGTTCCAAGAACAATCAAAACTAGGTATGTAAACTCTAGACAATTTAGTATTACCAAAGCTTTTATTAAATATATTTAACCAATTTTCTACTTGTTTTGGTTTTTTATCTTGGCTTCCGACCTGAGCTGTGATGACACCTTTCGGTTTTAAAATTCTTAAAAGTGAATTCATATTTCTAGCAGCCAAATCAATACAGTATTGATCATCATTTAAATCAACATATATCTGATCATAAGTATCATCTTTGACCGATTTAATACTTTCAAACGCGTCTCCCCAAACACATTTTACTGAATTTTTCTCTGTAGCTTTCTCACCTATTTTGCTGAGATGCTTATCACAAACTTCAACGACTTCAGGGTCTAATTCATACCAATCAATAAAACTAAAATTTTTGGATATGCATTCTCTTGCTACACCGCCGTCTCCACCACCTATAATAGCTGCTTTGTCTTTGGTGGGATTTAACATAAGACCTGAGTTAACAAAGGTAGAACTATAAAGATATTCATCTTTTTCAGCTACTTGAATTTCATTATCTATAAATAATGCTTTTCCAAATTGTTCTAATTCTAATATCTCAATATGCTGCCCAACATTTGATTTAAAATTTTCTAACACTTTATTAACTACGTATGATTTTTTTAAACCAGGTGAACTATAATTGTCATGATAGAGATCTACTGTATCTCTATTAAATTCTTTTTTAATTATTTGTGAATGTTCTATTTCATCTTTAATTACATCTAAAGCAACGGAGGGAGAAATTTTTGCACATGTAAAAAAATCAAAACTTATAATTCCCCTTTCTGGAAATGTGTGAAAACTTATATGGCTTTCAGCCAACAATGCAACTAAAGTAAAGCCTTGTGGCTCGAATTTATATTTAGAAATATCAAGCACTGTAACCTTTGCTATTTTCGCGATTTTATAAACTAATTTTTCAAAGAAAGCAGGATCGTATTCCTTTTTTGTGCCTATTATATCAAGTGTGATATGTTCCCCAACTTTAGTCATAAATATATTTAATAACTTTACTAATTTAATTTTTTACTTCTTTCAAATAAAAAACTACGATAATAATTTATGTGAGGATATTACTTTGAAAAATAATTGGTCAAATACAGAAGCTAAAAAATATATATCAAAATATAAGAAACTTGGTCATTCTAGGGATATGGCGTTGAGAGTTTATACAACTAGATTGCTAGGAAGAAATAGTGAATTAGTTTTGCATGGAGGTGGTAATACCTCTGTTAAAACAATTGTAAAAGATTTAGATGGAAAAAACTATGAAGTTTTGTGTGTAAAAGGGAGTGGATGGGATATGGCGGAAATTGAACCAGAAGGTTTGCCAGCTGTAAAACTAAATCCTCTTTTGGCATTAAAGAATAAAAAAAAATTATCAGATGAAGAAATGGTCGCATACCAAAAAAGGAATTTAATTAACATTAAATCTCCTAATCCATCAGTTGAAACTTTTCTTCATGCTTTTTTACCATTTAAGTTTGTTGACCATACACATTCTGATGCGATTATGAACGTTACTAACAGACCAAATGGTATTACTTTTTGCAAAAAGATATTTGGAAAACAAGTAAGTATTATTCCATATGTAATGCCAGGGTATGGATTAGCTCATAAGATTAAAGAGGTTTACTTAAAAAATCCCAACATAAACTGTCTTATTTTACTAAATCATGGAATTTTCACATTCTCTAACGATGCAAAAGAATCGTATGATCTAATGATCAAATATGTGAGTGATGCCGAAAAGGCTATAAAAAAATTAAAAAGAAAAAAACTCAAACAAATAAAAAATTTAAATACTAAAATTACTCCTGCTCAAATAGCGCCAATACTTCGAGGACTTACATTTGGTGATTCAAAAAGTAAATTTATTCTTACTTTTAGAAATAATAAGACACTAAAGTATTTTATTAATGGGATAGAGGTGTCAAGATATTCTACAGAGGGAACTGCTACTCCTGATCATGTAATAAGAGTAAAACCCTTTCCTTTAATAATAAAACCTAAACTTAATTCCTCTATAAGTGAGTTTGAAAAAACTGCAAAAAAAGCATTTATAAATTATAGGAATAAATATCTGCAATATTTTGAACAAAACCAAAAAAAGGTTAGAGAAAAGAAAACTATGCTAGATACTTCACCAAGAGTAATAATAGTACAAAATATTGGAATTTTTTGTGTAGGCAACAGTCTTAAAGCAGCAAATATTGCTGCAGATTTGACAGAAACTAATGCAAGAGTAATCTCATCTGTTGAAGAAACTTCAAAGTATAAATTTATACCAAAAAAAGATATTTTTGATGTTGAATATTGGTCTCTTGAACAAGCAAAATTAAAAAAAGAAAAAAAGGAATTAGAAGGGAGTATTGTTGTTATTACTGGTGCTTTTGGTGGAATAGGAACAGCAACATATAAATTATTTAAAAAATCTGGCGCAGAAGTAATTTTAATAGACAATAACAAAAAAAAGGTCGATGAAATGAGCAAGAAATTAAATGACCTTTGTATTTATTGCGATGTAACAAACAAAGAAAGTGTTAAAAAAGCATTTAATTTAATTTCATCTCAATTTGGAGGAGTAGATATTTTAATATCAAATGCAGGCACCGCAACAGGAGGTTCTATTGCTGAGGTTAGTGATAAAATTTTAAGAAAAAGTTTTGAAGATAATTTCTTTTCTCATCAATACTGCGCTTCTGAAGCTACAAAAATTATGAAACTTCAGAATAATGAAGGATGTTTATTATTTAATATTTCCAAACAATCTGTAAATCCGGGTAAAAATTTTGGGCCTTATGGATTGCCAAAATCGGCATTATTAAATCTATGTAAACAATATGCAGTTGATTATGGATCATATGGAATAAGATCTAATGGGGTAAATGCAGATAGAATTAGGAGTGGGCTTCTAAATGATAAAATGATAAAATCAAGAGCAAGGGCTAGAGAAGTTACGACAGATGAATACATGAAAGGTAATTTACTTTTAAATGAGGTAAAAGCTGAAGATGTAGCCAAAGCTTTTTTTCATCTTTCAATATCCAAAAAAACCACTGGAGCTATTCTAACAGTTGATGGTGGAAATATTGCTGCATCTTTAAGATAGTTTATGCCTTTTTATCAACCAAATGAATTGCCTAGATTAATGGTAGCTCCAAATGGAGCAAGAAAAATCAAGAAAGATCATCCAGAAGTTCCCTTAACAATAAGGGAAACAGTTGATGTTGCTAAAAACTGTTTTGAAGCAGGAGCAGGCGCTATTCATCTGCATGTAAGAAATGAAAAAGGAGAACATGTTTTGGATGCTGGACTTTATAAAGAGGCATTAAATGAATTAGAACACCAAGTTCCTAAAATGCATATTCAGGTCACTACTGAGGCAGTTGGAAAGTATTCTCCTGAAGAAATGAGGAAACTTGCATATGATGTTACACCACCAGGTACATCAATTGGTACGGCTGAGTTAATACCCTCCAGAAACCCAACAGAGGAAGATATAAAATTATATAAATATTTGACAGAAGCTGGAACTAAAATACAGCATATTTTGTATAATCCGAAGGATGTAGACTTATTAGTAAACCTTTTAAATAAAGCAGAAATTCCAATTGAAGGAGCTTGGTGTTTATTTGTAATTGGTCATTACACTGGTAAAATTAGTTATCCAGAAAAAATTTCAGAGTTCTTAAAAGTAATGAAAAATAATAATGTCAATTTAGATTGGTCAATATGCGCTTTTGCAAAAGAAGAAATGAGTTGTTTGGAAAAAGCGATTAAACTAGGTGGTAAAATTAGAGTAGGATTTGAAAATTCCTTGTATATGCCAAATGGAGAAATTGCTCCAAACAATCATTCAAAAATATTAGCTGTGAATGAGATTTTCAAGTTATCGTAAAATCGAGGAATATTTTTTAAAAAGTACGCCAACATCTTTATTTGATCTTGCTGAGGCTAAAATAAATCTATCAGGTCTTACTAAAATAGCTTTTGAATTAATATTTTTTAAATATCTTGATACTTCACTTAAATTCTTTGCTTTCAATATGGAGTCATTTTTTGAGGTTTTAGACTTTATATCTGAAGATAAAATTATCATTCCTTTTTTTGAAAAATAATCATCTAGAGTTTTATTATTTTTAAGTTTGAATTGAGGAAAAGTTTTTCCTCTATTTCTATCCTTTAGGTTACCTAGACCTTTTCCTAGTTTAGGTTTAATTGACTGCATACTTTTAATACCTTTGTTATCAGATTTTATATTGTCTGTTATTTGAATGGACTCAACAGCATTTACAAATTCTCCCATCCTCATAGTGGTTTCAATATATTCTTTAACATTGAGAGATCTTTCTGATTGATATGTGTTTAAAAGTGTTTCATTAAATTTATTTCTTATACAGTTGGCAATTTTCCATGCTAAATTTGATGCATCCCTAATTCCAGCACACATTCCTTGTCCCATAAATGGTGGCATTAAATGAGCAGCATCACCAGCTATAAAAACTCTACCTTTTCGCCATTTTCTAGCAATAGCAGACTCAAATGTATAAATTGTTTTTCTCTCAATAATTGCATCGCTTTTATTTAGCCAAGGTTTTAGAAAATGCCAAATATAATTTTCTGATAAAACTTTTTTATCACTATGATTTTTTTTAATTGCAAATTCCCATCTTCTACGTCTACCAACATTTCTACAATATGTTGCTGGTTGTTTTGGATTTGAATATTGAATTGTTCTATCTGGTAAATTATTTTTTTTCTTTTTTAATATTAGATCAACTACCGCCCATTTTTGAGTAAAACCTAAATTATCCATTTTTGTTTTCATTTGTTTTCTAGTTATAGAATTAGCGCCATCACAACCAATTACATATTTTGACCTTACGAGATATTCTTTATGATTATTTATATTTAAATAAGTTATATCCACATGATTTTTTGAATTTTTAATTTTTATAACTTCAGAATTTTGTTCAATTAAGACTTTTTTATAATTTTTTAATTTTTTTCTAAGTTTTTTTTCCAGATCTGGTTGATGAAATCTATAACTTGGATACCATCCATTAGCTGTAATTTTTTTTGGTCTTGGCCAATCTAATATTACTTTATCTTTAGAATTAACGAATTTCGTTCCTTTATTAATTATAGTATGTTTCAAAAATTCTTTTGTAATTCCTATTGTTTGGAATACTCTCATTATTTCGTCATCAAAATGAACCGCTCTAGGCAGTGGATAAAAACTTTTTTCTCTATCGAGAATTAATATTGATAAGTCATGCATTGCCAGAAGGTTTGCTAAAGTTCCTCCCGCAGGTCCTAATCCTACTATTGTGACATCAAATTTTTTCATTGATATTTTTAAAAATTATTATTTTTTTAAATTTGAATATAACCAAGGACAATCAATTAACAATGGAGCTTGTTTTCCTTGAGAAGCAGTTTCGAGTCTTTTATTTCTAAACTTCATTCTCTCATCATCAGGTAAATAAAGTCTCTCGTGCCCCCAAAAACTTGGCCCCTCAAATGTTTCAATTGGCTCCCATGTATCTGGATTAATAATCCTCCCACCCCATCCATTTTCAATAAAAAATCCTGAAGGTGTAATTGAATAAAATGAAGTCATATAATCATTGGTATGTCGTCCCATTGTATAAGCAATTGCATTATCCTTATATTGTAACAAATCATAACCTTGTCCTACATCGTCTAAGTTATTGTATTCAACCATAAAATGATGGAAACCAGATCCACCTGATCCAAACAAAGCTAAACTATGATGTCTACCGTTAACGTGGAAAAAGCATAGAGATATTGGGGTATGACTATAATCACTTATCTTGAAACCCATTACATCTCTGTAAAAAGGAATTAAATCATCAATTTTTTTAACATGCACAACTGCATGTCCCATCCCTAACGCCCCAGTCTTAAATCCTGAAATTGGTCTACCTGGTTTAAAAGGATCTGTATCTAACATAGGATTAAAAACAAGTTCAATACGATTTCCTTGTGGATCGTTAAAATAAATTAAATCCTCAACAAAACGTTTATCAGCAAAAGAAGCCTTCCCATGATTTACGACTATTTTATTTTCCTCTAATTTATTTGCAAAAATTTGAAGATCTTCCTTGTTCTCAACTTCCCATCCTAAAAATCCTAATCCATCTTCTTTATCACCTGTTATTGTTAACCTTTGTTTTTGGTCATCCATTCTAAAAGATAGAATTTCTTTTCCACGGTCCATCTGTTGCATACCGAGGTATTTTTGAGAATACTCAGACCAATCCTCAAATTTATCTGAATTAACTCCAATATAACTTAAAGCTTTTACTGCCATTTCATTATTATACTTAATTTTGAAAGAGCCCGCTATGAAATTAGCGGGCTCGAATTTAACTATTAACCGTCTATTTTAGATATTACTTCTCTTGCTCTTTTTAATACAGCATCTCCATCAAGACCTTTACCTTTCATTTCTGCTAACCAGTCTGATTCAATTGGAGCCAATATTTTTTTGTATTCAGCTAAAACTGAGTCAGATGCAACAGTTATCTCGTGTCCTGGAGTATTTTCTACTTGAACTCTCATCTTGGCATTCTGAGTATCAATTAAATTAGATGCCCAGTCACCAAACCATTGACCAGAATGTTTATCAACACATCCTTTTGCTGCTGAAGAAAGACCGTTATATTTCCCTTCATTCATTATTAATCCAAAAGTAGCATTAGTGATGTTAACTTCTGTATGGTATTTAGTTACATCAAATAATCTAAATGAACCAATTGCTGTGTATGGGAAAGGTGTTCCATCTATAACACCTTTGTTTAAGGCTTCTGAAGTTCCTGGTGCTGGTACTTTAACCCCAGTTGCTCCTAAAGTTTTAAGAATAGTTCCAGCTATTTTGCTTGGAACTCTCATTTTTTTTCCTTTAAAGTCTGCAGGCTTAACTACTTTAGTATCTTTCATATGGATTTGGTATCCAGGATTTGAATGAAGTCCTATTAGCTTAATTCCTGCCATTTCTTTATCAAGGTAACCTTCTTCGAAAAGAGTATTTAAAGCTCTAGATCCAGCTTTTGAAGTTTTGGTCAAGAATGGTAGTTCTACAACTGAACTTAAAGGAAATTGACCACCAATATACCCAAGCACTGTCCAAGATATATCAGCAACTCCTGAAGTTACTATATCGTATTGTTTGGGAGGACTTCCTAACACTCCTCCTGCATACATTTTAACATTTAAAGCACCATTTGAACATTTGTTAACTTTATCTGCCCAAGCAGCTAAAATCTTACTTGCTATAAATGCTTTTGGTGGTTCAAAAGTTGCTAACTTTAATTCTGTAGCTGATGCCGTACTAATAATGCTTAAGGAAAAAATTCCTATAACAAAACCAATTATTTTTTTTTTCATATTAATCCCCTCTTAATTATTAAATAATTATGAGAAAGTTTAACTTGAAAATTAGATAATTTCATCCTTAATTGTATTAGATAAAGTGCCAATTTCTGTGATATCTATTTCAACATTATCTCCAGGCTTCATAAATATTGGAGGATTTCTTTTAAATCCTACACCTCCAGGCGTACCAGTGACTAATACATCCCCAGCTCTCCAAGCCATAGCTTTAGAAACATACGAAATTAAAATTGGAATATCGAAAATAAGTTGACTTAATTTTGCGTTTTGCATGACTTCGCCATTTAATCTAGTTTCAATTGTTAAATTTTTATAATCATTAATGTCTTCAGCTAGAACCATATGTGGACCAAAACTCCCTGTTTTTTCAAAGTTTTTACCCATCCCAAATTGTCTAGTATGTCTCTGCCACTCTCTTACAGTACTTTCATTATAACATGAATAACCAATTATATGCTTTAAGGCATCCTCAGGTTTTATATGTTTGCCACCTTCACCCATAATTACTGCCATCTCACCTTCGAAATCTAAACTTTGTGAAACAACAGGTCTTTGAATTGGCTGTAAGTGTGCAGTTTGACTTTCTGGAAATCGATGAAAAATTACTGGGTTCTCTTCAACTGTTCTGTTGGTTTCTTTAACATGTTCACTATAATTTAAACCAACACAAATAATTTTTCCTGGATTTGGAATTAATGGCAAATATTCAATATCTGAATCTCTAATATTGCCTGGATTATTTGTTGCATAAGATTTTGCTTCTTCAATTCCTTGGTTTTGAATTAAATCTTTTAGTGTATTTGAATTAGATACTTTTCCAGTTAGATCTGTAATTTTATTATTATTAATAATACCGAACTTATTTTGTTTATTATGTTTAAAAGAAATAAACTTCATGATTAATACTTTCTATTTTTGAGACTACTTATATGTTAATGTTTAAATAATTTGAAGCAACATTTTTATGATTTCTAAAGTCAGTAAAGTTTTTGATTATTCAGCCATAGCTTCAGGTATTGTTTTGTTTTTATTAGCTGTATTAACTTTTTGTGATGTATTTGGAAGACGGTTTTTAAATTCACCAGTTACAGGCACAATAGAGTTAGTTGAAATAGGAATGGCATTAGTAGCTTTCCTTGCAATGCCAAGAGCGTTTTATTTAAATGCTAATGTTTCAGCAGATTTTATAAATAATTTAAATTTGGGTACATTTAAAACCTATTTGGTAATTTTAAAATTTGTTTTAATGATATCGATTATGTCCTTAATGGCATACTCTACTACTTTGACATCATACAAATTTATGAACAATCAAAGAGTAACGATTGATCTAGAGCTTTATTTTTATCCTTTTTATTTCATATGCTCAATTGGGATGTGGTTAAGTGTTTTTGCTATAATCATATGGTTTATCAAAACTATTTTTAAAATAAATTCAAAAGCTGAGAATTTGTAATGGGATTAGAAGCTGTAATTAATGGTGGATTGTCTTTTGCTGCTGTATTAATTTTGATGGTATTAAACGTACCAATAGGAATTGCAATGTTGGTTGTTGGTTTTACTGGCTTTGCAATGATTTCAGGATTTGACCCAGCAATATTTGTTTTGGGAACTGCTCCTTTTGATGCTGTCTCAAAATATACATTATCAGTGTTACCTTTATTTGTTCTAATGGGAAATCTTGCCAACAGTTCAAATTTATCAAGAAATTTATATGACGCAGCTTATGCAATAGTGGGCCATTACAAAGGAGGTTTAGCGATGTCTACTGTAGGGGCATGCGCTGGATTTGGAATGATTTGTGGATCATCGATTGCAACAGCTGCAACAATGTCTCAAATGGCAGGCCCTGAAATGAGAAGACATGGTTACAGTGATGCCCTAATAAGCGGATCTATTGCATCTGGTGGAACGCTTGGAATCATAATTCCTCCGAGTGTAATTTTAGTAATATATGCTTATTTAACTGAACAGTCTGTTCAAGAATTATTTTTTGCAGCACTGATACCAGGAGTAATAGCGGTGGTACTGTATATGATTGCTATTAGGATTTATCTTTTAATTTATCCCTCACAAGGTGGTTATGGAACAAAAATGCCTTTGAAGGAAAGAATTTCTGCATTATCAAAAGTTTTTCCAATTTTTTTAATATTTGCAATCATGATGGGTGGACTTTATTTAGGTTTTTTTACAGCAACAGAAAGTGCTGCAGTAGGTGTAATTTTAGTTTTAATTTTTATTTTTTTTAGAGGTCAATTAAAATTAAGTTTATTAAAAGATGCTTTATGGACCACTATAAAAACTGTTGGTTCTTTATATTTAATTGTTATTGGTGCAAGTATATTTAATTATCTTATAACTGTCACACAGTTACCTTTTGCGGTTGTTGATTTTATAAATTATCTTGAGCTTACTCCGTTAGGAATAATTTTAGTAATTTGTGCAATTTATTTAGTTCTTGGTACTGTAATGGACTCTTTAGCAATGTTATTTTTAACTATTCCAGTATTTTATCCAGTGATTATTGATGCTGGAATTGATCCTGTTTGGTTTGGTATATTTGCAGTAATAGTTGTTGAATTTGGATTGATTTCACCTCCTGTTGGAATGAATTTATTCGTAATTAAAGGTGTAATGCAAAAAACACCTTTGCAAACTATATGGTTTGGGACTCTTCCATTCTTGATGACTGATGTAATTAGGCTCGCTTTAATTATTACTTTTCCTGCAATTTGTTTATATTTGCCTAGTCTGATGGCTCACTAGTATCTTTTATTTTTTTTATATAATTAAAATAAATAAAGCCAAAAACTGCACCTACAATCATTAAAATATATTGATAAAATTTTAATAGTACAAACACTATTGGTAATTCTTTACCTGGATTCCGAGCATAAAAATTATCTGTACCATCTTTATATAAATCCATTGGACCTAAAGTTGCATATAAACCAAAGATAAATATAT
>CACEXE010000005.1 GCA_902563435.1 uncultured Pelagibacteraceae bacterium
AAGAATTTTTTTCGATCACTGAACCTCCACATATAATTGAGCCTGGAGATATAATTACATTGTCTCCTATAATAACATCATGTTCTATGATTGAGCCAGTATTAATAATCACATTTCTACCTATTTTACAATCAATGTTAATCACTACATTTGGCATAATTAAAGAGCTTTGTTTAATAATTACTGATTTATCTATTAAAGAATTTCTTGATATTAAAGTTGGAAAACTGAATTTTTTTTTAAGAGATTCAAAAATTTTAGTCCTTTCTTTAATATTTCCTACTCCAATATAAAGATTAGATTTTTTTTTAGCTTTTGTATAATTTTTTACTGATAAACCCTTTATTTTTTTTGGAAAACGTTTTTCTTTATTAAAAGGGACATGCAAAAAACCATCAATTTTTATTTTATTTTCAGAAGCTATTTGATAAACGATCTTTGAATGGTTACCCCACCCAACAATATAATTATTCATTTTTAATTTTTAATATTTTTAGAGTTGGGTTTAATATTTCTGTCAAACATATTATAAAAAATACATATTATTTGTAATTTTTTTTATATTCATTAAAAAAAGCATCTGAGATTTTATTATTTTGTATCAATTTTGGCTCCTCGGCGAATAAGTCCCGAATATCGATATCGTATGAATTTTTTAGAAGGACATACATATCTTCTACCAACTCATTATAATTTGGTTTATAGTTTTCTAAAATTTTTGCTATAGATAATTTGCAGTCTAAATCTGTTTTAACTTTTAAAAAGCATCTACAAATATTATACCATGGATCACCAAATATAATTGAGGGTTTTTCATAAACTGCAGCTTCAAATCCAGCTGTACCTCCTACAGTAGCAACTGCTTGACAATTCTTTATTAACTTGAATGTATCATACTCTTCATTCACGAAAATCAAATTTTTTATATTTAGTAATTTATCATAGTACTCTTTAGATCGAGCCAATGATCCTTTTGCCGTCTCTGATTCAAAAAAAATTGATTTATGTTCTTTAAAATAAATATAATAATCATCAGGTAAATATTTTCTAATTAAATTTAAAGCATTTATTTGATCATCAAAAATTCCACAGGTTGTCTTTGTTCTAGATTCAGGTTGATAGCTAGACGGGAAATATATAAATTTATTTTTTAAGTCTGGAGTTTTTATTTTGGAATTATAATACTTTTTTAAAATGATATTATTTTTACGTATTTTTTTTGTAAACTTATAATATTCATAGATGTTAAGTTTTGAACTATCGGTATAGAAGTTTTTTCTATTTTTTTTATAAAAAATTTGATCAGTATATTTTAACGATGGTATAAAAGATCGTACTATGATTTTAAAAATATCAAAATATTTATATTTTTTAGCTTCTTTTTCTTTAGGCTCTTCTCTTATGATGTGAGAAGGAGAATTTGCATTTTTAATTGAACCTAAATAATTATTTATAAATTCTAAATCACTATTTTTTTTTTCTTTTGGAAATAGGTTTGAGTCTATATTTCTTTTAATGTATTCATTAATATCACTTGAGTAAGTTGTTCTTACTAAATGCATTCTGTTATTAAATAATGGAGCAGCATCAAAAAAAAGTACTTTGATATTTAAGACTTCTTTACAAATTAAATAAATTAAATAACAAGTTGGCGTGTGAGGGTTTGCTAATGATACGAATAATGATATATCTCTATTAACTAAAATTGAATACCAAAAATTAAAAGCTTTTAAAAAATATTCTTTTCTCTCCTCTAAACTAAAATTCCACCCAGTTGTATCCTGCAATAAATCTAGATAATTTATTAAATATTTAGACAATTTATCGTATGAAATTTGATCAATAGGATGTTTTTGTTGTTTTATATTTGGAAATTTTCCATTTCTTATTTTAAAGTTTTCGAATATTAAACTTTCTTTAAAAATACCCTCAGTTTTAATTTGAGGTTGAAAAGTGTTAATCACACTTGGAAACCAATCATTTCTATCTGCTATAGTTTCAATAATTTTTGTATTTTGTAGATAAAATCCATGGAAAAAAACATTTTCTGAATATTCTTTCATATACTTTTATATTTAGTTGAATTATTATTTAAATATCTAAAGTTTTTCAAGGTTCTATCAAATTTATTAAATAAACCAGTCTTTTTTAATCTTATAATAATCTGCTCTATCATTGATTGATTATTTTAATCAAATAATTTTTTTTTTTTAATCTAAAAGATTGAAGTCTTAAAATGAATAATAATGTAAAAATCATTATTTTTTAACCTCTATTTTATCAAAAATTAATTGGTTAATAAGCATTGATCCTTCATGAGATAAATGAATTGTATCATGATAAATAAGATTATTATTTTCGATAATTTTACATTTGGATACGGAATTTGAGCATAGAATTTCAGATGGATAAATTTTTAATAGTGAAGGGTGATCTAATTTATTAAATATATTTAGAACATTTTTATTTATTTCTTGGAAATAATTTTTTGATAATTCAAAATTTTTAATAAAATTATTGTTTATATCGTCTTCATTATTTTTTTTTTCACCAGTAATCATGGTGAACCTTTTTTTATTTAAAAAATTTAAAAGGTCCTGAGATAGGTCTCTATATGGAATGGGAGTCGGATAAACTAATATTACTTTTGTATTTGGAAGGTTTAAAATAGTATTTAAAGAATTTTCAAAAGCTCTAGTCAGTTTCAAAATTCGATTTTTCCTTTCAAAATTTGTTTCATTTTTATGAATTAACATATCTTCCCTAGGAACTAGTATTTTTTTGTTGTTTTTATATTCCGTATCATAATCATTAAAATATTTTTCATATATTCCATTTACAATTATAACCTTATTTAAAGATTTTGAATTTTTGATAGCTTGCAATCTGTAATCATGTCTTTTTTCATCATATAAAATTGTTAAATCTTTTCTCTTTCTTATAACAAAATTTTCGAGAAATAAATTACCAGAATAAGACATATGTGTAAGATCATAATCGTTATTTTTAGATAAAGTTATTAAACTAGAAAGCATTGCATCTGTCTGGGAGTCTCCTATTAAAAAAATTTCTCCTTTTGGATTATCAACTTGAAACTTGCAAAATCCTTTATCCCCAACTCTGTTATGACATTTTTCACCATTTTGCTCAAAATTTCTATAATTGCCATCTTTTTTATCAACAAAATGGTTTAGTAATTCTGGAATGCGATTTTCGAATCCATTATTTTTAATGATTATAGATGAGAAGGATATCAGAATAACAAATGTAGTAATCAAAACAATTCCAACAAATTTAAATGAAAATTTATTTCGGTTTCTTAATGGGTTTTCTATTAAACGATAAGTTAAAAATGATAAAAAAAATAGGAGTAAAATTATTAATATCTCTAAAAAAAAATTATCATTCGAAAATTTAATTATTCTATTAAAAGCAAATATTGGATAATGCCATAAATATAATGAGTACGAAATTAATCCAATATTAACGAAAACTGGATAAGACAAGATTGATGTGATTAAATCTTTTTTTGGATTTATCAATAATATAATTAAAGAGACAACAGGAAATAAGGTTAAGAAACCTGGCAAATTAAGTTTATCATCAAATAGGAAAAAAGATAAAATAATAGAAAATATTGAAATATGATTAATAAATTTTATTTTACTTATTTTAGCTGTTATTGGACTATTATTAAATTTAAGAACCGCTGCTAGAGCTCCTGCTACTAACTCCCAACCACGACTAAATATTAGATAAAAATTTGCTTCCCAGTCATAAAGTTTAATAAATACTGAGAGAAAAAAAAGAAATAAAAATAAAAATATTAATGAAACCATTAATTTTTTTTTTTTAAAAAAAACCAGTAATAAAAAAGGATAAAAAATATAAAATTGTTCCTCTATTGACAAGGACCATGTATGCAAAAGAGGGATAAGGAAGGAGTTTACTGTGCCATAACTTTGATCATAAATATAAAAATAGAAATTTGATGAAAAAAAAATAGTAGAAATTACTGTTCTTGACAACTCAACTAATGAGGCAGGTAATAAAAAAAACCATCCAAAAATAAGAGTAGTTATTAAAACAAAAAATAATGCTGGAAGGATTCTTCTAATTCTTCTCTTAAAAAAATTTTTAATTTCAATTTTATTTTTTTGTTTCCACTCTGTAAGAAAAATATTTGTTATTAAAAAACCAGAAATAACAAAAAATATATCAACTCCTAAAAATCCACCACTAAGAAATTGATATTCTTTTATATTTATACTTAAATGATAAATAATGACAGAAACTACAGACAGACATCTTAGTCCATCAATTTCTTTACGATAATTTATATTCATCTAAATAAATATGATTTTAGATAATTTAAAAGCAAATCGTATCTTGTAAAATCATTGTAGTATGAAATTGTTATGTAATCTCTTATTCCAGATTTGTTTTCTGTAGTCTGCGATCGCCTATGCAGTCCATGAGTAGCAGTTATAATTAATGAATTCTCTTTTACATAAAATTTTTTCTTTTCATAATTGCTGTAGTTGTAATCATTGTCTACATTTAAAACGCCCTTCATTGTTTTTATACTGTTCTCATAAAATTGTGAGTTTATGATATGAGAGCCATAACAATATTCATAAGGATCGATTTCGACTTTTAATGGAAAATATATGAGTTTAATCGAAGGTAAAAAACGATCTTGATGGAATAAAACACTGTCTCTTTTATCAGATAAATAATTTTTATTTTTTTTCCATGAAGAAAGTCGATATTTTTGAATTCCAATATTTTTATTAAAAATAACTTTATCTATAGTTGAGATATTTCTATGAATAAGATTATTTAGCTCTTTAGAATTTGATAACCAGCTAGCTGACAAATTTAAATTTGAAAACTGTGGATGTACATGTTTTTGAAAATATTTAATTATTTTATTGTGTTCATTTTTATTAAAGAAGTTATCAATTGTTGCAGTTCCATATTTATAAAATGTTCTAAGCTCATCAAAATATTCAGTATCACTTCTACTATAAACTTTTTCAAATTCAATTTCAGGTGATTTGCTATAAAAAAATTTCAAAGTTGAATGTTTTCTTGCAAGATAAGACCAAAATTTCATTCTATTTTTATTATTTAAAAAGTCGAAATTTCTCCTTAAAAATGTTTTTTTTTCCGTATTATGAGTAACTGGTGGGTAATAATCTGTGCCTCCAAAATGTAACGGTAAAAGAAATAATCTTTTAAGATAATAATTTGTTTTTGATAAAAAATTCCTTATTAAAATTATATTTTGTTTCATATTGAACTTGATTTAATTCTCTTTTTTATTCTAATTTATTTTAAATTTGAATAATAGCCCCAATGTTTTTTTAGATGGTCAATTTTTTTTTTCCCAATATACGGCCTGATACTTGAATTTTTTAAACTAATTTTTTTTTTTTTAAAATTGTTTAAATTAGAAAGTACATAAACTAGTTCTTTTGCAATTTCTTTATAAATAGTTGATCTCATTAATGAATAACTTTTATAATTAAGTTTTAAGTTAGTCTTATATATTATGTGACCTGCATCTATTTTTTCATTAATGTAATGAAATGATACTTTCACAGGTTTTTTATTAATTAGTTGGTATTCTGGTGATGAAGCACCCCTATAAAGCGGTATATCACCTGGATGACAATTAATAATGCCTTTCTTAAAACATTCGATCGTTTTCTTATTTATAATACCCACTCCCCCTTGAATACCTAATACAATTTTTTTTTTTTTAATAAAATTTTTAAAAGCTTTGTTAAATTTTTTAAAATTATAAATTTTTAAACCTTTTTTTTTTAAATTTAAAATAGTTATTGGTCTCCAATTTCTACCTGATCTCTCAATTTCAATTTTATTTTTAGTTTCTTTTCCTATTTGTATCAAATAACAATTAATTTTGTTTTTCAACAAATTGCCTGCATACTCTCTTCCAACAAATGAATTTTTTTGTGTTAAAATAGCCAACATACTATTTTTAATTATTTAATATAATTTTTTTAAATTTAAATTTACTTTTAATTAGCCTTAAAATAATTGTTTTTCCAAATTTTGAATTTGCTGCAATTGACAGTTTTTCTACATCTTTTAATAATAAATTATGTTCATCAAAAGTGTAGCTCCATGTATTTTTGAATTCAAAATCTAAATTTTGCCAAATATATTTACTTTTGTATTTAATAGATAAAAATGGCTGAATTCCAAATATCTCGCTATTACTTTTTATAATTAATTTTGGGTAAGAAGTATTATTTCTTATTATATTTGCTTCTAATTTAAATATTTTATTTTTTATATTTGAAACTTTTCTGATTGCATCTACTGCCTTAGAAAATTTAATTAAAACTTTAGGATATCTTAATTTTATTTTTTCAATTTTTGTTCTAACAATATCCACTTCTTTTTCTATATTTTTAAAATCATGTCCAAAGAAACTTAAAAGTGCCTTTCCTTTTTTAGAGGCTTCTTTAAAAGCATCATTAACATCACTATCACTAATTGAATAATCGCGACTATAAATTGGTAAACTTCTTGCTATTAATCTTTTGCACTTGCCTTTTTTTTGATAATCATAAAAATCCGGATGATAAGGTGTCCATGTTTTGTCTGCAAATCTCCAATCACCAAATCTAGGGGTGCTTGTAAAATTTTTGTTTTTTTTTGTCGAATGGTTGCTAAAATCAAAAGGTATCCACTGTTCTAAAAATATATGAAGATCAAATCTTTCTGCAGTGTGTCCCGCTCTATAACAATTTGGAAAATAATTTCTTTCAATTAAAATTTGAGAGAGTGTTGAAGTAATATGATCACTATTAGATATTGTATAACCTGATCTATGATAGTCTTCACTCAAGGGTTTTGGATGATAGTGATAATAAATATCATCTTTATGAAGTTTTTTTTCTCTCCTAAATTTGTCATATAAGTCATATATTTGAAATGGACCCAAAAGTCTTTTTCTAGGATTTTTACCACTCCATCCATGATGATTTAATATAAACCAATTATATACCCAGAAATTTTTAAAGCTGTCAAGAGAGCTTGATCTAAACTTTTTTGAGCTTATTTTATTAATTTGTTTCTTAAGTTTGATTTTAGAACTAATAGTTTTTTTTGAAAGATTATTATTTAGTATATCCTTTAATATGAAATTTTTTTCGTTACTATTTATCTTTTTTACTTCAGAAATATATGATTTATAGTTACTTTTTTTTTGGTAGAGAGGTCCTTCAGTATCAATTGCATGGACAATGTATAAAATTTTTTTCATCATTAACTTAATATAGAGTTTAATACTAGATTAGTCGAGTTTCTAAAAAAAAAGAATTTTTTTTTTTTGATACTAATTTTTATTGAAGAATTAAATTTTTCTAAGTTATAAAAAATTTTTTTATTAAACTTATAATGACTTACAAAATCATTATTAAGAAATTCTTTGTTTTTTTTTAGAACATAGACAGGTTTATTTAATAAGAGGGCACTTACAATCACAGATGAATATAATCCAATAATGCCAATTGATTTTTTCAATTTTTCAATGTTAAGTGTATCTATTGGGCCAATTTTACTTTTATTTTTTTTTGAGATGTTGATGTCAGGGTGCAAAATAAAAATTAATTTCTGATCAATTTTTTTCGATAATCTAAAGTAATTATTTATGAAAAAATTTTTGTTTAATTTAAATTTTATTTTATTATTCTTATTGATTGGCTGAGAAATAAATAAAATATTTTTTTGTTTGAAAGTTCTAAACTTTATTTTTTCAATGTTTTCAAAATATGGATGACCAACAGTTATTATTTTATTTTCAGAAATTCCCAATCGCAGCAATTTTTTTTTTGTAAAGTGATCAATATTTAAAATTTTATCTGGCAAAATTTTTTGTTTATTTTTAAAAAAAAATCTCTCTCTTATATTTACCCAAAAATCAAGAATTCCAATTGTAGGTATTTTTTGACTCTTGCAACTATCAATTATTTTTTTTTGGATATAAGAATTAATTGTTAAAGAACAAATTACCTTTTTAACTTTTTTTTTTACTAATAGATGAAATAATTTTTTTTTCATTTTTTTTAATTTAATATTCTCTATTTTATAATTTATTTTTTTGCTGCTAAAATCTCGATTAGAAAAAATTAAAAAATTAATCCTTAACTTAGATAACTTTTCAAAAACAGGGGCTAAATAATTTAAAGTACCAACTTGTTCACAATAAAATAAGTACATTTAAGATACTAATTTGATAACTACATCCGCAAATTTTTTTAGTTCCTTCATAGGTATTTCAGGATTAAGCATGTTCGTTAGAAGAACTTTTGAGTTAATATTTTCACAGTTTGGGCATAAACCCTTTTTATAATAATTTTTGTTAATTCTCTTATTTAAAGAAAATGGAAAGTGATTACTACCAAAACAAATTTGTTTTTGAAAGATAGGTTCCAAATATATTGGATCAATATATCCAGCTCTTAAATTATAACCCAATTTGTTAACTTTTTTTACTAACTCATTTCTAGATATTTTTGAATTATTTGCATTAAATTTCATTACATAAAAGTAATAAACATGTTTAGATTTTTCGTATTTAAAAGGGGTCACCAAACAAGAAGTGTCTTTAAATAACTTGTTTAAGTAGTTAGCTCTTCTTATTCTTTCTCTATTTAATTTATCTAATTTTTTTAATTGATAATAACCTATAGCTGCTTGTATTTCAGTTAGTCTCAAATTCTGACCAATTGTATTTCTAATATCTTTTATTTTATAGCTTCTTACTACAGCCTCACCATGATTTCTTACTAAACAACAAGAGTCATATATTTTTTTGTTATTAGTTAATATAACGCCACCCTCGCCAGATTGAATTGTTTTATGACGATTTAAACTAATTATAGATGCATCACCAATTGTGCCAGCGAAATTGCCTTTTTTATCTTTTGCACCTGGTGCTTGTGAATTATCCTCTATTAAAAATAGTTTATATTTATTTGCTATCTTTCTCAATTCATCTAAATTACAAGTATGACCAAAAATATTTACACATAATATCCCTTTTGTTTTTTTTGTTATTTTTTTTTCAACAGCCTTTGGATCTATACCAAAAGTTTTACCTTCTATATCAGCAAATATAGGTATTGCATTACATTGCAATATACTTGATGCTGTTGCATGCATAGTATAAGGAGATGTTATAACCTCATCACCGGGTTCTAATTTCTGGGCCATTAAGGCAGCGTATAAACCGCTTGTTGCTGAGTTTACAGATATTGCATATTTTGTATTAAATTTTTTACAAAACAATTTTTCTAATTTTTTTACCCAATTACCACCATGGAAAGCACTGCCAGCTGATGCAACAAAACCAGAAATTTCACCTTTTCTTAATATCTGATTTACAGCATCTATTTCTTGTTTGCCTATAGTATTATACTTTGGAAGTTTAAACATTTTTTAGTTTTTTAATTATTTTATGAGACTCGTACATCAAATTCACATAATTATAATATATAAATTTGCCACTGGAAATTGATTTAAGAATATACTTCAAACCATTGATATTTCTGAATTTTTTTATGCTTTTAGGTACGTTTATTTTATAATTTTGCAATCCTGGATATTTTGTAATTTTTTCAATTATATTTTTTGTGCCTCCTGTACGAAGCAAAAGAACATTGTTTCTTCCAATAAATTCAAAATCAAATTTATTAAACTTTAAATTATCATAACCTAAAAACACAGCTTCAAAATTATTAAATTTTAGCAAAAATGAATACGAAGTATCTTTATTTTTTGTTTTATTTAAATTTGAGTTAATCTTTTCTATTTTTTTAGGATATCCATGCAAATATATAAGCAATGATAGAGCATGTATCCCGTTATTAATTAATCCCCCATTATAACTCAATATTAAACTTTTATAATTTTTTTCAACCAAATTTAAAAAATTTTTATCAAAAATTCTTTGAAGATTTATGAATACAATCTTATTCTTTAAAATTTTTTTTATCTGAATAATTTCGTCTAACTTATTTGATATAGGTTTTTCTAAAATTAAATATTTTGGTAATAATTTTTTTTTATTCAAAGTTTTGATAATATTTAATGACTGTTCTGGAGGCACACATATGCTCAAAATATCAACTTTATTCTTTTCATTTAAATACTTAATATTTTTGTAAACTTTATTTTTAAATTTTTTTTTTAAAAATAAATATTTACTCACATTTCTTTCTACAAGAAATTCAAGACTATAATTTTTATTATTTATATAGTTTGCAAAGTGGGAGCTATTTGTTTTAATTCTATTTCCATATCCTATTTTTCCTAATCCTATTACTCCAAATTTCATAATTTATTTTTTATTTCAAGTAATTTTTCCGCATGTATAAAGTCATAGTAGTCATCAATATCTATAGATCTATTTTTTGGCATAAGATAATACCTTGAGTCAGAGAAATAATATTTTCTATATTTTTTTAATTTTGAAAAATTAAAAACGTAAATTGATCCATTTGGAATTATAGTATCAATATATTCCTCTCTATTGAGAATATTTGATTTTTTATTAAAAAGCGTTGAGAATTTATAATTTTTTTTTTTGACAAGACTCCACTCTATTGGCTTATCTTGTTTACAAACACTAATCACGCTACTTGCTTTTTCTTTTTTAAAAATTTTTATCGCATTATCAATATCTTCAGCTAATCTTAAAGGTGATGTAGGTAGTAAAGCAACAAAGTTTTGAATATTATTTTTTGATTTGCTATTAATTTTATCTATACAATATATGTATGTATCCATGACCATTGATTTAGATGTTGATAATTTTTTAGGTCTTAAAAATGGAACACTCGCCCCATATTTTTTTGATATGTTCGCTATTTTCTTTGAGTCTGTCATAACTATAACTTCTTTTGTAAGCTTAGATTTAAGTGCAGCTTTAATTGTATGAGCTATTAAAGGTATACTGTTTATTCTAAGAATGTTCTTATTTCTCAGTCCTTGGCTCCCAGATCTTGCTGGTATTATTGCAATCATTTCTTAAAGTCTTTAAAAAATAAAACATCGTCATATTTTTTATTTTTTAACAATTTTTTTCCAATAATTTTTGAAGCATCATTTGGACTTAATCCTGTTCCAGGCCTTTTAAAATCTAGATCATTTTTTGTAATTATATACCCTTTTTTACAATTTTTTTTCAAAACTATACTTCTTCTAAAGAAATTTAAAATTTTTTTATCCTCAATTCTATTTAAAGTAGATTTTCCAAGCGAGATAGAAATCTCTTCAGATTTTTTACATAATTCCTTTAATTCATTAAAATCTAAAGACATAGAATGGTCCCATCCTTGTAGTTTTTTATTTGAGGTAAAATGTTTTTCAATTAACTGCGCGCCCATTGATATACTTGAGTTAGAGGCGGTTATGCCGAGAGAGTGATCAGAAAACCCAACTTTTATATTTTTAAACATTTTTTTTAAAGTATAAATCCTATTTAAATTAATTTTACTTAATGGTGTTGGGTAAATTGAAACACAATGCATAATTGCAAGTTCTTTGTTAATTTTTAAAAAACAATTTACGGAATTTTGTATTTCTATTTTATTACACATTCCAAATGAAATAATCGTTGGCTTTTTCTGATTTGCTACAAATTTTACAAAATTTAAATTATTTGCGTCTCCAGATGCAATCTTAAAAAAATTAATTTTTATAAATTTTTTAATTAATAATACGTCATCATAAGATAATGGAGTGACACCAAGTTCAATTTTATGTTTTTTACACATTTTTTCAATCTTTTTTAAATCTTCGATGCTTATAGAAAATTTTTTAACATCTGAAATTTTTAAAAGCTTATTTTTTTTATAAGAAATTTTTGAAAAAGTATTATTATCATTAAATTTTTGAAATTTGACGGCATCTGCTCCTGCTTCTGAGGCTAATTTAATTTGTTTTTCACATAAATCCAGATTTCCATTATGGTTTGAACCAATTTCTGCAATTATATATGGCCTCGGATTAATTTTTTTTAAAAATTTTATAAAATTATTTTTCATAATAAATCCTTATACATTAAATAAAATCATATCTTTCCTATTTTTTTCATTTAATAGTTTTTAGAGGGAATCTCTGTTTACCTTGATTTTTTATAGTCAAATCTATTAATGCGGAACGCAGAAAATCACTATTGGATAACTTTTTTACCATAACTGATAGGGATTTATCAGTTATTTTATTTTTTTTATATTGTCTGATATAGTCGTATTTTTTCATAAGATCGTTTAGCAATTTTTCACAAACAAAAATTTCATTATCATTTAATTTTTTTTTCCACATATTTATATTTTTCTTATAGATTTTATTTCCACGATTTAATCTATAAACTGAATTGGAGTTCCATTTTTTACCAAAATTATCGACAAAATTTGTTGTATCCAGCATATTTTTATCATATTTTATTCTAAACCTTCTCATTACTCTTTTTAATGTTTTTTTAGGTTCTAAAACTAAATCCTCATATTTAACTAGCGAGTATCTTCTTAGTTTATATTTTTTTTTATATTCAAGTCCAAATTTCATTGAGTCATATGAGTTAAAAATACTATCTAAATATTTATTATTTTTTGCATAGGTAAAACTTTTCCATGAAGCTAGAACAGCTCTTGGATCTCTAATAATATGTAAGACTCTTCCCTTTGGAAAAACTCTGAGAAAATCATTTATTTTTCTCCATTGTACATTTGATTTTTCACCAAGTATTTGTTTTTTACTATTTTTTGAAATCTGTTTTAAAATAGAAGTATAAAATTTATTAATTTTTTTATCTTTTAATTCAATCTTAACATTAAATCTTTTTTTTGTAATTTTGTTAATAGAATATTCTTTTCTTTTAATTTGGAATATTTTTTTTTTATTGATCTCATCTAATGATATGAAATTTAATATATGAACCCCATCATAAATTATATTTATATTTTGATGTGCATTTAGAATTCTGGATATCAAAGTTGAGCCACTTCTCCAGGTACCTGTAATAAAAATTGGTGAATTATCTTCCATTATTTTATATCAAATCCTTTTTCAAATACTATTGTTTTCTTTTTGAATTTTTTAGAAATGTTTTTTTTATATTTAAAATAATAATTATTCTTTTCAAAAACTTTATTTTCAAAATTTAAAAATTCACCTTTATAATCCCAATTCCAATTTTTATTCCTGTTCCAACAAATTTTACTTCTATGATTTTCCATAATAAAATAAAATGACTCATTTGTAATTCCAAGCCAATCTATAAATTGTTTTAAAAATTTTGGTTTTTTATTGATATAAAAACTAATTAACGTTTTTCCGTAATTTTTGGTAATTCTTTTTAACCTTATCTCTCTTGAAACATTATCATTAACTTTTGAGTAACCATGTTTTAAAAATTTGATGTAATCATGAACATCAGAATAATATAAGCAGTGTGAATAATTATATTTGTCAAAAGTTCTGTTTTGTATATTGAAATTATATTTATACTTTTTGTGCATATCGGCATGTTGTTTAAAACTATCCCAGAACATATAATTATTTAAATAAATCCCTCGTACTCCTACTTTTTCTAAATCATTAATACTTGGATATTGATAATTAACCAAATCGTCCTGATCACAAATTTCACCTACTAAATCATTCGCATCATAACCCATAAGATCGTGATTTTTTCTATACTTCTCATTCATTTCAACTTTATCATTGTGAGAAAACATCCCAACCTGATCAATTCCTTGGTGTGCTCCCCATATAATTAAAGGTATTTTATATTTTACAGCAATTTGTACAGGAAATGCAGTCTGTCCAGCTATACAATGCCAATAAATACTGCCAAATTTAATTAAGCTCTCTTTGGTAATTTTTTTTACCTTACGAGGATTAGTTGTCATTTGGAGAAAATCGTTATCAAATTTTGATCTTAACAAAGCAAGATTATAAATACCAACAGGAGAATTATAGTGTGTATTATAGTTTACTAACAACGGATTACCCTTCAATATTCTTGTTACATAGTCGACAATGAAAAAAGAATCTCCACCACCAGTAACTGGTATTATACAATCATAATATCCTTTTTTAGATTTATATTTTTTGAATGTTTTTTTTAAAGACTCTTCTTTGAAAGACCAATCAATATCATATTTTTCTTTATGTATTCTACAACCTGAACAAACTCCATCCTGAATAGTTATTTTTAACGCATGATTTTCTGGATAGAGACATTCTTTACAAATTTTCATTATTTAAATATATAATCTTTCTCAATTCTAAAAATTTTTTTTTTATTAGATTTATTAATATAATTTTTTATTTTTAAGATTGACATTTCATCAAAATGCAAAGAATTGCCGATAGCGATAGCAGAAATATTTGATTTAATAATATTATTTATATGTTGAGGTTTTCCATAACCACTTGAAAATATAATTGGTTTATTTGTTAATTTTAATATTAATTCCATCAAATCTTTATCGAAGCCTAGCTTAGTTCCATCATTGTCAATAGATTGAATAAAGAATTCACCTACTCCATAGTCCTCAAATTTAATTATTTCATTTTTAATTAATGGTAAGTAATTTTTACTATTACTATTGAAAATGAAATATTTATTGTCAATTTTTTTGATATCTAAAGATACAATTAGACATTGCATCCCATATGTATTGCTTATCTCAGAAAGTAATTTTTTATTTATAAAGGCTGACTTATTTAAACAAACCTTATCTACTCCTGATCTAAGTAATATATCAATATCACTTTTTTTTTTAATACCACCTCCATAACATAAGGGTAAATTATTATTTTTTGAAATATTTGAAATTAGTTTACAATTATTTTTTAGATCTATTTGCTTTGAAATATCAATTAAAAAAATTTCGTCAGCTTGCCAATAATTAAAAAATTCAAAACTACTTGCTAAAGAACCAACAGGCAGATATTTGCTAAAATTTTTACTTTGTATGACCAGATTTTCTTTCATAATAATCTTTGCTATTAATCTTTTTTTGATCATTATAATTTCTCAATATATTTTTTTGTTATTTCTAAGCCTGCTCTTTGACTTTTTTCAGGATGAAACTGGAAGCCTGTAATATTTTTTTGCTGTATTATAGCTGGGATATTTACTCCGTATTTTATAAAACCTAGAGTGAGTTTATCATTTTTAAAGTAGTAACTATGATCAAAATAAACATGTTTTTTAATTAAATTACTCAAAAAACTAGTTTTTTTTTTTATTATTATTTCTCTCCAGCCTACATTTGGTAGTTTATAATTTTTAGTTTCTTTAATTTTATGAAAACTACCATCAATTAAACATAATCCTTTAGAATTTTTTGATTCATGCGAATTTTTTGCTAAAATTTGCATACCTAAGCATATACCTAGAATATTTTTTTTTTTAACTTTAGCAAAATTATAAATTAAGTCTCTTTCTTTTAAATTTACATTTTTCATAGCTCCATTAAAAGATCCAACACCTGGAAATACTAATAAATCAAATTTACTTTTATTTGATAATTGTGTGACTACTTCTGTTTTTAATTCTAATGCGTTAGTAAAAAAGTTATATAAAGATTTTATATTTCCAACCTTATAATCAAAAATGTTAACTATCATATCCAACAGAAAATTTTTTTTTCCATTCTCCTTTAGATTTATAAAAAAGTTTTTTATTTACAAATTTGTCCACATGTTTCCAAAATTTACTTTCAGTAATATTTAGGTATTTACAAAATTCTAAAATATTTTTTTTTGGAACAAAATAATCAAATTTTTCAACAATCAAAACTGCCTCTTTTCTAGTTATTCGCTCATGTCTTATTTCTTCATTAACAAAATCAGTCACTTTTCCAAATCCAAATTTAAAATATTTAATCATCTGATTTATAGACATAAAATTTTCATCTAAGGCATTACAATTTATTAAATCTCCCCATTTACTAGGTGACTTTTCTCTGAGATTTAATCCATGTGCTGCAGAAAAAGTTCCATTATATAATCGAGACCATTGGTTCATAAAAAATCCTAAATAATAAATATTTAAATTTTTTTTTAAAAATTCTTTTTCGAGAGGATAATAATAGGGGATAATCTTTTCTCTCTTGATATCTTTATCTAATAACCAATCTGGTCGACCACCTTTTAAGGTATTCATATTTCTTGTTTTATTTGCTAAATACATTTTATTTTTAATTATTGATCCAGTTTCACCGGTTGTGCTTGCAGGATTTTCGCCTAAAAATGCATGTTTAATACCTAAATTCATAGATATTTTTGGTAATGAAGAATATAATGCAAGTTCACTTGCTATAGCTAAATTACCATATTTAAAAAACGATTTTTTCAATGTTTTCTTCCACGTAATTGGTGATGGGCTTAAATATAAAATATCAAATCCTAATTCATTTAGATTTTCAATATTTGCTGCACCAATTTCAGAAATCTGCTCCGGAGGATAGGAACAACATATTAAAATTGGTTTCAATTTTAAATGATCTCTTACGTAAATTGATTGTCTTGTGCTATCTTTTCCTCCACTTACACCAATCGAGCAATTGTATGGACTATTTTTTCCATCCATCTCTATTTGTTTAACTATTTTTTTCAAAATAAATTTTTTATCAATTTCAATATTTTTATTTGTTTCTCTCACAAATGAATTACATGCATAACAGATTTGATTTTTATCAAATACAGCATTTGGTCTTGTGGAGGGTTGAAGGCAAGACTTACAATACTTAATAAACATAATAAATTATTTAAAAAAAATAATCTAAGTTTTGATTCAAATTATCTTTAAACCAATTTATTGTTTTTTCTAAACCTTCGTCAATATTAGTTTTAGTTTTAAAATTACAAAATTTTTTTATTTTTTTTGAAGAACCTAATAATTCTACTACTTCAGAGTTTTTTGGTCTTATTCTTTTATTATCTATTGTTAAACTACAGTCTGATTTACAGATCTTTTTAATTTTATAAAATATTTCTTTGATTGAATATGATTTACTAGAACTTATATTAAAAGTATTACCATTAGTCTTTTTGGATGAAAGCATTAATTTATATATGCCAAAACAAGTATCATCAATGTAAACAAAATCTCTTTTTGTTGATACAATACCTAACTTTATTTTCTTTCTTTTTTTTAAAACTTGATTAATGATTGTTGGAATTACCGCTCGTAGAGATTGTCTAGGACCAAATGTATTAAAAGGTCTTGCTATCACTAGAGGAATTCCAAACGAATAAAAAAAACTTTTACACAATGCATCTGCTCCAATTTTGGTTGCACTATAAGGCGATTGAGGTTGTAAAGGATGATTTTCATCAATTGGAGTATATTTTGCAGAACCATAAACTTCACTTGAGGAAATTTGAACAAATTTTTTAATATTGTTCTTATTTTTTTTTATCATTCTGCAAATATTTAACGTACCCATGATGTTTGTTTTTACAAATGACTCTGTTGAAATATATGAATATGGAATTGATATTAATGCTGAAAAATTAATAATATAATCGGAACCTTTTATTGCTAATTCACAAGAATCCAAATCTTCCACATTACCAAAGATTACTTTGAGATTGCTGCTTTTAACATTGCTTAAGTGACCATAATTAGAGAAGGAATTATATAATATTACTGCATTTACTTTAAATTTTTTTCTCAATAACAGCTGTGTAAAATGAGAGCCTATAAATCCCTCTGCTCCAAAAACTGTTACAACTCTATTTTTTTTCATAAATTATTCTAATCCGAAATAATCTTTGATAGTTCCAAAATCCTTAAATTGTTTGTCATGGATTTGGAAAACTCCAATTTTGAGTTTATTTATATTTTTCATAATAAATTCTGTTGTATCTATTTTTTTTATTGTTTTAATTTTTTTTAATACAGACTTATTAATCACATACATGCCAGTATTGATATATGAATATGATGTTGGTTTTTCTATTAGATTAGTTAGTAAATTTTTTTTGTCAAATTTGCATACACCATATTTTGATTTTTCTGATTTGTAAGCTGTTATAACAGTGATGTCATTTTTTACAATTTTATGATGATCAACTGCTTCTAGATAATTAAAATCAATCAAAGTATCACAATTAGCTAAAAAAATTCGTTAGTAAGTTTATTTTCTAAAAACTTAACTCCACCAAAGGTGCCTAGAAATTCTGGCTCCTCAAAAAAATTTAATGATTTATATTTAATTTTTAGGAATGATTTGAGCATATTTTTTTTATAATTTGAAATAAGAAATATATTTTTAATTTTGTATCTAATAAAACGATCAATTATTTCTTGAATTATAGTCTTATTGTTTAATGGCAAAAGTGGTTTTGGCAACATATATGTAAATGGTCTTAATCTTTTCCCATAACCTCCAGCCATAATTACTAAAGAATTTAATTTTAGATTATTTTTTTGATTATCAATAACTGTTCTCGAAAATATATATTTAACTTTTTTATTAACATCCAATACAGGTAAATCAGTCAATAATGGATTTAATTTAAAGATTTCATCAATTTTTTTTTTTCTATCACCTACTTTGCAAAATTTAAATTTTGTATTCATTAACTTATTTGCCTTACAATTAAAATCTAAATTTGAGAACATAGCTTTTCTTAAATCACCTATTGTAATGACACCTTTTAACTTATTTTGATTATCTAATATGAAAGAGGTATTATTTTTTTTTGAAACTAGATTATTAAATACCTCAGATATTGTTTCTGAAACGATTACTTTTGAATAATTTTTTTTTTTTTT
The DNA here is from genome assembly GCA_902563435.1 of uncultured Pelagibacteraceae bacterium. Taxonomy (GTDB): domain Bacteria; phylum Pseudomonadota; class Alphaproteobacteria; order Pelagibacterales; family Pelagibacteraceae; genus Pelagibacter. Next base: position 18,845 of record CACEXE010000005.1, read on the forward strand.
GAACATCTATCACAAAATTTTATGTATTAATTAATATAACAATTTAATTTTAAATTAATAGTAAACAAAAATAAAAATTCAGCTTTATAGTTAAATAATTTTTTACAAATGAATTGGCTTTGTAAAAACCTTAATATTTAAAGTTAAGTTTATTAAGAAAAAAATTTATAATTCTTTAATAATTATTTGACTCTAGATCTTTGACTAATCTTACTTTGAAATTTTCCCAATTTTTTTTGTTAAAAAAAATAATTTTTTCAAACGTTTTATTGCCAAAATGTTTTTTTATTTTTTCAATATTTTCCTCAGAAATATTCTTTTTTAGATCTTCAATTCTTTTGAAATAGAAAACATTTTTTTTTTCAATATTATTAATTTTATGGTCGCATATATTTTCAGATAGTAACGTCCACCAGGTATTTTCTTCAAATGGATATTTTTTATTTTTTATTTTATTATCAAGTAATTCAAGTTTTTCTAATTTAGAAGTATTTATAATATCATCTGATCCTATTTTTTTTTTGTAATAAGTTTTTTGAAAAAACAATGTTTCTTTTTTTTTGCAGTTAACTTGCATTTTATATATCGTTGAAAAATAAACTTTTTCTTGGGGTTTAAAATACTCAACCAGAGCATCAAAAAAAATTACTTTATTTTTTTTGACAAAATTTTTTGAATAAAATACTTTAGCTTTAGAGGAGGCAATATTTAGCTCCCAATTTTCAGATGAATTTGCATTTTTAAAAAAAAAAAATAAATTTATAAGTACAATAGCTAAAATATTTAACGAAAGTTTCATACCAATATCATAAACGCTAAAAAGTTATATAATAAAATTTTTTTCAGTGCATAAATCAAGCCAATTGAGCTATTAGTACTGGTCAGCTACACGCATTACTGCGCTTCCACACCCAGCCTATCAACGTGGTGGTCTACCACGGCTCTATAGGAAGAACTAGTTTTGAGGTGAGTTTCCCGCTTAGATGCTTTCAGCAGTTATCTCTTCCGTACTTAGCTACCCGGCACTGCAGCTGGCGCTACAACCGGTCCACCAGTGGTACGTCCATCCCGGTCCTCTCGTACTAGGGACAGCTCCTCTCAATTCTTCTACACGCATAGCAGATAGGGACCGAACTGTCTCACGACGTTCTGAACCCAGCTCACGTACCACTTTAATTGGCGAACAGCCAAACCCTTGGGACCTGCTCCAGCCCCAGGATGTGATGAGCCGACATCGAGGTGCCAAACACTGCCGTCGATATGAGCTCTTGGGCAGTATCAGCCTGTTATCCCCGGCGTACCTTTTATCCGTTGAGCGATGGCCCTTCCACTCAGAACCACCGGATCACTATGACCGACTTTCGTCTCTGCTCGACTTGTCAGTCTCACAGTCAGGCAAGCTTATGCCATTGCACTCTACGAACGATTTCTGACCGTTCTGAGCTTACCTTCGCACGCCTCCGTTACTATTTGGGAGGCGACCGCCCCAGTCAAACTACCCACCATACAATGTCTTGATGCCGGATAACGGCTATCAGTTAGATGCCAAGAAAAACAAAAGAGGTATTTCACTGGTGACTCCACGATAACTGACGCCATCGCTTCAATGTCTCCCTCCTATGCTAAATATGTTTTTCCTAACACCAATGTAAAGTTGCAGTAAAGGTGCACGGGGTCTTTCCGTCTAACTACGCGAACTCCGCATCTTCACGGAGAATTCAATTTCACTGAGTTGATGTTGGAGACAGCGGAGAAATCGTTACGCCATTCATGCAGGTCGGAACTTACCCGACAAGGAATTTCGCTACCTTAGGACCGTTATAGTTACGGCCGCCGTTTACTGGGGCTTCAGAAATGAGCTTGCACCCATCGCATTAACCTTCCAGCACCGGGCAGGCGTCAGACCCTATACATCCACTTACGTGTTAGCAGAGCCCTGTGTTTTTGATAAACAGTCGCTTCTCCCTGGCTTGTGCCACCTTTTGATGGTTGCCCAAAAAAAGGTCTTCTTTATTCCGAAGTTACAGAAGCATTTTGCCGAGTTCCTTCAACATCATTCTCTCAAGCGCCTAAATATACTCTATTAATCCACCTGTGTCGGTTTAGGGTACGGTCTTAATGATGGAGCTATTTCCTGGGACTTTTTCGCGGCATGTTCAATCCATTAAGAACACACAACTTACAAAATCCGTCACTACCATCAGGTTAAGGAATATTAACCTTATTTCCATCGACTACGGCTTTCGCCCTCGTCTTAGGGGCCGACTAACTCTGCGCGGATTAACCTTGCGCAGAAACCCTTGGATTTTCGGCGAAGAAGTTTTTCACTTCTTTAATCGTTACTCATGTCAGCATTCGCACTTCTGATACCTCCAGGATCCCTCACGGGTATCCCTTCACAGGCTTACAGAACGTTCCGCTACCGCTTATAAAGTTTAATACTTTATAAACCCACAGATTCGGTATGTGATTTTAGCCCCGTTACATCTTCGGCGCAGAAACTCTATTAGACCGGTGAGCTGTTACGCTATCTTTAAAGGATGGCTGCTTCTAAGCCAACCTCCCGGCTGTTAAGGAATTTCCACATCCTTTCACACTTAATCACAATTTTGGGACCTTATCTGGTGGTCTGGGCTCTTTCCCTCTCGACCATGGACCTTAGCACCCACAGTCTGTCTGTTGAAGAACTACGTTTAGCATTCGGAGTTTTATTAGGTTTGGTAAGAATCTCTTCCCCCTAGCCCATTTAGTGCTCTACCTCTAAACGCATATTTATTCAACGCACTACCTAAATAGTTTTCGCGGAAAACCAGCTATCTACGAATTTGGTTGGCCTTTCACCCCTTACCACAAGTCATCCAAAGACTTTTCAACGTCAACTGGTTCGGTCCTCCGGCAAGTGTTACCTTGCTTTCAACCTGCTCATGGTAAGCTCATTCGTTTTCGGGTCTAATTCATAAAACTAATCGCCCTATTAAGACTTGCTTTCGCTACGCCTACACCTAGATGGCTTAAGCTTGCTTTATAAATTAAGTCACTGACCCATTATACAAAAGGTACGCCGTCACTCTAAAAAGAGCTTCGACTGATTGTAGGCATGCGGTTTCAGGTTCTATTTCACTCCCCTAATAGGGGTTCTTTTCACCTTTCCCTCACGGTACTAGTTCACTATCGGTCACTGAAGAGTATTTAGGCTTAGAGGGTGGTCCCCCTATATTCGAGCAGGATTTCACGTGTCCCGCTTTACTCAAGAAACTTGTTAAACATTACTCATACGGGACTATCACCCTCTGTGGTTAGCTTTTCCAAACTATTCAAATTTTTTTAACAAGTCTACTGGCCTATTCCGGTTTCGCTCGCCACTACTCACGGAATCTCAATTGATTTCTTTTCCTCCGGTTACTTAGATGTTTCAGTTCTCCGGGTTGTCTCTTTAAACCTATGAATTCAGTTTAAAGTACCACATAAAGTGGTGGGTTTCCCCATTCGGAAATTTACGGATCAAAACTTGCATACAGCTCCCCGTAACTTATCGCAGTATACCACGTCCTTCATCGGCTTTCAGTGCCAAGGCATCCGCCACACGCCCTTAAACGCTTGATTTATGCACAGAAAAAAATTCTGTGTTGAATCAAATTTTTAAAAAAATATTCATCTATTCGAATATTTAATGATTGTTCATATCTTTGAACAATCGGATATAGATATTGATAATAATTATTTAATATTTACGAATAAAATAGCTAAGTGTTTTTTGGTGGAGGATAGCGGGATCGAACCGCTGACCTCCTGAATGCAAATCAGGCGCTCTCCCAGCTGAGCTAATCCCCCAGAAAAATGGTGGGCCGAGAAAGACTCGAACTTTCGACCCCACCCTTATCAAGGGTGTGCTCTAACCAACTGAGCTACCGGCCCTTTTGTGCAAAAGGAAAAACACTATTTTTAAAAAGAGAAATGAGGACGGTCAACATTAACCTGTTATATTATTTAGATTAAGAAATAATCCTTAATCATCCTTAGAAAGGAGGTAATCCAGCCGCAGGTTCCCCTACGGCTACCTTGTTACGACTTCACCCCAGTCGCTGACTATACCGTAGTCAAGGGTTTAAAACCTTGCCTTAAGGTAGAACCAACTCCCATGGTGTGACGGGCGGTGTGTACAAGACCCGGGAACGTATTCACCGCGGCGCGCTGATCCGCGATTACTAGTAATTCCAGCTTCATGTACTCGAGTTGCAGAGTACAATCCGAACTGAGGCATCTTTTTAGGATTTGCTTGATGTCGCCACCTTGCTTCCTATTGTGAATGCCATTGTAGCACGTGTGTAGCCCAACACGTAAGGGCCATGAGGACTTGACGTCATCCCCACCTTCCTCCAGCTTATCACTGGCAGTTCTTTCAGAGTGCCCAACTAAATGATGGCAACTAAAAGTGAGGGTTGCGCTCGTTGCGGGACTTAACCCAACATCTCACGACACGAGCTGACGACAGCCATGCAGCACCTGTGTTTCGTCCGGCCGAACCGAAAACTCTAATCTCTTAGAGTCGCGACGAACATGTCAAGTGTTGGTAAGGTTCTGCGCGTATCTTCGAATTAAACCACATGCTCCACTACTTGTGCGGGTCCCCGTCAATTCATTTGAGTTTTAACCTTGCGGTCGTACTCCCCAGGCGGTGTGTTTAATGCTTTCGCTGCGACACTGAAAATAAATTTCCAACGTCTAACACACATCGTTTACGGCATGGACTACGAGGGTATCTAATCCTCTTCGCTACCCATGCTTTCGTTCCTCAGCGTCAGTAATGATCCAGAAAGCTGCCTTCGCAATTGGTATTCTTTCTAATATCTACGAATTTCACCTCTACACTAGAAATTCTGCTTTCCTCTATCATACTCTAGCTAAAAAGTTTTGATGGCAGTTCCAGAGTTAAGCTCTGGGATTTCACCACCAACTTTTTTAACCACCTACGAACTCTTTAAGCCCAGTAATTCCGAACTACGCTAGGTCCCTTCGTATTACCGCGGCTGCTGGCACGAAGTTAGCCGGACCTTCTTATTCGGGTACAGTCATTTTCTTCCCCGACGAAAGAGCTTTACAACCCAAAGGCCTTCTTCACTCACGCGGCATCGCTGCATCAGAGTTTCCTCCATTGTGCAATATTCCCTACTGCTGCCTCCCGTAGGAGTTTGGGCCGTGTCTCAGTCCCAATGTGGCTGATCATCCTCTCAGATCAGCTATAGATCACAGTCTTGGTAGGCCATTACCCTACCAACAAACTAATCAAGTGCAGGCTCATCCTTCGGCGCATAAAGCTTTCTCCGTAAAGACTTATGAGGTATTAGCACAAGTTTCCTCGTGTTATTCCTCACCAAAGGGAAGATACCTACATGTTACTCACCCGTCTGCCACTAAGTATTGCTACTTCGTTCGACTTGCATGTATAAGGCGTGCCGCCAGCGTACGTTCTGAGCCATGATCAAACTCTCAAGTTTAAAAACGGCGCACACTAGCTTCTATACAAATACTAAGAATAATATTTGTATAATGTTGAAGTGTGTACGACAAATTTTGGTAACCTTAACCGTCCACACTTCTCTTCTTAAAATATTAACAATTTCAATAGCTAATTGAGCTATAAAGCCCAATAAATAACATTTTTATATGTTGAGTGTGACGCTTATATTGCAAATAATTTATAAATCAAGTTTTTAGATAAACAAAATATGTGGTAAAAAGTCATATAAATCAACATTTTTAATCTATCGACGAAATTGTGTTAACAAAATTTAAAAGAAAAATAAAATCACTTTCGCATATTTTATGGTTAATTTTATTAGTCATAATAATAATTTTTGTAATTATTTTTCAGCAAAAGAATAAAAATTTTCAATATGGAAGTTTAAAAAAAACTCTTAACAATGTTTACTTCCAAAAAACATTTCAAAAAATAACCTCTGAATTAGAAGATAGATATTCAGAATTTGAGCATATTGTTAGAGAAGGTGACAATTACGAAAGTATAATTTATGGAATTAAAATATCAGAAAATGAAAAAAAATTATTTCTTGAAACAGTAAAAAAAAATAAAGAAATAAAAATTTTAAGACCTAACCAAAAAATTTTTTTTAAAATCGATAATAAAAATCATCCCAAGATAGAAAAATTTGTAATCGAAATTAGCAAAAAAAAAGAGATTTATTATGTAAGAGATTATGAAAATAATATTTTTGTTTCAGAAATGCTAGAAAAAAAACTTACTAAAGTTATAGCATACAAAGAAAGCATAATTACTAATAGCCTTTATCAATCTGCTTTAGATTTAAAAATCAAGCCAAATATCATTATTGAATTTGCAAGGCTATATGGTTTTCAAGTAGATTTTCAAAGAGATATTTGGAAAAATGACAGTTTTCAAATTATCTATGAAGAATTCTTAAACAAAGATGGAAATGTCATTGAAACTGGCAATATAATATTTGCTAATTTAAATTTACAAAATCAAGATAATAAACTTTATAGGCACGAGTATGAAAAAAATAAAATTGATTATTTCGATGAGAATGGAAAAAGTATTAGAAAAACTTTAATGAAAACTCCAATAAATGGTGCTAGATTGTCATCCTCATTTGGAAAAAGAAAACACCCTATTTTAGGTTTTACAAAAATGCATACTGGAACTGATTTTGCTGCACCTACTGGTACACCTATACTTGCATCAGGAGATGGTTTGGTAGTTAGAGCTCAGTGGTGTGGAGGTGGAGGAAACTGTGTGAAGATAAAACACAATAGAGTTTATCAAACTGTTTACGCACATATGTCGAAGTTTGGTAGAGGAATTAAGAAAGGTGCTCGAGTTAAACAAGGTCAAATAATTGGTTATGTTGGGTCAACAGGTCTCTCTACTGGTCCACATTTACACTATGAAGTTATTGAAAATGGAAGAAAAATAAATTCTCAAAAACTTAAGCTTCCGTCTGGAAAAATATTAAAAGATGATCAACGTAAAGTATTCGAAGTAAATAAAATTAAAATTGATGTTCTAAAATCTGATCTAATTTCTAAAATGTAATTTATTTCGTTGTTGTTTCTTCTACTTCTTTGTTTTCTGTTTCGTGTTTAACTTGATTATTAGTATCAGAATCCGAGGTATTTTCATTGTGGTTTCTAAACTTTTCTTGAGATGTAAGAATTCTAGAAAAATGATCTGAGTGCTGCAAGTAGTTCTCAGACAAAATTTTATCCCCATTTGATAGAGCTTCTCTAGCTAGATCATTGTATTTCTCTACAAGTTTTGCAGCATTTTGATTATTTTTTCCTGGATGTCTTCTTTTAAACGCTGATCCATTGCTAAAATCCCCATTAGGTTTATGTCCATTTCCATTTCTTCTAAATCCTCTATCTCCATTTTGCTTGAAGCGACTTCTTCTATTGTTATTTTTGAAATTATTCATTATTGCAATTTAGTACTTATGATACATCTATCTTTTCCAGATAAATCTTTGGATATTTTATTGATATAGAATTTATTATCATTTAGTATTTTTATACATTGTTTCTTTTGTTTGTATCCAATCTCAAGTATTAATTTCCCATTTATTTTTAACAATTTTTTACTCTTAAAAATTACTTTTTTTAAATCCCTTAAACCATCAGAACCACCTGATAATGCTAATTTAGGTTCATGGAATTTAATATCATTATCTAATCTATTTAATTCAATACTATTTATGTATGGAGGATTAGATACAATTAAATCATAGTTATAAGATTTATATTTGTCAATATCGATATTAATAAAATTAATCTTATTTTCTAAATGATGTAATTTTGCATTAGTTTTTGCAACATTTAAGGCTTTTATAGATATATCTATAGCTGTTGCTCTACATTTTGGCCTTTCTTTTAACAAAGAAACTACAATACAACCTGACCCGGTTCCAACATCTAAAATTTTTTTTGACTTATCAATTGGTAAATACTTCAAAGTTTCCTGAATAACTAATTCAGTGTCTGGCCTTGGGATCAAAACAGATTTATTTGTTAAAAACTTATGTTTCCAAAAATATTTATAACCTAGAATATATGCCATTGGCTCATTTCGATATCTTCTAAATAAATAATTTTTAAATTTTATTATATCTGTATTTTTTAATTTATTATTTGTATTTAATATTATTTCTTCTCTTTTTTTATTAACTACTTTAGAAAGTATTAATTCAACATCAAGATATGAATTTTTAATTTTTTTTTTTTTTAAAAAAATCTCACCTTTTTTTAAAATTTGATTGTAATTCATGTTTAAATATTAATGAGTTCATTCTCTTGAGCTTGAATCACTAAATTTTCAATCATCTCATCAAATATTTCACCTTCCATAAATTCAGATAATTTGTGTAATGTTAAATTTATTCTATGATCTGTTACTCTTCCTTGTGGAAAGTTATACGTTCTAATTCTTTCTGATCTATCTCCTGTACCAATTTTATTTTTTCTATCTTTTGATCTTTCTTGATCTCTTTTTTGTCGTTCTAACTCATAAATTCTTGATCTAAGAATTTTTAATCCTTTTTCTTTATTTCTTATTTGCGATTTTTCGTCTTGCTGACTAACAACTATTCCTGTTGGAATATGTGTAATTCTAACAGCAGAGTCTGTTGTATTTACACTTTGACCGCCTGGTCCACTACTTCTAAATACATCAATTCTTAAATCCTTTTCTTCTATTTTAACATCAACCTCTTCAGCTTCTGGCATAACTGCAACTGTAGCAGCAGATGTATGGACTCTTCCCTGGGTTTCAGTGTCAGGAACTCTTTGAACTCTGTGAACACCACTCTCATATTTTAAAGAAGAATAAATATTTTTACCTTTTATTGATGCAATAACTTCTTTTAATCCACCAGCATCACTTTTAGAAATAGATATAACCTCCATTAGCCATTTTTTTTTATGACTTACTTTTTCGTACATTTTAAATAAGTCTGATGCAAATAAACTCGCCTCTAGTCCTCCTGTTCCAGCTCTTATCTCAATCATCGCATTTTTTGTATCAGCCTCATCTTTAGGTAGCAAAAATAATTTTATTTTTTTTTCATTACTTTGATTATTTTTTTCAAGCTCATTTAATTCACTTATAGCTAAATCCTTCATCTCTTTATCTATACCATTATCATTAATTAAATTTTCCAATTCATTTTTATTTTTTTGAAAGTTAAAATAAGAAACTGCTTCTTTAATAATATCATTTAAATCAGAGTATTCTTTTGACTTTTCTGCAAAAGATTTTTTATCAATTTCTTGTGAAGATAAATCTTTTTCCAATTTGGAATGTTTTGCTATTAAATCTTGAACTTTAGATAAAGGTATCATTATTTAGCTTTTTCGATTTCTTCTACTTTTTCCTCAACTAACCTGACAACTTTGGAAATCATCTCCTCACTTGAAATTTTTTCACTTTCAACTCCATTTAAATAAAGCATATTATTACCTTTTCCTCCTCCGGTGATACCTATTTCAGTTTGTGCCGCCTCACCTGGTCCATTAACTACACATCCAATTATAGATAAAGAAATGGGAGTTTTTATATGAGATAATCTTTCTTCTAACTTTTTAACAGTTTCAATTACATTAAAAGCTTGTCTGGCACAAGATGGGCAGGAAATAATTTTTACCCCTCGATTTCGTAAATTAAGTGATTTAAGTATTTCATTTCCAACTTTTATCTCCTCTACTGGATCGTCAGATAAAGAAACTCTTACAGTATCTCCAATACCGCTCATAAGAAGTGATCCAAAGCCAATAGAAGATTTTATACTACCAGGTAAAAATGTTCCCGCCTCAGTGATACCTAGATGAAGTGGATAATCAGTAACCTTAGAAAGTTGTCTGTAAGCTTCAATAGACAAAAATACATCGGAAGATTTGACACTCACTTTAAATTCATAAAAGTCAAAGTCTTCAATAATACTTATATTTCTTAATGCACTCTCTACTAAAGCTTCCGGACAAGGTTCTTTATATTTTTCTAATAAGTCTTTTTCTAAAGATCCAGCATTAACACCAATTCTAATTGAACAATTATTATTTTTTGCAGCAGAAATTACTTCTTTAATTTTTTTTTTATCTCCAATATTTCCAGGGTTAATTCTAAGACAAGCGGCACCACTCTCTGCTGCCTCTATTGCTCTTTTATAGTGAAAGTGAATGTCAGCAACTATTGGTATAGAAGTATTTTTGATAATATTTCTAAGAGCTTTTGTTGAGTCTTGATCTGGACATGACACTCTCACGATATCAGCTCCCGCTTCCTCAATACGTTTGATTTGATTTACAGTTTCTTTAATATCTTTTGTTAAAGTATTAGTCATTGATTGAACGGAAATTGGATTATCTCCTCCAACTTTTACATTGCCAACATTAATTTCTTTTGTTAGTCGTCTTTTTATTTCCCTAAAGGGTCTAATGTTCATAAATTATTTATTTAATTTAAATTCTTTGTGCAGAGAAGATATGGCTTTTCGTACATTCTTTTTATCTATCAACACAGAAATTTTTATTTCTGATGTAGATATTACTTGAATGTTTATTTTTTGATTAGCAAGAGACTGAAACATTCTATAAGTAACTCCAGGAGTAGTTACCATTCCAACTCCAATTATTGATACTTTTGAAACATTCTTGTCAAACATCAAATCTCTAAAATTTATTTTTTTATTTTGCAAAATAATTTTTTTTGTTTTGCTTAAATCATCTGACTTTATTGTGAAGGTTAAGTCAGTTTCTTTACCATTAGCAGAAATATTTTGAACTACCATATCTACATTAATGGAATTTTCTGATAAAGGTTTAAAAATTGATGCCGCAATACCTGGTTTGTCCCTTACGCCTAAAAGAGTCACTTTAGCATCATTAATTGTATTTGAAATACCAGTTATAATCTTATTATTTATTATATTTTTTCTTTTTGTAATTAAAGTGCCATCATTATCTGTAAAGGAAGATCTCACCTCTATATCTACCCTATTCAACCTTGCATCTTGAATGGAATGAGGTTGCATAACTTTAGCTCCAAGAGAAGCCATTTCTAGCATTTCTTCATAAGATATAACTTTTATTTTTTTTGCTGACTTAAGTTTATTTGGATCTGTAGAATAAACACCATCCACATCTGTATATATTATACATTTTTCAGCTTCGAAAAATTTTGCAAACATAATTGCACTAGCATCTGTACCACCTCTACCAATAGTGGTTATTCTGTTTTTATTATTAATACCTTGAAATCCTGTAATTATAGGTATCCCCCCTTTTTTTAAATAACTTATGATTTGATTCTTGTTAATTTTGCTAATTCTTGAAAATTTATACTTTCCATCAGTAATGATCGGGATTTGCCATGACATCCAAGATCTTGAATTGAAGCCTTTATTAATTAATTCTCCAGAAATTAAAGCGCAGGATACTTGTTCTCCCGATGAAACCAAAACATCATACTCTGAGTCTGCAAAATTTTTACTAATTTTTTTGGATAAATTGATTAAATTATTTGTCACACCACTCATTGCAGAGGAAAGTACAATTACATTGTATTTTTTTTTATATTTAGCAATAATTTTTGCAACTTTTTTAATTCTATCAGTTGTACCAACTGAAGTACCCCCAAATTTTAATACAATTATTTTCATTGATAATTTTTTTTAATATAAATTAAAATATATTGATAAAATACATCTTGATTGTAATGTCAATAACAATGAAAAATAACACAATAAACAAAAAAGAAATAGAAAAATTTTCAAAAATAGCTGAAGAATGGTGGGATCCTAATGGAAAATTTAAGCCATTGCATAAATTTAACCCTATCAGAATAAAATATATAAGAGATACAATTTTATCTGAATTTAAAATTAAAAAAAAATATGAGCCATTTAAAGGATTAAGTATTTTAGATATTGGATGTGGTGGTGGATTGCTCTCAGAACCTATGGCAAAACTTGGAGCAGATGTTGTTGGAATAGATGCTTCTATTAAAAATATACAAGTAGCTAAGTATCATTTAAAAAAAAGTAAACTTAAAATTCAATATTATAATTCTTCTCCTGAAAATTTAAAAATTAAGAAAAGATTTGATATAATTTTGAATATGGAAATTGTTGAACATGTTGAGGATATTGATTTTTTTATTAAAGAAAGTTCAAAGTTTTTAAAAAAATCAGGTATAATGTTCATAGCTACCTTAAACAAAACACTTAAATCATATTTATTTGCAATTGTAGGAGCTGAGTATGTTTTAAAGTGGCTTCCAATAGGTACTCACGATTGGGAAAAATTTGTTAAACCTGATTATTTAACAAATATTTGTAAAAAAAATTCATTAAAATTAAAAAAAATTGATGGAATGACTTTTAATCCCATCTTAAATAAATGGTCAGTCACATCTGATAAATCTGTAAATTATATTTCAGAATTCCAAAAATTTTAATTTTTATCGTCGTCAATCCAGGGTATAATATCAGTTTCTATACCTTCTTCTCTTAATTCCTTAACATCTTTAAGAGAAGCACTCCCATAAATACCTTTTTTTTGTTTCTTTTTGTCATAATGAATTGATCTTGCTTTATATGTAAAATTTTCTCCAACATACTCAAAATTATCTTTTACAAATTTTTTGTAGTCAGAAAGTTTTTTTCTTACATCTTTGTATTTTTTTATTTCTTTTAAGTTTTCTTTTTTCTTAGTATTCAATAAATTAGGGGACATCAAGGACTTTTGAACATTTATTGATTCACAGAATTGACAATTTAAAAGTTTTAATTTGAGCAACCTGTCGTATTCATTTGAGGCGCTAAACCAGCTTTCGAATTCTCTCTTACAATCTTTACATTTTAACAAATACTTGATCATGATTTTTATTTAAATATTAATCTGTGAAATTTCAATATAGTTAAGTCCTATAATCAGCATTAATTTCAATATATTTTTTTGTTAAATCCATTGTGTAAGACTTAAATTTTTTAATTCCTTGACCAATATCAACCTCTATTTCAATTAATTGACCTTTCATGTATTCCATAACTTTTTCTTCGTCATAAGATTTGTATACAGATCCTTTGTGATAAATTTTATGATGTCCAAAAGAAATAGATAATTTTTTCTCATTAATTTTAGAGTCACTGTTTCCAATTGCCATAGCTACTCTACCCCAGTTTGGATCTTCTCCTGCAATTGCTGTCTTAACTAATAATGAGTTTGCTATTTTAAAAGATATATTTTTTGCATCTTTTTCAGTTCTACAATTAATACAATTAATAGAAATAAATTTAGAAGCTCCTTCTCCGTCAGAAACAACTTGCTTAGCTAAATTTAATAAAACGTCATGAACTGCCTTGTTAAAATTTTTAAGTTTAGTATCACTATATTTTTTAATTTCTGAATGATTAACTTTATTTGTTGAAAATATAGAAACCATATCATTTGTACTTGTGTCACCATCACATGAAATTGCATTAAATGTTGTCTTAATGTTATTTTTTAAGACATCATTTAAAACTGATGAGGATAAAGTTGCATCAGTGAATATATAACCCAATGTAGTTGCCATATTTGGATAAATCATGCCTGAGCCTTTTGCAATTCCATAAATTTTTATTGTTGATGAACCAATTTTTGTTTCGGACATTGATAATTTTGGTTTTAAATCTGTTGTGATTATGCCCATTGCAGCTTTCATCCAGATTAACTTATTTTGTGTATATTTTATTTTCTCAACCAATTCTGGTAATGAGGTTTTAATTTTTTCTACTGGAAATTTCTCTCCTATAGTACCTGTACAACCAAAAAGTATTTCTTTTGAAGAAATTTGTTTCGGAGTATCTTCATCTCTTTTCTGTATCTCAGTTAATTTTGAGGATAAGTCTAAAGAAATTTTCCTCAATGCATCATAGCCTTCTAAACCTGTTAATGCATTGGCATTTCTAGTGTTAACTAATAATGCAAATATTTTTTTTGCTTTAATTTTTTTATTCCATTTTAGATTTTCTGATATTAACTTTGATTGGGTATATACAGAGGCATAATTTGCACCATCTCTAAAATAAAATAAAACCAAATCATCTCTCTTAAATTTATATAAGCCGGCACTGACTGCAGAAATTGAAACGCCATCAATATGATCTAAATCCTGAAAATCAACAATTTTAGAGCTTTGACTGCTAGTTTTAATAAAATTGTTTATGTTAAATTTCATGATATTTAAAATAATTAATTAATTACTATATATTTCTAATATTTAATTTTATATCAAAATGTTCAACCCACTTAATATATTTTCAAAGCTTATTAAAAGCGGAAATGAAAAGGAACTAGGCCGGATTCAACAAATAGTCAATAAAGTTAATCTTTTAGAAAAAGATTTAGAAAATTTATCTGACGAAATGTTCCCAAAAAAAACCGATAAACTAATTGAAGAAATTAAAAATGGTAAAAGTTTAAACGAAGTATTGCCTGAAGCTTTCTCAATGGTGAGAGAAGCATCTAAGAGAATTAGAAATGAAAGACACTTTGATGTTCAGCTTATTGGTGGTGTTGTAATACATGAGAATAAAATTGCAGAAATGAAAACTGGAGAAGGTAAAACGTTAACCATAGCTCTTGCAGCTTTCCTTAATGCCCTAGAAAAAAAAGGTGTCCATATAGTAACTGTAAATGATTATTTGGCTAAGAGAGATAGCGAGAATATGGGAAAGATTTATGAGTTTTTAGGTTTAACCTGTGGATATATTAATACTGGGCAAGATGATTTGGAGAGAAAAGAAAATTATTCAAAAGATATAACTTATTCTACCAATAGTGAATTAGGCTTTGATTATTTAAGAGATAACATGAAATTTTCAAAAGTATCCATGGTTCAAAGAGAACATAATTATGCTATTGTTGACGAAATTGATTCCTGTTTAATTGATGAGGCTAGAACACCTCTAATAATTTCAGGAGCAACAGAAGATAAAACAAATCAATATATAGCCATTGATAAACTTGTGAAAAATTTAAAAGAAGAGGATTTTGAAATAGATGAAAAAGATAGAAATATTTTATTAACTAATAAAGGTGTGGATAATGTTGAAAATATATTTTCAAATGCTGGAATACTTAAAAATAAAAATTTTTATGATCCAGAAAACCTACATATTGTTCATTTAGTTAATCAATCATTACGTGCAATCCATCTTTTTCAGAATGGTAGAGACTACATTGTAAAAGATGGGCAAATAATAATAATTGATGAACAAACAGGTAGACAATTACCCGGGAGAAGGTTTGGTGATGGTCTTCATCAAAGTCTAGAGGCAAAAGAAAATTTAACAATTAATGCTGAAAATCAAACTTTAGCATCAATTACCTACCAAAATTTCTTCAAGCTTTATAAAAAAATAGCTGGATGTACTGGTACCGCATTAACAGAGTCAGAAGAGTTTTTTGAAATTTATAATCTACCAGTAGTATCAATCCCTACTAATAAGCAGATGATCAGAAAAGATTCGAACGATCAAATATTTAGGACTAGTAAAGAAAAAGATGAAGCAATAATTAGTAAGATTGTTGAATGTAACGCAAAAGGACAACCATTATTAGTTTTCACTTCAAGTATAAATAAATCTGAACACTTCTCAAATCTATTGGATAAAAAAAATATAAAACATACAGTTTTAAATGCGAAAAATCACCAAAGAGAAGCTGAAATCATTGCAGATGCAGGAAAAAGAAACTCAATAATTATTACGACAAGTATTTCAGGAAGAGGCGTTGACATCAAATTAGGAGGTCAGGATGAGAGAGATAAAGTTGAAATAAAAAAATTGGGAGGGTTGTTTGTTATTGGCACAGAAAGGATGGAAAGTAGGAGAGTAGACAATCAAGCTAGAGGAAGATCGGGAAGACAAGGTGACGAAGGTAGCTCTATATTCTACGTGAGCTTAGAAGACGATTTAATGAGAATATTTGGATCTGAGTCCATGAATAATATACTTGAAAAACTTGGGCTTAAAGATGGAGAAAGTATAGACCATCCATGGATAAATAAAGCGTTAGAAAGAGCACAACAAAAAGTTGAAGCAAGAAATTTTGATATTAGAAAAACTCTTTTGAAGTTTGACAATGTTTTAAACGATCAAAGACAAGTGATATTTTCACAAAGAAATGAAGTAATAGAAAATAAAGATTCTAAGCAATATTCTGAAAATTTTCTAGATGAAATTATTGATGATTTGAAACTTAAGAAAACCAAAAAGTTAGCCAATGCAGGATCAAATGAGATCAATATGCAATTAAAATCCTTATTTGGAAAATCATTTGAAGAAAGTGAAATTAATGAATTAGTTAATCTTGAAAATAAGGCATTTGAGGAAAAAATAAAAAATAAATTTAAAAGTTCAAGGGAAGAGAGAATAAAAATGTTAAATGAAGAACAATATAATGAAATAGAAAAAAGAATTTTTTTACAACTAATTGATCAAAATTGGAAATTACATATTCAATATTTAGAACAATTAAGACAAGTCATTGGTTTAAGATCTTATGGACAAAGAGATCCTTTGGTAGAATATAAGAAAGAGGCGTTTACACTTTTTGAAAATTTATTAAATAAACTGAAGTATGATTTAATTACAATTTTATTTAATTTAAAACTTATAGAGAAAAATGATAATCAAAATGACATTCAAAATGAGAATAGTATAAACACAAAAAATAATCCAAAATGCTTACTTGTAAAAAATAGAGAAGTTAAAATTTCTAGAAACGAAAGATGTGAGGCAACAGGGAAAAAATTCAAACATTGTTGTGGTGCTTTATAAGAGAATGTTTAAAAATAATATTAATAAAACTACAGTAAAGATGCCATAATAAATTTTAGAGTACTTTTTGAAGTTTTGATAAATATTTTCTAATACACTTGCCTTCATAGATAAATCATTTCTATCATCCGATTGTGTTGTAAATCCCTTATTTCTTCCAATTGACAAAAATTTATTTTTTCTATGGGTAAGAATTTCATCTTTATCCATTCTCTGAAAAAAATCTAAATTTTTCTTTAATGAGTCTCTTACATTATCTAAAATAAGATCTTTGTCTCTATGAGCACCACCAACAGGTTCTGGAATTATTTCATCAATTATATTTAATTTTAAAAGGTCGCTAGATGACATTTTCATTGCAGTTGCGGCCTCTAAAGTTTTTTTTGGGTCTCTCCATAAAATAGTGGCGCATCCTTCTGGGGAAATGACTGAGTATATTGCGTTTTGAAGCATAATCACTTTATTAGATGATGCTAAAGCTATTGCACCACCAGACCCACCTTCACCAATTATAATTGCTATTGTGGGTACCGTTAATTTCATTGAGCATTCAATAGATTTTGCTATTGCTTCAGCTTGACCTCTTTCCTCTGCGCCAACACCTGGATACGCACCTGGAGTATCTACAATAGAAATAATTGGAATTTTAAACTTGTTAGCTAACTCCATAAGTCTAATTGTTTTTCTGTAACCCTCTGGTCTCATCATTCCAAAATTATGATCTATTCTTTTATTAAGGTCTGATCCTTTTTCTTGACCAATGACTAAAACAGATTTACCGTCGAATTTTGCAAAACCAGCAATAACAGCTTTGTCCTCACCATAATATCTATCTCCAGAAAGTTGGATAAAATCATCAAAAAGATTTTCAACAAAAAATTTTGCTTTAGGTCTATCTTCATGACGGGCAACTAATGCTGTTTGCCATGGATCTAAGTTAGAATAAATTTTCTCTAACTTTTCATTTATTTCTTTTTCAACTTTGCTTATTCTTGAAGTGTCGACTTCAGATAAACCTTCCTGATTATAGGGGTCTTTTAGTTTATCTAACTCCTCTTCAAGATTTTTTATATCTGTCTCAAAATTTAGGTAATTTTTCATTTAAAATATGTATTATAAACAAAAAAGGCGATAAATTGTTAAAATAAGTAATTTTGATTGCGCAAAAATGACAATTTATTATAAGATTTTCAATTTATGAGAGAGCAATACATCAAAATTCACAACTTATCGGTAGCAAAAGATCTAGCTGATTTTGTCAAAAATGAGCTTTTACTGGATACTAATGTTGGTCCTGACGAGTTCTGGAAAGGTTTTGATAAAGTGGTGCATGAATTAGCACCTAAAAATAAAAAATTACTCGAAATCAGAGAAACATTACAACAAGAAATAGATCTATGGCATAAAAAAAATAGAGACCACGAGATTGACTATAATAAATATAAAAATTTTTTGGAAGATATAGGTTATTTAAAAAAAGAAGGTGAAGATTTTAAAATAGCAACTAAAAATTTAGATGAAGAAATATCAAATATAGCAGGACCACAATTAGTTGTTCCAATAATGAACTCTAGATATAGCTTGAATGCTGCAAATGCAAGATGGGTAAGCTTATATGACAGTCTTTATGGATCAAATATAATAGAGTCTGAAGAAAGTGGAAGTGAAAAATATGATCCTTTAAGAGGACAAGAAGTTATTAAGTACACTAGAAACTTTTTGAACAAATATTTTCCAATAAATGACCTTGACTGGAAAGATATTACTGGTTTAGCAGTAAATAATAAAAAACTTTCAATTTATAAAGAAAATAAAGAATATAATTTATCAGATTTAGAAAAGTTTATTGGTCACAGAGGTGATGCAGCCAAACCAAATGCTATTATCTTGAAAAATAATAATCTTCATCTTGAAATAATTATTAATCCGAGAGCATTTAGTGCTGCAAGAGATGCGGCTGGTATAAGTGATATTATAATTGAGTCTGCTGTTTCAACAATTTGTGATCATGAGGATAGTGTGGCCGCAGTCGATGCTGAGGATAAAGTAACATGTTACAGAAATTGGTTAGGATTGATGAAAGGAAATTTAAAATCAATATTTGAAAAAAATGGTAAAGAATTAGAGAGAAAACTTAATCCAGATAGGAGTTACACTTCATTTAATGGTGAAAAGTTGAAACTTCACGGAAGAAGTCTTTTGCTTGTGAGGAACGTTGGACACTTAATGACAAACCCTGCAATCACTTTAAATGATGGATCAGAAGTTCCTGAGGGAATAATGGATGCTTTCATAACCTCAGCAGCTTGTATTCATGATTTAAAAAGAAAAGGTAATTCGAGAGAAGGGTCAATTTATATTGTTAAACCAAAAATGCATGGTCCAGAGGAAACAGAATTTACTAATTTAATTTTTACAAAAGTTGAAGAAGTATTAAAATTAGAAAAAAATACGATTAAGTGTGGAATTATGGACGAAGAAAGAAGAACATCTGCAAATCTTAAAGAATGTATTAGAACACTTAAAGATAGAGTATTTTTTATAAACACTGGATTTTTGGATAGAACTGGTGATGAGATGCATACCTCAATGGAAGCTGGGCCAATGATCAAAAAAGGAGATATGAAAGCGTCTAAATGGATTAAAACCTATGAGGATAATAATGTAGATATAGGCTTAAAATGTGGGTTTTCAGGAGTTGCTCAAATAGGTAAAGGAATGTGGGCCATGCCGGACAAAATGAAAGAAATGATGGAACAAAAAATTGGACATGTCAATGCAGGCGCAAATTGTGCTTGGGTTCCTTCTCCAACTGCCGCTGCATTACATGTTATGCATTACCATGAAGTGAATGTTTTTGAAAAACAAAAAGCAATATTAAAAAGAGAGCCATCAAAATTATCTGATCTTCTTACTATACCAATAGCAGATCGTCCTAATTGGTCTGTTGATGAAATTAATACTGAAATTTCAAATTCTGCCCAGACAATTTTGGGTTATGTAGTAAGATGGATTGATCAAGGTATAGGTTGTTCAAAAGTTCCAGATATAAACGATATTGGGTTAATGGAGGATAGAGCAACTTTGAGAATTTCATCACAACATATTGCTAATTGGCTTCATCATGGCTTGTGCTCGAATAGACAGGTTCTTGAAATTTTAAAAAAAATGGCAAAAGTTGTTGATAAACAGAATGAAAACGACTCTAGCTACGAAAGCATGTCACCAGAGTATGATAAATCTATTGCTTTTAAAGCAGCATGTGAATTAATCTTTCATGGAAAATCGCAGCCTTCTGGCTATACTGAGCCACTATTGCATTTAAACAGATTAATTAAAAAAAGCTAATTAAGCCTCTATCTTTTTTCTATTTTTAAATGCAGATATAAGAGTACCATCATCTAAATTTTCGATTTCTCCACCTACTGGTAAACCTTGGGCTAGTTTTGAAACTTTGACGTCAGTTTTTTTTAGACTATCTTGAATATAAAATGCAGTAGTTTGACCTTCTACAGTTGCGCTAGTTGCTAAAATTACTTCTTCAATATCGTCTTTATTTATTCTTTCTATAAGAGAATTAATAAGCAAGTCCTCTCTATTACTATTATTATTGTTTGAGAGGGTCCCCCCTAAAATATGGAAATAACCTTGAAAAATTGAGGAACTTTCTATTGCCCACTGATCTGAAATATTTTCTACAACACAAATTTTATTATATTTTTTTTCTACTATTTCACAATTATTGTAACTACACTCAATTGTATTAGGTTTTAATGTTCCACAAATTTTACATCTAACAACATTTTTAAAAACTTCGCTCAAATTTTGAGCCAAAGGCTTAAGTAATTCTTGTCGGTTATTAATCAATTTTAAAATTATTCTTTTTGCAGACTTAGGGCCTAACCCCGGTAGCTTTGAAATTAGTTTAATTAAATTATCTATTTCAGTAATATTTTGCATTCAAATTATAAAGGCCACTTAAATCCAGGTATTCCAAAATTTCCTGAGGCCTTAGAAATTTCCTCTGCTGTTTTTGATTTAAGTTGTGATTTTGCATTATTATGTGCAGCAGTAATAAGATCTTCTAATATTACTTTTTCTTCTTTTAAAATATTTTCACTAAGTTTAATTGAAATCATAGTGCCCTCTCCATTTAGAGTAACCTTTACATCATTTGCTCCTGAGACACCTTCAACCTCGATCTTTTTAATGTTTTCCTGGCTTTCTTTCATTTTGCTCTCAATTTCTTTTGCTTTTTCCATTAATTTTGAAAAATCTGTCATTCTAATCCTCTTTCAATTCAACATTTATTAATTCTGCATCGGGAAATGCTTCGATCACTTTTTTATATGTTTCAGACTTTTTAACATCATCAAATATTTTTTTCTTGTCAATTTTATTTTTTTCTTTTTTTGAAATTTGTCCTTGGTTTTTTGATAGAGAGATAATCCATCTCTTAGATGTCCATTCGTAGAGTTTGTTAGATAGATTTTTAATAAAGTCTTTGTCTAAGTTTTCATTAAAAGATATTTCTATTAAACCCTCAGAGAATGAAACTAAATTTATATTAGTTTCAAGCTCATATTTAAGCTTAGCTTCTTTTCTCTCCGTACATAGATTTATCAAACTTTCAAATGAACCTATTTTAAGTTCATTAATTACTTCATCATTATTTAAATTTGGTTCAATTTTTTCTTGTTGTGAAACATTTTTGATTTGATCTATTGTTTTACTTGTAATTTTTTTTTCAGGTTCTTTAATTAAATTATCAGGATTTTTTCCAGTAAAGCTTTCCTCAATATCTTTCTCCTTAAAACCTTTTATTCTCATTAATCTGAAAAGAAACATTTCAACTGATAAATTTGGATTTGAAACTATGTTAATTTCCTCAATTGTATCAAGTGTAAATTGCCAAAAAAGGATAATTTCCTTTGAATCTAAATTTTCAGATATTGTGTAAAGATTACTAAAATCTTGATCATTTAAAGAAAAATTATTTCCATCCAATTTTATAAAATTAATATTTTTCAGGTAATATAAAACCTCAAGAAAATCATTCAAAAAAATTTCGGGATTTACACCAGAATCATAGATTTTTCTATACAACTCAAATACTTTCTTTTCATCACCACTAAACAGATTTTGTAATAGTTCTATCAGAGAACTTTTATCAAAATATCCATAAATACTTTGTGCTTTATCTAGATTTAATTCCTCATCATTATGATTGGCCACAAGTCCACGATCTAACAAAGATAATGCATCTCTAACAGATCCTTCTGAAATTTTAACAATTAATTTTAAAGCTTCATCAGAAATTTTGCCGCCTTCTTTGTCTTTAACCATTTTTATATAATTAAAAAGCTCTTCAGATTTCACTCTAGAGAGATCAAAACGTTGACACCTCGATATTACTGTTACAGGAATTTTTTTGATTTCGGTTGTTGCAAAAATAAATTTTAAATATTTTGGTGGTTCCTCTAATGTTTTTAAAAGCGCATTAAATGCTTGTTTACTTAACATATGAACTTCATCAATAATAAATATTTTATATTTAGCAGTTGTTGGTCCATATCTTGAGAATTCAATAAGCTCTCTTACGTCGTCAACGCCTGTTTTGCTTGCAGCATCCATTTCCAAAACATCAATATGATTTGAATTTGTAATTGCATCACAGTTACTACATTTTTTCTTACACATGTTTTCAATTCCATGCTCACAATTTAATGACTTTGCAACTATTCTTGCGAAAGTTGTTTTTCCTACTCCCCTTATACCTGTAAACAAGAACGCGTTAGGTGACTTGTCTGAAATTATTGAATTTTTAATTGTTTCAGCAATAATCTCTTGGCCAATTAAATCCTCAAATACTTGAGGTCTGTATTTTAAAGCTAGTACTTTCGAATTTTCTGTCATTTTAAAGGAGACCAACCAACCTGGAAAATACTCACTACCCTTGCTATCTTTCGATCCTGGGGGATTTGTGGTAACACCACCTGATTGGCCTCCAACTTTATTATATCAATAAAAAATTCTATTCTACAAGAAAGTTATAAATTTATTTTTGTCTAAATTTGTCAGATTTATAAACACCTAGAACGTGCATATCGTGGCAATGCAGACCTAATTCCTCAAGTGAGTTTTTGATTTTAGGAGATTCTATATGTCCATCTATATCACATAGAAAAAAATATGAGGAAAATGAGTTCTTTTCAGGAAAACTTTGAAGTTTACTCATATTAACTCCGTTTATTGCAAATCCTGATAGTGCAGAGTAAAGAGCAGCGGGTTTACTTTTCAACTTAAATAATATTGATGTTATATGATTATCATTTGAAAAATCTGGCTGAAAAATATCTTTACCAAGTAATAAAAATCTAGTCACGTTATCTTTATCATCTTGGACATTTTCTTGTAGAATTTTAAGACCATATATTTCTGCACTAAGACTAGAAGCTATAGCAGCTTTAGATTTATCTTTAGTTTCTGAAACAAATTTTGCTGAACCAGCTGTATCTGCTCTTACATTTTCTATGAATTTTTTTTTCTTAATAAAACTTGAGGATTGGCTTAATGCTTGTGCGTGTGAGTAAACATCTTTTATGTCCTCTATTTTCGAATCTTTTAATCCTAATAGATTATGATTAATTGGAAAAAAATGCTCTGCATAAATATTTAGTCTGTATTTAAAGATTAAATACTCGACACCAATATTTCCAGTTGTTTTATTTGACTCTGGAATTAAAGATTTTATTGAATTATCTACACTAGACCTTTCAAAGCATTCATCAAATGTTTTGCAGGGTATTGTTTCACTCTCTGGATACATTTTTTTAGCACAACTTTCGCTGTAACTTCCTGCAACACCTTGATAAGCAATTTTCATAATTTAATTTTTATATTCCATAATTTTTTTTATTTCTAGATAATCTTCGTCTGTATCTACACCGATTGGTTTGGTTTTTGCTAATCCAACGTCTATTTCAATATTGTTATCCATAAGTCTTAATTGTTCTAGTTTTTGTGATTTTTCATTCTGAGTTTGCTCTAATTGAACAAACTTTTCTAAATATGAAACATTATAAATATAGATTCCAATATGGTGGTAAATATTTTTTTGGGTATTTTTAATTTCTCTGGTGAATGATGTTGCTGTTGATAAATTGTTTTGATTAAGTTCCTCTTTTGTGGTTACTTTTACAATATTTTTATTTAAGAAATGTTTTTCGTCTTCAATTTGACAAGCTAATGTTGAAATTTTAGATTTTTTTTCAATAGTTTTTTTGAGGAGATTTTTAACATCCTCAATATCAAGCATTGGTTCATCTCCTTGAAGATTTATTACATATTCAATATTGTCATCTCTTAACTCTTGATAAGCCTCAAAAATTCTGTCAGTTCCAGTTTTATGATCTTTTTTGGTTAAAATACATTTTCCTCCAAGCTTAGTGACCTCTTCAAATATTTCTTTATCACTTGTTGCAACATAACTTTCTCCAATAAGAGATGATTTTGCAATTTTGTAAACATGATTGATAATTGAAATATTATTGATTTTTAATAAAGGTTTATTTGGTAACCTTGTTGCAGCCAATCTTGAAGGGATTAAAATTACTGTATTGCTCATAAACTAAGTATTATGCGTCTTTGAGACGCAATAATTAAATTTAAATTTAGTTTTTTTTTTGTTTAACATGTTATACGAGGATAATAATTAAAAATCATGGACTCATTTGAAATTAATAAAATTATAGCAGCCATAGTAGTAATTTTTGTTGTTATATTTGGAATAACTAAAATTTCAGACATTATCTATTACGTAGAGAAGCCAAGTCAGTCAGCTTATAAAGTTGAATTTGCTGAAACAGATAGTACCAAAGCTTCCGCATCAGTTGAAGCAGTTGATATATCTGCTCTATTAGCCATGGGAAGTGTTGATCATGGAAAGAAGGTCTTTAAGAAATGTAGTGCATGTCATTCGATTAAAAAAGGCGGAAGAAACAATATTGGCCCAGCACTTTATAATGTACTAGGTAGAAATATGGGTGCTCTGGAAGATTACAAATATTCAAAAGCATTGATAGCATTTGGAAAGGATTGGACTTTTCAAGAGATGAATAGTTTTTTAATAAAACCTGCTTCATATATAAAGGGTACCAAGATGGCTTTCGCTGGATTAAAAAAAGAGAAAGATAGAGCTTCAGTAATTCTATATATGAATGCTAATGCTGATAGTCCTTTACAACTACCTTAGTTTGCCAAAACAATATAATAAAATACTCTTTTGAACATAAACTCTGTTTAGAGCTTGTTGCCATACTCTAGATTGTTTACCAAGAAACACTTCTTCTGTTACTTCATTTCCTCTAGGTAGACAATGCAGAAATATTGCATCTTTCTTGGCTAATTTCATAGTTTTTTTATCTACTTTAAAATTTTTAAATGATTTAAGTTTCTTTTTCTTATTTACATTATCGTTTAAAGAAATGATTTTGTCTGTCATTACAACATCAGAGTTTTTAACAGCTATTTCTTTTTTATTAAAAATTTTTATTTTTCCTTTTTGTTTTTTTATTAAAGAAATAAGCATTTTATTTGGCTGATAGCTTTTAGGGCATGCAATATTTAGAGAAACAGAGAATTTTATACAAGCTTCTATTAAACTATTCATCATATTGTTATTAGCATCTCCTATCCAACATAGTTTTAATTTTGAAATACTTTTCTTTTTAATTTCTTGAATTGTAAAAATATCTGATAAAACTTGAGTGGGATGTGAAGATGGGCTTAATCCATTTATTATTGGTATACTCGAAAATTTTTTGAATTGATCTAATTTTTTGTCCGAGTCTGTTCTCAACATAAAAGCATTACCATAAGTTGATAAAATTTTAGATGTATCTGCTATACTTTCACTACCAATACCTAGGTGCAATTCCTCTGGTCTTAATGTCAAAGATCCTCCACCTAATTGTTTAATAGCCAAATAAAAACTTAATCTAGTTCTTAAGCTAGATTTTTCAAACATCTGTAAAAGAATTTTACCCTTTAAAGGTGAGTCTTTGTCTGGATCAAGGGTATTTAATTTTTTTCTTTTTGATTTTCTATTTTTTGCATCAGAAATAATTTTTTTTAAATCTCTTGTAGGAATATCTCTAATATGAAGAAAGTTTTTCATTATTTTTTATATCCTTCACAAACTTTATTGATAATTTTTAAAGCTATATTTATTTCATTTTTACTAACATTTAATGGAGGCAAAATTCTTATAACATTTTCAGCTGCTCTAATTGTTAGTAGTTTATTTTTCAGTAAACTTTGTATGAATTTTGTCTGGTCATGATGTAATTGTATTCCCAGAATTAATCCTACTCCTCTTATTTCTTTAATAATATTTGGAAATTTATTTTTAATTTTATTTAATTCAGAAATAAAATATTTTGAATTACTTTTAACTTTTAAAAGAAAGTCTTTCTTAAAAATTTCATCCATTACAGCATTACCAACTGACATTGCTAAAGGGTTTCCTCCAAAAGTAGATCCATGTGTGCCTGGAACCATAGCCTTAGAAACTTTTTTTGTCATTAACACTGCACCAATTGGAAACCCACCTCCAATTCCTTTTGCTATTGGAACTATATCTGGTTTTATATTTGCATATTCATATGAAAAAAACTTACCTGATCTCCCAATTCCACACTGAACTTCATCTAAAATAAGAAGAATTTTTTTTTGATTACAAATCATTCTCAATTCTTTGAGACACCATGAGGGTATGACTTTAATACCTCCCTCGCCCATTATCGGCTCAATCATGATAGCAGCAGTTTTACTTGTAATTTTTCTTTTTAGTTCCTTGTGGTTCCCAAATTTAAAATGATCAAATCCGCCCACTTTTGGTCCAAATCCCTCTAACATTTTTTTAGATCCACTTGCGTTTATTGCTGCAATAGTTCTTCCATGAAAAGAATTTTTAATACAAAGAATTCTATTCTTTTTTGGTTTGCCCAGAGAATAAAAATATCTTCTAGCAACTTTTATGGCAGCTTCTGTAGCTTCTGCACCACTATTTTGGAAAATGACAGCATTTGCAAACGTTCTCTTTGTTAATTTTTTAGCTAATTCCTCTCCTTCAGGAATTATGAAAGAGTTAGAAACATGCCAAAGCTTTTTTGATTGTTTATTTATTGCTTTCACTAAATTTGGGTTTGCATGACCTAAAGAATTAACAGCAATTCCTTGAACAAAATCTAAAAACTTTATTCCTCTCTTTGTATATAAATATGATCCTTTCCCTTTTTCAAAAGATAAGTTTCTTCTTTTATAATTTTTAGCTAAGGAACTCATGTTTTTATTATGATTTAATTTTATAACCTTTGTGTACAAGCAAGTATGCGAAATAAGTAATAACCAAACTTAAAAAAGTTAGCAATGTAATTCCGAATGTAACCGATCCATCTAATTGACCAATAAATGAATATCTAAAACCATCTATCATATGAAAAAAAGGATTATAATTACTTAGGATTTTTAAAAAATTTGGCAGCTTATCAATGCTATAAAAAGTTCCACTCAAAAAACTTAAGGGAACGATTATAAAATTAGTAACAGTACTCATTTGATCAAATTTATCTGCATATAAACCAACTATTATTCCAAGTGACCCCATGACTAATCCACCTAAAAATAAAAAAATAAACCATAAAATAAAATTCTGTATTGATAGATCTATAAAAAAAATAAATATTAATGTTGAGGCAGATGCAATTAACAAACCTCTTGCTGCAGAAGCAAGTGTTATTGCAAATACTACTTCTGATGATGATAGTGGGCTATGGACAACATCAGTAATTGTACCCATCATCTTTCCCATCATTAATGATGAGCTAGAGTGAGCAAAACTTTGTTGAATTACTTGCATCATTATTAAACCACTAGCTAAAAATTTTATATAAGGAACTCCTAATACATCTGCTCTTTGATCTCCAATAGCTAAAGAAATAACTGTTAAGAATAATATACTAGTTAATATTGGTCCAAATAAAGTTTGACCTGAAACAGTTAGAAATCTTAAAACTTCTTTTTTAAATAATGAATAAGTTCCAACCCAATTGATAAGTCCAAATCTTCTTGTGCCAATTTGATATTTTTTCTGTAATTCAACCATAAGTGTTTATTAATAAACTTTTTTTTCGATAATTGTTAAAAAACAAAAAAAAAAGCTTGTTATAGACTGTTAATTGTGATCTCAAGATAGTGTTGTAAAAAAACTAAATTATACTAAATATGGTATTATGAGTTGGACAGACGAAAAAGTTAACAAACTAAAGAGTCTTTGGGGTAAAGGCCAAACAGCCAGTCAAATTGCTGAAATAATTGGAGGAGTTAGTAGAAATGCAGTAATAGGAAAAGCACACAGATTAAACTTATCTGCAAAAATTAAAACACGATCTGCTACATATCAGAATAATATTGGAACAATAACACAGGAAAATAAAACTATTAAAAAGGGAAGCAGAAAACATAGATTTAAGTCCTTACTTTTAGACAAAAACTTTGAGCCAGCTAAAAATCTTCAGTTAGAAGATTTAAATGAGCACACATGTAAATATATGGAGGCTAATCCAGATGAAAAAGGCGCATCTTTCTGTGGAAGAAAAACTATCGAAAAATTTTCTTACTGCCCATTACACCTAATGATAGTTTTCCAGCCAAAAGGTAAAAAAGATGAGGTTGTAGAAAAAGACGATGAGGTTCCTAAATTTATCGAAAAGAAGGTAAAATCAGCTTAGCTTATTTTAGTATTTTATCTTTGGCTTTTTTAAATTCGTCATCATTTATTATTCCTTGATCGTGTAAGTCTTTTAAATCTTTTAATTGACTTACAACTTCTAAATTTTGAATTTCATTTTCCTTATTTATTTCCAAGTTTTTTTCATTTTTAATGATTTGTTTTGCCTCCACCCCCCTTGTAATTGCTTTTACAGCAATTGAAAGTACAAATGCAAGAATTATGAATACTGTTAAGTAAATAATATTTGCTAACATTAATCTAACTTATCATTTTTTTTTTTTGAAAATTGACCTCCGCTAGTCCAATTATAACTGTACCTACTGATTTCATCATCAAACTTTTTATTTGCTTCCATTTTTAGATCAAAATTAGTTTTATAATTTTTTGATTTGATATTGTCATATTTTAATAGTTTGAGTTGATCAAGTGTAATTAAAGGTTTTGGCATAAGTTGAAACAATCTAGCATTAATTTTAGCTAAAGGCAAAGGTAGAGAAAACAATAGTCTTTTTTTATTAATTGATTTTAAAATTTTTAATAATAATTCTCTAAATGTAAAGACTTCAGGACCAATACATTCAATAGTTTCACCAGTTAACTTATTTTCAACAATTTTAAAAATTATATCTGAGAGATCTGAAACATGAATAGGAGTAAATTTAGTTTTACCTCCATAGTAAAGAGGCATTACGGGTAGTATACTAAGTAAATTCATAAAATTAGTTGTGAAGTTATCATCAACTGAATATACTATAGAGGGTTTTAAAATTACAGAGTTAGGAAAATTTTGCCTTACCTTTTTTTCTCCACTTAGTTTACTTAAAGCATAATTGCTATCTGAAGCTGCTTCGATACCTAGAGCAGACAAATGGATGAATTGGTTAAGAGACTGTTCAGAAGCAATCTTTGAGAGAAGAGAAGGTAGATCAGAATGTATGACGTTAAAATGATTTTCTCTTTTTTCAAATAAAATACCAATTAAATTTATACAAATGGATGATTTCTGCATCAATTTTGTAATATTTTCCTCAGTAAAAGAATTTACCTCTTCTAACTCTAAATATCCAAAATTAGATTGGGTTTTTATTTGATACCCTTTTCTATGGATGCTCCTAGTTACCGCAATAACCCTATAATTATTTTTTGTAAACTTTCTTATTAAAGATTTTCCTATTTGGCCGGATGAACCAAATATTAAAATTGAATTGTTATTTTTCATATATATATATCTATTAATGAATTTAGATATTAAATTACATAAAAAAGATTTACCAGATGAAATAAAGTTCAGTGACAAGATTGCAATAGATTGTGAATTTACAGGTCTTAACATTGCAAGAGATAGATTGTGTTTAATACAAATTTCTTCAGGTAATAATGATGCTCATATAATACAGTTAGATAAAAATAATTACCACGCACCAAACTTAAAAAATTTACTTAGTGATAAAAATTTAAACAAATTATTTCATTTTGCGAGAGCTGACCTTTTATTTATTAAGAAATATCTGGAAGTAGATGTAGAAAACGTTAATTGCACCAAAATTATGAGTAAAATTGCAAGAAGTTACTCAGATAAGCACGGTTTAAAAGATTTGATAAAGGAATTTATTGGAATAGATATAAGTAAACAATTACAATCATCTGACTTTGGTGGTGATCTTTCAGATAAACAACTTAAATACTGTGCCCAGGATGTTATATATTTGCATAAAATTTATGACTCTTTAAAAAAAATTCTAGAAAGAGAAGCAAGAAAAGATCTTTACGATAAAACGGTAAAGTTTATTAATACAAGAGTTGAACTAGATTTTGCATCTTTTAAGGAAGATATCTGGTCACACTGAAATGAAAGATAAAAAATTATTAAGTATTGCTAAAGAAGTAATTAAAATCGAATGCATCTCTCTTAAAAAACTACAATCTAGTATTGGAAAGTCATTTGAACAAATTATAAAAACAATTCTAAATTGCAAAAGTGGTAAAGTAATTATTTCAGGAGTAGGAAAAAGTGGAATAATAGGAAAAAAATGGGCTGCAACATTTTCTTCTACTGGGACGCCTTCCTTTTTCTTAGATGCATCAAATGCAAGTCATGGAGATATGGGTCAAATAACTTCAAATGATATAGTAATATTACTAAGCTTAAGTGGCGAAAGTAGTGAGCTTAAAAATATAATTCAGTATACTTCTCGCAATAAGAATATCAAATTAATTGGCATTACATCAAAAAAAGATTCTCTTTTATACAAAAATTCAAATGTAAAATTTTTACTTCCAACTGTTAAAGAGGCAGGACCAGGAAGTTATGTGCCTACATCTTCTACAACAGTTCAAATTGCTCTAGGGGATGCGATAGCAATCACATGTATGCAATATAAAAAGTTTGGAAAAATTGATTTTAAAAAATTTCACCCAGGTGGGTCTCTTTCTATTAAACTTAAGACTGTTGAAGATTTAATGTTAGTTGGAAAAAAAATACCATTTGTAAATGAAAAATTACAAATGACAGCTGCTCTAAAAAATATCGAAAAAAGGAAACTTGGAACTTTGATAGTTTTAAATAATAAAAAATTTACCACAGGTATACTTACAGACGGAGATTTAAAAAGAGTTTCGAATCTATCTACTAATTTAAATAGTTTGCAAATAAAAGAAGTTATGAAAAAAAATCCAATTAGTGTTGATAAAAATATTTTAGCTGTAGAAGCCCTATCGATAATGAATACAAAAAAAATTACGAGTTTATGCGTACATCAGAACAATAAAAAAAATAAGACAATTGGCTTTATTCATATACATGATATTTTGGATGCAAATATAAACTAAATGTCGATAAAAACTTTTATACAAGTTTTAATTTTATCTTTAATAATGTTAATTATTGGGGGAGTGTATTTAAAATACTTTGAGACTAAGAAAAATATTGTTGAAGAAGTTAACTTATCTAATTTAAAAAATAATGAACAACTAGAGGAGCTCAAATCAAAAATATCTGAATTAGAGCTTAAAAACGAACAATTAAGTGAAAAAATAAAAAATAGTAAAAATAAAACGGTTGAAATAACTGCAAAAACTGAAGAAAGTACAAAACAAATTAAGGAGAATAAAGATACAAGCATCGATCAAAAGGAAAAGACTGAAAAAAAAATTATAAAGAAAAAAGAAATAAAAAATTTGGTAAAGGACGTTGAATATACATCAGTTGATCAAAAAGGTAATAGATTCAATCTTTTAGCTAATTCTGGGAAAAGTAACCCTGACAATAATAACATTTTAGATCTTAAGAATGTTAGAGGTGAGATTAAATCAGATAAAAGAGACAATATCTATATTGTCTCGGATTTCGCACAGTACGATACCTCAAATTTAAATTCAAAATTTTACGAAAATGTAATAATAGAATATCAAGATAAAAAAATTACTTGTGAAAATTTTGATATCATTATGGAAACCAATAAAGCAGTTGCTTATAACAATGTAAAGATTACAGATCCACAGTCAATTATGAAAGCAGGTATTGTTGAATTTGACTTGGCAACAAAAGATGTAAATATAAATCCTGAGAATGCAACTACAGAGATTGAGGTCATTACAAACTAATGGCTTTAATTAAAAAATTCAGAATTAAGAAATTTAAAGAGCAAAAATCTATTTTAAAACTTCAAAAAATTTCTATGTTTTATAATAAACGACAGATTTTAAACAGTTTAGATTTAAATATTAATCAACAGGAAATTTTAGGAATGTTAGGACCTAATGGTGTGGGAAAATCCACTATTTTTCATATTATTACTGGATTGAGAGATCCAAGTTTTGGCAAGGTATTAATTAATGGAATAGATTGTACTAATATTCCCATCTATGAAAGAGCCACAAAATTTAAACTTGGATATGTGCCTCAATATGGGGGATTTATACAAGACTTAACTTTATATGAAAACTTAAACCTTGTTGGAGAAATCCATATAAAGGAAAAAGAACTTAGAAAATCTAAAATTGATAAAATTATTTCCCAGTTTGAATTTGATGCATTGTTGAAAATCAAAGCAAAACATCTTTCAGGTGGACAGAAAAAAAAATTAGTAATTTCAATGGCTCTTATTAATGATCCAAGCATTTTACTTTTAGATGAACCGTTTGCAGCTTTAGATATTCTGACTATTAAAATGCTACAGGAAATAATAGTAAACCTTCAATCTTTTGAAAAAATTACTGTGGTAGTTTGTGATCATCAAGCTAGAGATTTATTAAGCTGTGTAGATAGAGCTATAGTGTTGTCTAATGGTAAAATAATTGCTTCTGGTAGTCCTGATGAAATAGTGAAAGATTCAAGTGCACGAACAGCATATTTTGGAGACGAATTTAAAATAAATTAACTTAATCGTGCCTAATCATATTTTAATAAATAAAAAAATTAAAAGCTTTAAGAAGAAAATAAGAGTAAGTTCAGACAAAAGTATTTCAATAAGATCCGTACTTCTAGCATCACAGGCAGTGGGAATATCTAAAATTTCAAACTTATTAGAATCTGAAGATGTGATAAATGCACTAAAAACAATAAAAAAACTTGGAATAAATTACGTAAAGAAAAGAGGTATTTATCATATCGAAGGATTTGGGTTAAATGGCTTTAATATAAAAAAAAAAATAAATATAAATGCTGGCAATTCTGGAACATTAGCAAGACTAATTCTAGGATTGTTAGTCAAATCTAAATATAAAGTAAGATTAATTGGAGATAAAAGTTTATCTAAAAGGGATTTTTCTAGAGTAATAAAACCACTTAGACTTTTTGGGGTAAACATAAAAAGTAAAAATAACAAACTTCCAATTGAATTATTAGGATCTGATTTTTTAAGACCTATTACCTATTATGAAAGTATAGGTAGCGCACAAGTTAAATCTTGTATTTTATTAAGTGCTTTAAATACTCCAGGGACAACAATAATCAAATCAAAAAAGTCAAGAAACCACACTGAATTAATGCTAAAATTTTTAAATTACCCTATAAAAATTCAAAAAAAAAAATCATTCGATAATATATCTATACAGGGCCTTAGGCAGTTTAAAGCTTTTAAATATAATGTGCCTGGAGATATAAGCTCAGCATCTTTTTTCATAGTTTTAACTCTTCTTTCAAAAAAATCTCAGCTCGTAATTGAAAACGTGAATATCAATGAAAGTAGAGTAGGAATAATAACTATTTTAAATAAAATGGGTGCTAATATTAAATGCAAAAATAAGAAATTATATAATGGTGAAAAAATAGCTGATATTTATATAAAAAGTACAGTTAATTTAAAATCTGTAAATTGTTCACCTAAATTGAATAGTTCAGCAATAGACGAGTTTTTGATAATATTTTTAGCAGCTGCAAAAGCCAAGGGGATTTCAAAGTTTAAAAACTTGGGTGAAATGAATAAAAAAGAGTCGAAGAGATTAGACTTAGGCGTTTATTTTTTAAAATTAATTGGTGTAAGAGTAGAAAGATTTGGTAATGATTTAAATATTCATGGAAACCCTAATTTATCATTAAACAAAAGTTTTGAAATCAAGAATTTTTTAAAAGACCACCGAATTTTTTTTCTTTCATGCATAACAGCATTAACATTAGGTGGTAAATGGAAAATTAATGATAAAAAAAGCGCAAACACATCATTTCCAAAGTTTTTAAAAATTATAAAAATGATTGGAGGTAAAATAAATTGAAAAAAAGAAATAATATAATTACAGTAGCAATTGACTCGCCAGCTGCCGCAGGTGCAGGTACTCAAGCAAAATTGATATCAAAAAATTATAATTTATTTTATCTAGATACTGGTAAAATTTATAGATATATAGGTATGTTAAAACTTAAAAATCAAAAAAAATTTTCCTATAATTTGGTTAAGTATAAAATAGACAATATGAAATTAAGTTATTTAAAAAATAAAAGCTTACTTTCAAATGATGTTTCTTTATCAGCAGCAAAGATTGCGAGAGATAAAAAAATTAGAGATATTGTTCATAAATTTCAGCAAAAATATGCATATAATCCTCCAAAAAAATATAATGGCTCTGTTTTAGATGGAAGAGATATAATCACAGTACAATTAAAAAATGCTATGTTTAAATTTTTCATAACAGCAAGTGTTAAGGTAAGAGCAGAAAGAAGATATATGGAATACAAGAGCTTAAATAAAAAAATTACATATAAAGAAGTGCTTAAAAGCCTTAGAATCAGGGACAAATCAGATAAAGAGAGAAAATATGGACCTCTAAAAAAAACAAAAGATTCTATCTTGATTAATACCACTAAATTAAGTAAGAAAGCCTGCTTTAAAAAGATAAAAGCAATAATGGACAAAAAATTAATTAATTAATGGAAATTTATAAAGACCTATCATCTCCTGCTTCTCAAGAGTTTCAAAAACTACTTAGCAGCCAATTATCTAAAAATAAAATTGAAGAAGGGAAAATTATAGAAGGTAAGGTTACGAAAATAACAAGTAAATACCTTTTCCTCTTTATACAAGGGTTAAAAAGTGAACCAGTGATTGATATCAACGAAATGAAGATGATTGGTGTATCAGAAGAAATTAAAGAAGGTGATACGATACCTGTATTGTTAGAGAAGATTGAAGATAAAAATGGAGATGTAGTCGTTTCAGCACAAAAAGCTCAAAAAATTAAAGGCTGGAATAAGCTTGTTAAATGTTACGAAAATAATGAGCTAATTAATGGAAAAATTACTCAAAAAACAAAAGGTGGTGTAATTGTAGAGCACATAGAAACCGGCTCCCTTATGTTTTGTCCGGGATCTCAGATTTCAGATAAGCCTATGAAAAACATTGATCATCTAATTGGTGTTGAACAAAAATTTGCTCTAATCAAACTTGATATGGTTAGAGGAAATAGTGTTGTATCAAGAAGACAGGTAGTTTCGTCAAACAAAAAGGAAGATAAAGTCAAAATAATAGAAAAATTCAAAGTTGGAGATATTATAAAAGATGCAGTTGTTAAGGGATATTCTTCTTTCGGTTGTTTTTTCGAGGTAACTACTCCTGAAGGAACCTTAGACACTCTTTGCCATCTACAAGAGATAAGTTACAGTAGAGTTAATCATCCCGATGAAGTTTTTAACATAGGTGAAAAGCATAATTTAAAAATAATTTCAATTGATATGGAAAAATTACAAGTTGGATGCTCTCTTAAACAATTATCGCCAGATCCATTCGAACACATATCTAACTACCAAATAGGAAATAAATATAAAGTAAAAGTTGTAAAAATTGCAGACTATGGATGTTTCTGCGAATTAGAGCCAGGACTAAGTAGTTTGTTACATAGTAGTGAAATTAGTTGGACTAAGAAAAATATTTCACCAAAGAAGATATTTAATGTCGGAGATCAAATAGACTGTGTAATTACAGAGATTGATAAAGATAAGAGAAGAGTTGCTATTTCACATAGGCTCACGCAAGACAATCCTTACACTATGCTTGAAAATAACTATCCTGTGGGGTCTGATATTGATGGAATAGTAAATAATTCTAATGAATATGCAATATACTTAAAATTAGCAGACTTTGATATTGATGGCTTCTTACATTCAAATGACCTTTCATACACTGGTAAACCTGAAGAGGAACTTAAAAAATACAAAAAAGGTGACAAGCTTAAAGTCAAAGTTTTGGAAATAAAATTAAGCGAACAAAAAGTAAGAGTTGGCTTAAAACAATTACAAAATGATCCTTTTGATTGGTTTAAAAATAAAAAATTAGAAGACATAATTACTGTTAAAGTTATTTCATCTGATAATAAAGGTTTGATTGTCAAACCTGAAGGGAGTGATCTTGAAATCTTAATCAAGAAATCTCAAATAGCAATGAGTAGTACAGATGCAAGACCTTCAAGATTTGTAGGTGGCGAACGAATAGATGCAGCCATATCTGAATTAAACTTCGAAAAAAGAAAAGTATCATTAAGCATTAAATTGCTTGAAGAAATAATGAATGCTAAAGCTATTAAAGAACATTCAAGTCCTTTAAGTGGAAAAAATCTCCCATTCTCTTCACTTTCTGAGCAATTGGACGATAAAAAAAAGAATAAGGACACTGAATAAAAATTGTCAGCAGTAAAATCAGACTTAATTAAAGAATTATCAAAAAACTACCCCAATTTTTTAAAAAAAGATTTAGTTAAATTATTCGATATAGCAGTTTATGAAATACAAGAGTCTTTAAAAAGAGGTGAAAGAGTGGAACTTAGAGATATATTTTCTTTTGAGCCTAGAGTCCAAAGAGCCAGGGTCTCTAGAAATCCTAAAACAAATGAGAAAATAAATACTCCAGAAAAGAAATCAATTTTATTTAAAATGTCAAAGGAATGGGCTAAAAAAATTAATGAAAAAGAGTAAAGTATTTATCGCCTGTGATAGTAAAGATCTAAATAAAATTAAAGAAATAATAAAAAAAACACAAAGTTCTAAATTACAGATTGGTTATAAATTTGGTTTAGAATTTTTAAATTCAATAAAAGGAAGAAAATTTATATCAAAAATAAAAAATAAAATTACTTTTGGAGATTATAAGCTTGCAGATATACCAAATACTTGTGCATCAACTATAAAAGCAGTTAAAGATTTAAATTTTAATTATTTAACAATACATATTAGTTCAGGTTTAGAAGCCCTTAAAGCAGCTAAACGTGTCTCGGGTAAAACTAAATTAATTGGAGTAACAATTCTAACCTCCCTTGATAATAAGTCATTAAAAGAAATTGGATTTAATAAAAAAGTTGAAGAAATAGTATTACAACAAGCTAAATTGGCGACAAAAGCAAAATTAGATGCAGTTGTATGTAGCGCAAAAGAAGTAGATACTGTAAAGAAAGTTTTTAAAAAAGAAATCATAACACCTGGTATAAGATTTAATTCTATTTCCAATGACCAAAAAAGAGTTTTAACACCAAAACAGGCTTACAAAAATGGAAGTGATTGGATAGTAATTGGAAGACCAATTACCAAAGGAAATATAAAAAAAAATCTTCAAACATTAATTGATCATTTAAATTAATGTTAAGAGGAATAAAAATTTGTGGGATCTCTGATCTTATGACTTTAAACTTCATCATAAATCATAAATTTCCACCAAAATTTGTAGGTTTTATAACTAATTACAAAAAAAGCAAAAGGTACGTTGAATATGAAAAGTTAAAAAAATTGGTAAGTATTAAAAAAAAAAAGACAAGTTTTGTGTCTGTCCTTGTTAATCCTAATGATTCCATATTGGAAAAAATTAAAGAATTAAATTTCGACTTTTATCAGCTGTATGATGTAAGTCCTAAAAGAACAAAAACAATAAAAGAAAAATATAACGTTAAAGTTATCACCGCTTTAACAATTAATAGTCAAAATGATGTTGATAAATATAAAGATTTTTATGAAGTTTCAGACTTAATTCTTTTTGACGGAAAGGGATACGAAAAATCAATTGGCTTTGATCATGAATTATTAATTTCTGTGCCTAATTCAGTAAATAAAATGATTGCTGGAAATATAAAAATAGAAGATATTCCTAACTTTAAAAATAAAGATTACTATATTGATCTAAGTGGTTCTTTAGAAAATGAAGAAGGTAAAAAGGATTTAAAAAAAATTAATAAACTATTAAACTTTGCAACTAAAAATGAAAGTTAAGAAAGGAATTCCAGTTATAGATCAAGGAGATAGACTTGGTTTTTGGGGTGGGAAATTTGGAGGAAATTTTGTACCTGAAACACTTAAGAAACCTATAGAAGATCTAGAAATACAATTTAATAAATTGAAGAATGACAAGAACTTTATAAAAGAAAGAGATAATTATTTTGAAAATTGGATTGGAACACCTACAAGGTTTATTAAATTAAATAATTTAACAAAACACGTTGGTGGTGCTCAGATTTGGTCCAAGGTTGTTTCTGATGCTAACGGTGGAGCTCACAAAATATATAATGCAACCGTGCATTGTTTATTAGCTAAAAGGTCTGGTAAAAAAGTTATTATAGGCGACACTGGAGCTGGTTACGCTGGAAAGATGCTGAGTATGGCGGCTAAAAAATTTGGTTTGAAATGTAAAATTTTTATGGGTGCAAAAGACATAAAAAGACAACAGCCAAATGTTAAGGCTATGAAAAAAAATGGTGCAGATGTAATTCCAGTATATTCAGGAAGCCAAACACTGGTAGACGCTGTATCTGAATGTATGAGATATTGGGTTGCTAATTGTGATACAACTGCAATGTGTGTTGGTAGTACAGTAGGGCCTGCAATTTTTGTTAGAATATGTGGATGGAGTACTAGTCAAATATCTAGAGAACTTAAAGATCAATTAATAAATGAATTTGGTGAAGTTCCTAAAAAACTTAAACTGTATAATTGTGTGGGAGGAGGATCTTCTAGTTTTGGTTTTTGGAATGAATTTATGGATTATAGTAAAAAACAAGTT
Source organism: uncultured Pelagibacteraceae bacterium (assembly GCA_902563435.1). GTDB lineage: Bacteria > Pseudomonadota > Alphaproteobacteria > Pelagibacterales > Pelagibacteraceae > Pelagibacter. The sequence goes on from CACEXE010000005.1 coordinate 57,961, forward strand.
GAGTTTATTGGGGTTGAAGCAGGAGGTCCAAAAAATAGTAAGAAACATGCTGCTCCATTAACGTATGGTTCTAAAATTGGAATACTTCATGGTGCAGCTCAGTACGTAAACCAGAATAGTGATGGTCAGATTGAAGAGACCGAGTCGATTTCTGCAGGTCTTGATTATCCAGGAGTATCACCACTCCATTGCTTTTTAAAAGATACTAAACGTGCAAGATATACAGCAGCTAGTGATGAAGAGGCTTTAAAAGCTTACCAAATAGTTACAAAATATGAAAATTTAAGACCATCACTCGAACCGAGTCATGCATTCTCAGTGGCAATCAAAGAAGCAAAAAAATTGAGCAAAGATACAATAGTAATTATTAATAGTTGTGGAGATGCATACAAAGATCGTGGAATTTTAGAAAAAAAGTTGGGAAAGAAATATGTTAAATCCAATTAACCTTGCATTTAAAAACGCCAAAAAAGAGAAGAGACCAGCTTTACTTACATACACCGTTGCTGGTGATAGCTCAAAAAAGCAATCTTTAGAGATCCTAAAAGCAATTTCTAATTATGCAGATATTTTAGAAGTCGGCGTGCCTCATAACACTCCTGTTGCAGATGGGGGCCAAATTCAAACTAGCGCTTATAGATCGATTAAAAATGGTATTAAGATGAATGATATTTTTAAAATTGTTAGCGATTTTAAAAAAAGTAAAAATTCAAAACCAGTAATATTTATGGGTTACTACAATATGATTTTCCAATACGGTGAAAATAATTTTTTAAAAAAATGTAAAAAATCAGGAGTTAATGGATTAATAGTAGTTGATTTACCATGGCCAGAAAACAAAATTTTTTCAAAGAAATGTAAAAAAAATTCAATTAATTTTATCCAATTATTATCTCCTACAACATCTAATAAAAGACTTAAAAGTATAACAAAAGACTCTCATGATATGATTTACTACATAAGTATGCTGTCTACTACAGGAGGAAAACTAAAAGTTTCTCCAAAAAAAATATTAGCTAATTATAATAAAATAAAAAAAATAAATCCTAACAAAAATTGTGTTATTGGATTTGGTATAACTGAAAAAACTATATCAAAGTTTAAAAATACGGATGGACTTGTCGTTGGTAGTCAAATTTGTAAAGAAATTACTAGAAGTTTAAACAATAGACAAAATCCTGTCATAAATGTAAGTAAGATAGTAAGTAAACTAAGAAAAAAAATATCATGAATTGGTTAACAAAAGCTATAAATTTTGGAGAAAAAATAAAGAAGGTGCTTCGTAAAAGACCTTCGAAAGAGGATATAGCAAATTCAGATTGGACCAGTTGCTGCAAAGGTCCAATATTAAAGAAAGATTTAGAGAATAATTTATGGGTTTGTAATCTTTGCGGAAAACATCATAGAATTAGTTGTAGACAAAGGTTTGATATATTATTCGGTAAAAACGCTTATCAAATTTTAGAGTCACCAATACCTTCAGAAGATCCATTGAATTGGGTTGATACAAAATCTTATAAAGACAGGCTTAAGATTGCTAGAAAGAAAACTAATCAAAATTGTGCAGTTATGATTGCTAAAGGAAAAATAAATGGAATTGAAGTAACTGCTGGTGCAATTAACTTTGATTTTATTGGAGGTTCAGTTGGCGCTGCAGAGGGAGAAGCAATAATTTATGGGGTACAACATGCAATAGATAATCAAACGCCTTATTTATTTTTTCCTTGTGGAGGAGGACAAAGAATGTTCGAGTCTACAATTGCTTTAGCAAATATGACTAGAACAACACTTGCCATAAATGAACTTAAGAATAATAATTTACCTTATATAGTTTGTTTTACTGATCCAACTGCTGGAGGAATAACTGCCTCTTTTGCAATGTTAGGAGATATTCATCTTGCTGAACCTGGGTGCCTAATAGCATTTGCAGGAAAAAGAGTAATTCAAGCAACAGTCAAGGAAGAATTAAGTTCTGATTTCCAAACAGCTGAATTTGTTGAGAAACATGGCTTTGTTGACAGAGTTGTTCAAAGAAAAGATATTCAAAAAGAAGTAGGGAGCCTTCTATCGATATTACTTAGAAAAAATTCTGATATACATTTAGAAAACTTGAATGAAACTTCAGAAACTAATATCCAAACTAGAGAAGCATCATAAAAAAAAACTAGATTTATCTCTAGGAAGAACTTTTAATCTCTTAAAAAAACTGGGAAATCCACAAGATAAATTAAAAAATGTCATTACAGTTGTTGGCACTAATGCTAAAGCAAGCATGTGCTATAGTTTAAAGTCAATACTTAACCAAGCTGGACTTAAAACTAACCTTTATACTTCTCCCCACCTTCTCTCTTATACAGAAAGATACATTTTTGAAGATAAAGAAATCGATGAAGAAGATTTAATAGAATTACTGACAGATGTTGAAAAAACTTTAGGAGATGACAATGCAACATTATTTGAAATTTTAACGTGTGCATTTTTAAAATATGCTGAAAATTTCAAGGATAATATTAATATTATAGAAGCAGGATTATTTCATCAATTTGACAGTACAAATGTATTTAAGGAAAATTTAATGACGCTCATTGGTGTCATCCATAATGATCACTTTCAATGGCTTGAAAATAAATCAATTGAGGGGGTAATATATGAAAAAACAGCTAAGCTTTTAAACTCAAATATATTTATTAATAAACAAGTCAATAATGAAATAAGAGATAAAATAGAAAAATCATTGGAAAAAAATACGTCGAATAAATATTTTTTTGGAAAAGATTTTAATATTGCAAAGTTCAAGAACGGATTTATTCAATATCGAGATCATTTAGGAGAATTAGTATTACCTGAACCAAGTATTCTTGGAGATCATCAGCTTTATAATATTAGTACCTCAATTGCTGCATCAAGAAAGATTTTTAATATTAAAGATGAAAATATTATAAATGGTGTCAAAAATATTTCATTAAAAGCAAGACTTGAAGAAATAAAATCTGGTAAATTAAAAGATATTGCTGGAAATAATAAACTTGTAATAGATGGTGGTCATAACATTAGCGCAAGTTTTTCTATTGCTAAATGGATTAAAAATCAAAATGAAGAGGTAAACCTTATCGTAGGTATGATGAAAGACAAGGAACATGTAGAATTTATAAAAGCTTTTGAAAATATAGTAAATTCAATTACTTTAATCGATATTCCTAATCAGGATGGAGCAATATCAAAGGAAGATTTTAAAAAAAAGTTAGATAATTCAAAATTAAATCTAAAACTTTCTAATGGCATTGAAGAAAGTATAAAATCGTTATCAAAAAATGAAAACACTATTATACTGTGTGTTGGTTCGCTATATCTTGCTGGAGAAATTTTAAGCTTAAATTAGATATTTTCTTTAAGCCAGTCCTCTAAATCAGTTTGACTTGTCATTCCAACTTTTGTTGCTTTTAGTTCACCATTTACCACCAAGATTGTAGTGGGTATACCTCTAACTCCTATTTTGAAGACTAGTCCCCCTCTCTTTTGAAAGGGGGACTAGCCCCCGAATTGGGTCGGGGTGTTAGGGTGATTGTCGATATTCATTGCACCAAAATCAATATCGGTCATCTCATTTGAGACCTTCTCCACAATGGGAGTATATGCTTTACATGGACCTATAACCCCCCACCTCTAAAGGTGGGGGGTCAACTTCCACACCAATCAGCCTCAAATTTGAGGCAGAATGGTTTTGAATTTTTTAAAACTTTTTCATTAAAGTTTTCATCTGTTATTTCTAAAATAGCCATATAATTTATATAAATTAATTTATCTTATTTTCAATAGACAAAATATTAACTATTTAATACTTATACACTAAACATTCTCATACTTTTTTTGGATAGACATTGCATATGTATTAAATTCATCTAAGAGAGCTAATTTTTCGTTATCATTTTCATTAGTGTATTTTTCTCTTAAAGTATCAATTTCATTATATAATGTAGGTATTGTCCACCATTTCTCTTGCCTTTCACTTAATATTCTTTTTGCAATCTCTCTTCTTATTGATTTATACATTGTCTCTGGCAAAACTTCTGGGGCCTCTTGAAATATAATTTTTTTACCAAACCCAACTAATCTATCGTCATCAAATTTATCTAACAAATTTAATTTTTCTTTCCATGGTGCTGCGTGCCAAGCTGGGAAAAGAGCTGTATCTTTGTTTGAGGTAAATTTAGTATAAATGCTTTCTTCTGCGTATATATCTTCTTGCGATTTTGATTGCTCTTTTTCTTCAGCAACTTCCCTTAAGGCTGTTAATATATTTTGAGAAAATTGTTCATTATTTTGAACAAATTCTGCTCTTTTTTTAATTACGTTTTTATCAAGTTTGTTATAAGGCTCAGCATTTATTCCATATTTTGCATCAATTATAATAGGTGCTTTATTTGCACGTATAGTTCTTAAAAACTTAGGTGTTTTTTTCATCTCAACTTTTAATTCATTTATTGATTTATTTATTAAAGGCTGTATTTCAGTTCTCAAATCAATGGAGTAATACCATCCTTGGTAAATTGGGTGCATACAATGTTTTGGATGTAGTGGTACAACTAAATGAAGTCTCGATTTACCATAATAATATTCATTCAAAGTAACAATTTCTCCTTTTTTCATTATAGTTTCTGTATCAGATTTATTTGCAGTTCTTAAAAATGAATCCCAAGTATGCTCTTGTTTATTTTTAACAATCTTTAAAATTTTTGCAGTTAATTCGGCATCAGCAAGTGCTGAGTGAGCATCACTTGCATCAATTCCTTGCATTTGAGCTAAGGATGCTAATTTAAATACAGGATTATTTTTTTCATTAATTTCTGTTTCTAATATTGTAGGATCAACTGCATAAGCAGCTCTTGCAATATTTATACCATCATGTCTTTTATTGGGTGCTGCATTAGTAATATAAGGATATCTAATATTTTTAAAAAACTCTTTCCTTATCATCTCTTCATCAAAATTAAGGCTACTCCAACCTAAAAATATTGCAGGACTCCATTTTTTAAATATTTTTTCAACTTCCCCCAACATTTGATAATGACTTAAGTTTGTTTGAGTTAGTTGTTTTATCGATGTCTTATTGACTATTAAGGCCATGGCCTGAAATATCTCTCCCTCAGGAAGACTACACCTTAAATTAAATCGATCTTTCTCTTTAAAATTTTCGTCAACTAAAATTCCCCCAATTTCAATTATACTTCCGAATGAAGTTGATGCAGAGGAGGACTCCACATCCCATATTGCTAAATTCATATTATTAACCTCAAATTAGCTTTGTTTTGATGGGTTTTTGGAAAGTTTTTTAAGACTAAACCTTTGCATCTAAACAAGTAGCTTCTAGTTAGTTTCTTCTGTTCTATGGATTGGTTGGTTAAAGTCAAGCTATATTATTTATCTCGTAAAATTTTTTAACTCTTCCCATGAATAAATTTTGATACATCTCTAATTCTGCACCTTCAATTTTAAATTCTTGAAATAGAATATCTTTTGTACAGAGTAAAATTATCCCTGCTTTCATTTTTGTTCCATGTACTACATCATGAGCCAAAGTATATGCTCCAAGTTGTAAGAAATAATCTTGAATATAATCTGTTTTTTTAGGTTTATTACTCTGCTTGAAATCTATTATGACATCTTTTCCTTGATATACACCTATTAAATCAGCAGTACCCGCATATTGCTCAGGATAATAAATAGTTTCTTCCATACCATAAATTTCATCTAATTTATTATTTACACCCTTTTCAATTATTTCTTTGGCCATATTTTTGTATTGTTCATTACTTTCAAAAAAGCTTTCATTAATCCTGCCTCTTAGGTAATCTTCAATATAAGAGTGCATTGATGTTCCTCTTGAAGAAGCTTCAGTTTTAATTCTATTTGCCTCCTTAAAACCTACCCGCTCCTGCCAATTTTTGATAGCTGCCTTTTCCTCTTCGGATTTAGTAGCACTTAAGATTGTAGTGACACTTGGAAGTTTTTCTTCTCCTAAAGAGTATTTCCTATAACCATCTTCAATTGATCTTGTAGATTTTGGATAAATAAATTTATTACTCCACTTCATTCATCTAAACTTTAAGAAACTTTTCGTTTGTCTACTTGCTCATAATTACTTGCACCTGAAGGCGAATCTGGATCTGGATCGTCATCTTCATTAGGATTTTTTATAGAATCTATACTTCTATTGATTGCTCTAGCATCTTTGCCGAAGCTATCAACAACAGACATTGCTTCTTCTAATTTTTTTCTTAAAACTAAAACATTATTAAAATGCATATTAAATCTAGTACTTATCTTTTTTAAATGATCGTAGATTTCTGATGCATGTTTCTTAATTCTTAAACTTTGAAAGCCCATATGAAGTGATTGTAAATAACCAGATAAATTGTTAGGGCCCATAATAGTTACTTTATATTTTTTCATTATTTCTTGAGTTAATAATTCTTTTGTAGTTGGATCTTGATAGTTAGCTAATTCTAGAAATAAACTCTCAGTTGGTGCATAAACTATTGCAAAATCTGTCGTCTTAGGTGGCACGATATATTTTTCGTTCACACTTTTTGCTTTTTCTTTAAAAGCTCTAGCAAGTTTGGTTCTTGCATCAGCCATAGCTTTTTTATCGTCTTCCTGATGAGCATCTTGGATGGCTTTAAATCTCTCAACTGGAAAGTGGCTATCAACTGGTACTAAAATTCCATCTTGAAGTTTAATTGCAAACTCAACATTTTCACCAGTATCCTCTTTCATTTTTACATTTGAGGAATATTGTGATGCTGGCAATAAATCTTTAATTAAAGAACCCAAACTGAATTCAGCTAAAGTTCCATATTTTTTTACTCCTGCTAATATCTGATTAATGCCCTTCTGACTTTCATTTAGATTTTCAACTTGAGTATTAAATGATGCAACTTTCTGATCTACTTGAGTCAGAGCCCCAGTCATATCTTTTGCGATTTCTTTTGTCATATTGCCAAAAGATGAGTTAAAATCTTTTGCTATGTCTTTTGACATATTGCCAAAAGACTCATTTAAGGAATTTTGAAGTAGATTAATATTTTCTTGGATTTTATCTATCGTATCATCTTTAGTGTCTTTTTTACTTTTAATCTGAAAATACAATAATACTAAGCTAATTAAAATAAGAGCGGTGATTAGAATTAATATAAGTGAGTCCATAGTATTTTGAATATACGTATAAATTTAAATTTCAACAGATAAAATTTAGTAAAACCAAAGTTGAATTAAATCTGTACGAGTATATTCTTCAGTGATGCAGAAAAAAAATCTAAAGCCAAATCGTATTTTCATTAAGGGCATTAATCTTGATAAATTTAAATCATTTGGAAAAAAAACTAATATAGAACTTAGTCCGATGATAAATCTAATTTTTGGAAAAAACAGCTCAGGAAAAAGCTCCATATTACAAGCATTAAGATTAATTAGACAAAGTTATGCTAAAGATCAGCTTACGCCTTTTAATTTAGAATCTCCAGATAAGTATAAGGATAATGGAGGTATAGATATAGATATTCAATATAAAGGAATAATATCTGATAATAAAGAATCTGAAAACTTAAAATTAGGAATAGATACAGGTGTTTTATCAAGTGATGGTAAAAAATTTTTAAATTCAAATAAAGAGATTAATTACGAATATCGTTATGTTAATAAATTTTATAAAGGTAAAAAACAACTTATAAAAGACAAAGTTTTACTGAAATCTTTAAACGTAAAAAATCAAGATAACTCTATTGAATTTAGTATGGAATTTCCAAAAGCAAACAAATTTGATGAAAGTGGAGATATTGCTTACAACTTAAGTAACAACCAAAGGTATCAGTCAAAAGAAATATTTAAAAAAGATATAAATTATAAATCTCTTTACTCTCCTTATTATTATAATATTAACCTAAAAAATTTAGAAATAGAAAATCTCAAAAAAATTTATACAGAATTTAAAAAAAATAAAAAAAATTGTGTCGATCTCTTAAAAAAAATATTACAGCTCTTCAACAAAAAAAATATAGAAGATATAAAAAAATTAAACTTTTCACAAATAGACAAAAATATTAAAAAATTTGATGAAGCTGGTAAAATAAAAGATAATAAAAAAAGAATAGAGCAATTAAATAAATATCAAGATAGTTTTGCGAGATATTTCGTCATAACAAGAGTTAATTTTGGATTAAGAGAATATTCAGATAAAGAATTAATAGAGATATCAAAAGAAATTAAAAATTTTATCAAATTTTCTGAAAGTAATTTTTCATATAATGATTTTAAAAAATATATATTTCTAGATTGCTCAATGAAAGTAAAACGGGGAGTGTACTACATGGGAAATTTTTTTTCTAATCCAGAAAAAAAATTTCAGAAGTATAGATCATCTAATAGGTATAACTTTGTTAACTCAAACTTGGAAAGTAAAATATTGTATATTTATGATTTTATAGTTGAAATATTAAATTATTATTCTTCCTCTGATACTAGAGAATATAAAGTTCTAGAAATTTTTCGATCTTTCATGAATGAAGAGCAGGGTCCTTTTACAAGAAGCCTAAGAGGAAATGCTGCTTACAATGATTTAAATATTTGTATGGAAAAAATGTTTATAATTCCTGGCTTAAGATCAATGCCAAAAAGATATTTTGCAAAAGGAATTCAGACCAGTTACATAGGTGCAAGAGCTGAAAATCTTGCAGAAACGCTAGCAAATCCCGAAATAAGCAAAGATACTAATAAATGGTTAAAAAAACTGGAAATTCCATATTCTGTAAAAGTTGTAAATGTTGAAAATCATTATGAAATTATTTGGAAACCCAACAATAAGAAAATAAGTATTTATCAAAACCATATCGGCCTAGGATATCCTTTAATTTTACCATTTATAGTTCAATGTTTGACAGCAAAAAATAAAATTATAGTTGTTGAAGAACCTGAGGTACATTTACACCCTAAACTGCAAGCTGATTTAGGAGATTTAATAGTGGAGTCATCAATTAAAAATGACAATCAAATCATTTTGGAGACTCATAGTGAAGACTTACTTCTTAGACTTCTAAAAAAGGTTAGAGACAAAAAAATTCCTCCAAAATTTATATCAGCTAATTATGTATTAAAGGATGGCCAAAAACCATCTGAAGTTAAAAAGATTATAATAAATTCTGATGGTCAGTATTTTACTCCTTGGAAAGACGATATTTTTGCTGAAAGACTTAAAGAATTTGAGTAATAATGATATATACTTTTTCTTTTGACACTAATTTCCTAAATCAATTTAAAAATGATTTAAAAGTTAACGAGGCAACTTTGATTTATCAATTTATTAATAATAATTTCATACAAAGGCAGAACTTCTACCTTAAAACAAATGAGAAAAGGAAGAAATTCTTTAGTATAAATACTAACGGTGGAAACGGACCCCTTCTTAAAACATTATTATCAAAACTAAGTAAAAAATATAAAAATTTCCCAAAAAAACTTAAAAAAACTGATTTTATTTTTTCTAATTTAAAAGATCAGAAAGCAAATATTAAATTATTTTCTCACAAAGATATATTAAATAATCACATCAATATAGAAGAAGATTTAGAAGAAAATTATAAACCATTTTGGCAACAGTCAAATAAATTAAGCGAGCAGGCGAATAAAAGAAGTCTCGCAAGAAATCTGGAGAGAGTGGTTGATCATTCTGATGAAGTATTTCTTGTCGATAGACATGTCCCAAGAGCGATGTGTAAATGCAAAAGTAGTATTAAAAAATTTGGTGATGATAGACGTGCGAAAGCATATTTAAATAGTTTAGAATATTTTAGCTCTATATTAAAAAATAAAGAGAGCAAGAATAGATTTTTCTGTGGATTATTAAATACTGAATTGAATGGATTTAATAATGAAGGACTAAATATAGAAAGTATACTTAAAGAGGCATTTTTAACATTTAAAGATATAGGGCTATTTGTACATTTATTTACCAAATATGAAGCTTATGAAAAACTACATGAAAGGTTAATAATTGGCCTAATAAAAGACGAATTTTTTGTAATGCTTAGGACAGAAAAAGGCTTAGATATATTGGATGAAAATTATAACCTTAATAAAGTCAAAAAAAAATTTGATTTTGTTAGAGAAGAGATAGCTTATGATGATTGGCAAGATTGGAATGAGACTATTAGATATAGAAAACCTGAAATTGAATTTTTTATTTAATCAGGCAGATAATAGAAGATCTATGCTGCGACATTCTGGCACGTTTAGATAATTAAAAGATCGTATATTTACTCCTGTTCGCTTAATTGCGAATTGGCAGCAATAGCTATGATTAAAACTATTGCCGGTGAGCTGCCCACCAAAACATATTCGAATTCGCATCTAGCTAGACTAGATCACTTTAACCATTTCATAAACTTGAAATGCATAGATTTTTTTTATGGGAAAGCTCATGAAAATCTTAAAGATACAGAGAAAAAAGTAATTGATAATACTGTTAACAAATATTGGTATTTAACAAAAGACTATTCAAATTTTCTACAAAAAGAAGATTTAAAAATAGCTGCATTAGAAACAGTTTGGGATGCAACAGCTAAGTATTTATTTGGTATTGAAAAATGGAATGTTTCCAATGCTACAAAAAAAAATCCTATTTTTGTCAAATATGATGATAATTTCAATTTTTGTAAATTTGCCAACGAACAAATTAAATATAAATTAAGATTAATAATTTATAAAGACAAAACAACTAATTCAGTTTCAAGACTTCCAGATTCAGATCCTGTTAGAAAAATATTTTTTAATTTTAATAATTGGAAATACGAAAATAATTTACATTTAAAATCATCATTGTCTGATGAAGATTTATTATTTTTATCAAAAAAATATGATTGCAAATTCAAACATGTTAAGCTTGTTGAGCAATTTGAAACTCAAATACCTTTAAATGCAGATCAATATATTTCTGATGATGGTGAAGAAACTTATTGGGATCATATTGAAGATACAAGGATTGATACTGAAAAAGATTTGAATAATGAAATTATCCTCAAAGAGTTTGAATCATTGCTAAATAATTTCTACAAGAATTTAAGCTATAGAGACAAATTTATTTTTATCGAGCTTAAAGTAAATCAGAATTGTACACTTAAAGAATTGTCTAAAAAATTTAACATTTCTATTGAAGGTGTAAGAAAAATAGCTGAAAAAATTTCAAGTAATTTAAAAATTTATATTATCAAAAATAAAAATAATTTAATTGATAAAAGAACTGGCAAGTTGAACCTATCAGAATGACGTATATTAAAATTACATGACTAATAAATTAACAATAAAAACAAGGAGGTTTAATTGTAAAAACATTAGAAGCTTTGGTAGAAGTAGCTGTAAATTTAAAGTATCTTCTCATACACTTGGATCATCAACCACAATCATATCCTTTCTAAAACATCTAAGTATGAGAAATAGTTTCACTACCAAAGCTCTAAATAATTCAATTAAAGTATACTTTAGAACTTTTAAAAATATAAAATCGTGTTTTAACTTTAAAGAGAAACTTAAAGATAGATTTAATAACTTTTCAAAAAAAAAATTATTTATTGTTAGAAGTATTAATGGAAAAAGAATTCGATACTGTTGTGTTGAAAATGGAAAAAAAACGTAAATTAAATCAATATGGATAAAAATAATCAAATAAATAGAAAATCAACATTAATATTTGGGCTTAATGAAAATGGGATGAAAAGTCTTTTTAAAGAAAAATTCTTTAAATATTCTAGATCAAAATATTTTAGTAGCACTAAAAATGCGAATATATTCATTACAAAACTTCAAAAAAAATTTTTTAAAAAATATAGAAAGCCAGTTTTTGCAAAATTTGAGCAAGATGGAAAAAAATTGATTTATTGGGTTCAAAAAAAATAATGAGTACTGAAATTAATATAAAAGACAAAATTAAAAGAAATTCATCAATGTTTGTGAATTTTGTAAAAAGTGCTGTTACAGCATCTCCAAAAGTTCAAAATAATTTCTTAGATGTATCTGCAAAAGTTGCAGAAACAGTTTTAAAAATTGTTAAAGATGCAGATTTAGTTGTTGATCTTAATTATAAAGGTAAAGAATTTTGGTCTGAAAATCGATGTAAAACAGCATGTTTTGTTGATGGTGGAGTTGATAAAACCTCCATTATAAGCTCCGCGCCGCTTAGTATTAGAGCTGGAAGCTATGTAGTTAAACCAGATGCTATATCAAAAAGAGAGTACTTTGAAGAAAGTATGGTTTTTTTGGGTGACTTGTATGATCCAAAAAATGAGCTTTATGACTTTATAGATGATGACTTTGAAGAAGATCAAATGCTCAATAAGAAAAAGGATGGTGCTAGGATTATTTTTGAAGCCGCAACTATAGTAAAACATATTCTTCTTAACAAAAAATTTGATTACTGTTTTTTACATGGTCCTATTGAAGGAACTGTAATGCCTTTCTCTGTTCCAGGTTTTCCAACTTTTACAAAATTTGCTATTGAAAATATGTTTCCTTTTGCAGTTAATAAAAAAACTGATGTAGCAGCAAGACACTTTATTAATGTTTATCTCGAAGCTCTTAATTATATTAAAAAAGGTAAGTTTCCTATTTATGGAATTGTAGAGACATCTAATTCAGCACCATATGTAAAAAATCTTTTATATAACTATAAGTCTCAAGGAAAAATTTCAGATAAAGATTACAATAATTTTATTAAAATAATCAAAAAATATAAAATTACAGACTCGCATCTTTTAGAGATAATATTGTCAAGTGGCCAAGCTTTAAAACCAATTGAAATTAAAAAACAAATTCAAGGATTTACAGTTACAACTGGATCATCTTGGGAAGATAAGATGGAAAGTTTTCCGAAAGTATTTATTGGTTATATTAAAACTACAGATAATAACTCGCCTATTAGAATTGAATCTTTAAATAATTCGAAAAACTTGATTAAAGACTACGAATATATTTTAGGAACTTCTAGATTGCTTCCTAATTATGGTTTTCCTGTTGGGCTTAACGTCGTTGATAAGTTTGCAAAAATTCCTAACTGGATGAGCAAAGCATCAAGAAAATATTATGCAACACATTTACTTAGACAAGCAGTTAAAAATAAAGATCAAAATACAATAAGTCTTGCAGTAAAAATTTTATCAAAAAAAGCAAGATCTTGGAGAAATAGACCTATAGGAGGAATAACAAAATAATGACAATGAAACTTTATATATCGCCTAATTACTCAGAAATTGACGAGTATATTACAATATCAAAAAGTGGTTTTTTCTTTTCAGCTGAGTTTATTGACAAAAATCAGCTTAAAGACAATGAATTCTGCCAATTTTTTACATCAAACGATTGTGATTATAAATTTGGAGTTTCATTCTCAAAAGAAAAGAAAGAAGGATCTTTTGCGATAATAAATACCTTAAGAGGTAAATACAAAGATAAATCAAACGCAAGAAGCACAACTGCAACTGCATTTTTCAACAGCACTCCTGTATTTAAAGAACTAACAAAAAATAATCAAAAAAATAGATATAGTTTAGAATATTCGAAACAATTTGGCTGCTTTGTTTTCAATGTTATTCCTTTTTTTGAAATTTCAAAAAAACCAAATGAAATACCAGATTTAATTACAGGTATTTATAAGTGTTATGATGAAGAAAAGCATACTTTATACATCGGTAAAGGAAATTTAAGATCAAGAGTAAAAGAACACCTTGGTAAAGGATGGAACATCACAAAAGTCGACTATTCTGTAATTAAAGATAACGATGAGATGCACAAGTACGAGTCTTATCACCTTGAACAATACAAAAAAGAAAACGGTGCTTACCCTCCACAAAATATAATAGGAGGTAAAAGATAATTATGCTTAAAAATTCAAATTGGAAATCTATTGGAACAGTTTTAGGTGAAACATTTATAGATTGTTTTTACTTTAGTTTAAAAAATTATAAGGCCAAAAAAGGAGATATAGTAACTACTGACTCCAAAGTTCCATCCAGCGAAGGTAAAATCATACCTGTCACCGTATGGGGAAAAATTTCAACCATAGAAAGTAGTAATGCTTTCTTTCCAACAGAAGCTGCACAAGAACTTACTAACGAAGATATAGATATAAGAGATACTATTCTTCCAACAACAAGGGATGAGCTTATTTGTAAGGTAGTTATTCTAGGTTATACCAAAGATGAGGATAAGAGTTCAAAATTACTGCCATTAATTTACCCGGTAAGGCCTGCAGCAACTGTTAAATATCCATCTAGTGAAGATGTTGAAGCATTACTAATTTCTGATTTGAACTCTTCTCATCCGATTTATATTGGAAGTTTACTAGCTAGAGAAGCTGTAAAAATAAGGATAGATGCAGATAATTTAGTATCTAGACATGTTTCAATCTTTGGAATGTCTGGTTCTGGAAAAACCGTAATGGTTCGAAGAATTATGCATGAGATGTTGTGCAAAAATTATCCAATGTTGGTGCTTGATATACATGGAGATTACTTAGGATTTATCCAAAAACAAAAAGAACTCTATCCAGACAACAAAATAAAATTATTTTATCCAAATTTATCAGTTAATTCAGAAGATAAAGAAATTATTTATACCTTAATCGATAAACTAGGAAAACCATTAACTGATCCACAGAAAGATTTTCTTAATTCTTTACTAGAAAAAGTAAAATATGAAGGTGGCAGCCTTCTTAAATATGTCAAATTACTAAATCAAAGATCTAGGGAATATGCATCTGAAGGTTCAACATCATTTAAAAATATAAGACCAGCCTCAATGTATGTAGTAGCAAGAAGTTTAGGCCAAGTTGCAAAAAAGTTGGAAAATATGGAGCAAACTAATTTCAGACATAGAAAAAAAATGAGTAAACTTAAATTTGTAGAATTAGCAGATCCTGCAACTGAACCTGAAAAAATAATTTCTAAAGGCCAATTAAGTATTTTATATCTAAAAGGATATGAGACTTTACCTGCGAGTGCAATTGTATCAATTTTACTTGAGAATTTATTTAAACACAGACAAGAAGTGAATGAAGAAATACCTCCTTTCTTAACTATAATAGAGGAAGCTCATAATTTTATTCCTTCAAGATCTGAAAATAAGGATGATCTTCCATCAGTCGAGACAATAAGAAAAGTTATTACTGAAGGAAGAAAGTTTGGAACTGGTATAATGATAATATCACAAAGACCATCAAGATTAGATGAAACTATTGCATCACAATGTAATAGTCAGATTATTTTCAGAATGGTAAATCAAAGAGATCAAAAAGCTACACGAGATAGATCTGAAACTTTAGATGTTGACGACTCAAAACAATTGCCAAATTTAGCAAATGGCCAAGGTATAATCAGTGGACAAGTAGTAAACTTTTCTTTGCCTGTGCAAATAAAGTTTGATGAAAAACTTATTAACGAAGACATCGGTAATGAAAACTTCATAGATACTGTAGAAAATTGGGATGACTCTGAAGCTGTTAAAGAAAGACAAAAATTTGCTCAGGATTTCTCAGATATATCAGACATGGATAATAGGAGTGCTAACTGATACTAAATTTTACTTTAATTGATGCAATGGTTAGTGCTCTTAAAATAACTCTCATTTTTTATGGTGTTTTTGTATTTTATTTATTTGGTAAGTATGAAAAAATTCCTTACTCAGCAAGAAAAGTTATATTTGTCATAGGTAATGGAGGCTGTCTATTTCTTGCTGGGGGTTTAGTAACAAGTAATTTTTATCTTATTAAGGGTGGAATATTTATTCTTCTTATTCATGCACTAATAGATGCTCATTTTTTAATATCAAAATACGAAATGTTTAAAAGTATTGAAAAGGAAGAGGAAAAAAAAGATGAAAAAGAATAATTCACATAATTGTCCTGCTTGCGATGGGGTTGGGGAAGTTAAAATCATAAAGAATATTGCTCAAATCGGCCCTTACCATCTCGGTAAAGAGATTATTGAGAAATGTAGGTTTTGCGAAACATTTAAAAAGGTAGAGCATAGAGTATATGACGAGTTCAGAGGTAAACCTAACTAATGGGAAAAATAATTACAGTTGAAGATGTTGAAATCGAATTTGAAAAACAACCTTCTGAAAATGTTTGTAATTGGTGCATTTATGTGAGAGTAAGAAAAAAAAATGCTCAACACTTAGCATTGATGATTAAGACAGATAATAAACCTTTCACGAGGTTTACTTTGAGTACTGGAGATATAACAAAAAATTCTGGAGATACTTTAGGCCAAATTATGTCAAATGTTGTTGATTTAAGTAATCTGCAAAAAGAATTGGAGGGTAAAAATAATAACATAATTGATTTTTTAGAGGCTCTACGAAAAAAAAATAATGAAACAAATTAGTTTACCTTACATAAATAAAACATATTCCAGTCTAGGTAGAGTCAAATTCTCAAATTATAAAAATAATATGCGATTCTTATTAGTTTATTCTTTAAAAATTATATTTATTTTTTTTCTTGTAATTACAACCTCGATAGCAAAAGAAGAGGATGGTTGGATTTTAGAAGATAGGGATGAATTTATAATGCTTAGTAAAAATGGTGAAATAATTCATGGAGATAAGTTGAGATTTGCTATGTACTTCGATAATTGTGAAAAAGTACATCATTTATTTTCATTCTTAACAACAAAAAATAAGTCAGATATTTACCAAATTGAAAAAAGGAAATTACCTATTACTCTTAATAATACAGCACTTACTGCAGATGTTATTTATGTGGGTTCTGTATTAAATAATCAAGCTCATTGGGTTATGTTTGAGCTTGGAAGATATGAAACTAGAGAATATTTAACTTTATTGTCAGGATTTATTCAAGAAAACGAACAATTTGAGATTGTTTTAGCAGATGGTTTGAATTTTGAAGCTGAGGAATATTTTGATATCACAAGAAATAATTGGATATTGAGGGACTTTAATTCAAAATTTAGTGAAGCTTATACCCTTTGTAAAGAAAAGAGTACACATAGTGAAAGCTAAGAGCTAAGCAAGTTTAAAATTTTCTTCAAACCTTTTTTGTTACTTAATTTTTTATTAGACATTAAAATTGCAGTGCTTTTAAGAATATTTCCATCTTTTAACACTCTTAAATTATTTGCACGTAAAGTTTCTCCTGTACTAGTTATATCTGATAAAATTTCTGATGAGCCAGTAAATGGATAAACTTCAGTTGCCCCAAGAGATGGGACTAACTTAAATTGAGTTACACCTTTTGAAAATAAAAACTCTCTTGTAAGATTTGGATATTTTGTTGCAACTCTCATTCTATTTTTCTTTTTATCTTTAAAATCAAAGGAAATTTCCTCTAAATCAGCAAGTGTCTGAATATCAATCCACTCGTCTGGAACAGCTAATACTAAAGTTGCATGTCCATATTCAAGCTTTTTAGCAATAGTAATTTTATTTTGTATATTTAATTCAGTTTCTTTTAATAAATCATATCCTGAAAATCCAATATCTAGAGATCCATCGCCCAACCTTTCTATAATTTCTCTCGCATGTAAATAAATAATTCTAATATTTTTATTTCCTTTAACATATCCAAAGAGATCCCTATCACCTCTTTCTGATAGAATTTTGAGCTTTTTAATTTTAAATATATTTAAAGTATCCTTTCTTAATCTACCCTTGCTTGGAATTCCAATTTTAATCATTTAAACTTATTGCACCTCCAACTGCTGGGATTTTTTTTGAAGATCCTAAATCAGAAATAAGATTGTCATATCGACCTCCATTAACCTGTATTCTTCTAGAGTTTGAATTTATTATAATCTTAAATACCATCCCTGTGTAATATTCCAGATGTCTTCCAAAAGAAGATGAAAAATTTACATTTAATTTTGAAACATTATCTTTTGTGATTGGAAAATAATTTTTACCAACAGTAAGATTTATTTTATTTTTTTTAAAAAAAGCATTAAGAGTAGTTGCTGCATTACTCATTTTGCAATTAATTTTTAAATATTCCCTTATAATCTTTACTACATTTTGACCTTTTACTTGTCTTCTAGGATCTTTTATTTTGTTATCAAATCTGATCAGTATTTCTCTTAAGGAACGCCCTGCTATATTTCTGTTTTGATTTTGTTTGCATAGTTTAAGGTATCTTTTTTTATCTAACTCAACGATAGTTTCATCAACATCTGAATTAGTCTCTAAACGTCTTAATAATTCATTAAAATAAGCCTCTCGCCAAAAATGTCTTTGTAATCTAAGTTTCCACCTTTTTGGTATATCTAATTTATTTATCAATAAGTGAAATATTTCTACATTTCCTATTGTTATACTCCCAGACTTATATCTAAATTTATTTAAAACTTTAATACCAGTATTTATTATTTGCTTATCATCTCTTTTTTCATCTTTTGATCCTATGATCTCGAAACCTATTTGATCTCTGATGATTTTTTCATTTTTTTTCTGAACTTTTCTGAATGCTTGACCATTATAAAATACTTTTGAAGATCTCTTTTTTTTTTGATTGAGATATTTGATACAAGAAGCAATAGTTAAATCAGGTCTTAAACAAATTTCCTTTCCATTCTGATCCATAAATGAAAAAATTAAACTTCTAAATGATTCCCCAGATCTCTCGAGAATTAGATTGGTTGGAATTACTGTATCTAAATCTATATAATCAAATCCACTTGATTTTAAAGATTTAAGTATACTTTCAGATAAGTTTTTTGACTTCATTTATTAATTCTTTCTTGGGAATTGTTTTGTTATTCTCACCCTTTACACCCTTTAAATTTTTAATGGTCACTGTATTATCTTTAAATTCATTTTCTCCACAGATTACTGCAACTGGTAATTGGCGTTTGTTTGCATAAGTAAGCTGCTTACCAAGATTTTTTTTGGTATCTAAAAATATTTCTGAATTAATATTGTTTTGTCTTAAAAGATCTAAAATTTCGTAGTAGTTTTTTAAATATTTTTGATCCATCACACACACTAAAACTGGTTTTTGTTCGTCTAATTGAAACTGATCTAATTGCATTAATGCAAACAAAAGTCTATCTACACCAAAACTTATACCTGTACCTGGAATATCAACTCCTTTAAATCTTGATATAAGTTGTGCATAGGCTCCACCTGAACAAATACTCCCAATATCTACCTCTTTACCTTTATTATTTGTAACTTTAAAATTTAAATTAGTTTCAACAATGAAATCAGAATAATACGCCAAGCCTCTGACAATTGTGAAGTTGGTTTTGACTTTATCTAAGTTTGATCCATATCTAAGGATTTCAAAAAAGTCTTCTAATTCCTTGATTCCTTCTTGCGATAGTGAATTTTTTAAATTTTGTTTCAGTTCATTTAAATCTTTAATTTTTAAATAATCTAATATTTTAGAAACCTGCTTATCATTTAAGTCTGCACCTTTTGTAATAGCACCGCTAGTATCTTTTCTTTCCTTTCTCAAAAGGTCCTCTACACCTTTTATTCCAAATCCAGGCTTATCAAGTTTATCAATTGCCCTAATAACTTTTAATTGTTTTTCCTCAGTTATTTGTAATTCATCTAGTAAACCTTGAACTATTTTTCTGTTACTTACATTGATCGTAAACTGATCTTTCTTTAATCCACATTCTAAAAGTGTTGCTGAAATTAAACTACAAAGTTCAGCGTTAGCTTGTGATGAACTAACATTTCCTACAATATCAAAATCTGCCTGCAAAAATTCTCTATATCTTCCATTGCCTGCCTTTTCGTTACGAAATACATTTTGAATAGCATATCTTTTATAAATTGAGGGCAACTCTTGATTATTTTGAGCAACAAATCTTGCTAGAGGGCTAGATAGGTCATATCTAAGGGTAATATTTTTATCTCCATCTTTAAATGAAAATACATCAGACATAGGATTAGCTTCATCTTCTGCTAGAAAAGATCCTATATTTTCACTTATTTCGAACGATGGTGTTTCGAGTGGTTCAGCGCCAAACTTAATAAAATTATTCTCAATTACTGATAACAGCTTTTTTTTGAGAAGAAGTTTTCTATCCCAACGATCTTCAAATCCTGAGGGCAACCCAGGTATTAATTTATTTTCTTTATTCATTTTTTGGTACCCTGGCTTGGAATTGAACCAAAAACTAAAGTTCCACAAACTTTCGTGATAACCATTTCACCACCAGGGCCTGTTGTTGTTTTATACTAATTAGAGTTAAATTTAAATTTTAAAATAGTTAAATAGCTAGCTGAAAGCCAGCATGAAAATGATGTCTTTTGTGAAATACGAAAATTTTACTATTTTTAATCATGGAGTTTAAATAGCATTTTAGACTTAAAATGCAAGTATGTATTGTATAGGAATATTCATAGGGTTTACCTAATTTTATTCCTATACAAAATTTTAAATGAAATAAATTTTAAGAAGTTTTCTTTAAATTCACTGCGCTCGGACCTTTGTCTCCATCCTGAATTTCAAATTCTACAGCGTCGTTCTCATTCAAAAAACGAAGTCCTGCTTCACGAACTGCGCTTGCATGAACGAAACAATCTTTTTCTCCGTCTTCTCTTTCAATAAACCCGTAGCCCTTCTTACCGTTGAACCACTTTACTTTTCCTTTTAATGTACTCATACTTTTCTTTTACTCTTTCTTTATTATATTAAACTTAGCTAAACTTCAGCTAGCGGGATAGTTATTAGATTTTAAAATTGAATGCAAGCATTTTTGCTACACGGTTTTATTTCTAAAATGGTGGCTTCGGCGGGACTCGAACCAGCGACACAAGCCTTTTCAGGGCTCTGCTCTACCAACTGAGCTACGAAGCCATTATTTAAAACCTAAAAATAATTCTTCCTTTTGTCAAATCATAAGGTGTTACTTCCACTGTTACATTATCACCTTGAAGAACTCTAATCCTATTCTTCCTTAACTTTCCAGCTGTGTGAGCTGTAACAATATGATTATTTTCAAGCTTTACTCGGAACATGGCGTTAGGTAATAAATCGATTACTTTACCTTTAAATTCCAATAAATCTTGTTTCGACAAATTTTGTTACTCCTTATTTATTCTAGATTTTATACTCAAAGCATGACCTTTTAATTCTTCATACTCAGCGAGATGTGTAGCGTATTCTCCTATTTTCTCAACACCTTTTTTTGAAAGAGTTATAAGGCTAATTTTTTTATAAAATTCACTTAAACTTAATCCTGACGAAAATTTAGCTGACGAATTAGTTGGTAATACATGATTTGTCCCAACAGCATAGTCGCTTAATGCCATAGGAGAATATTTTCCAATACAAATACTTCCCGCATTTAAAATTTTATCTTTATACTTTTTATAATTGCTAACATTTATTTCTAAGTGTTCAGGAGCTATCTCATTAATTGCATCAATAATTTGTCTATCATTATATACTTTTAAAATCAGTCCATTATTTTTAATACTTTTAGATGCAATATTTTTTCTTGGTAAATCTTTTAATTTTAATTTTAAATCTTTCTTGAATTTGTTGATCAAATTAAAATTTTTAGTGATCAATATACTTTGAGAATTTGAATCATGTTCTGCTTGCCCAATCATAGATGTAGTAACTTCATTTAAATTAGTTTTGCTATCTGCTAATATTGTTATTTCAGATGGGCCTGCAATCATTCCTTCAATACCTACATCTCCAAAAACTTGCCTTTTAGCTCCAGCAACAAAGATATTGCCCGGTCCAACAATTTTATTTACTTTTTGAATATAAGCCAAACTACCTATAGCTTGTGCGCCTCCCATTGAAAAAATTTCGTTAATTCCTAATTTTTTTGCTGCATATAAAACTGCAGGATTTAATTTTCCATTATTTTTTGGATTTGCTAGTACAATTCTCTTAACACCTGCAATTTTAGCTGGAATAGCATTCATCAATAGTGTTGATGGTAAGTTTGCTGGGACATAAATACCAACCGATTGAATTGGTAAATATTTATACTCAATTTTATTATTTAGATTATCTTTATAAAGGATATCTGTAGTTTTTTGTAAAGAATGAAATTTAAGTATCCGTTTGTAAGCAAAATCTATAGCTCTTTTAATCTTAGGGTCTAAAGATTTAATTGCTTTATTAATTTGCTTAATACTTGGCTTAATTTGACTATTTTTGCTAAATTTTTTCTCATATTTTAAAAGACTTTTATTTTTATTGTTCTTAATATCTTTTAAAATTTTAGATATTTTTTTATTTTCATTTATTTTTTCAGATCTTCTAAGATCTAAAAATTTTGTTAAATTATTTAAGTAATTTTTTTTATTACAATTAATTATTTTTATCATTTACTATTTTTTGATCCTCTAGTGTTACTTCAATAACTTCAGCGGCAAGAGTTATAATTCTATTTTTCGAAAATAACATAGTTATTTCAAAATTCTCCCCTTTCTTAAAAATATCAATTGTTAATAATTCTAATGTTAGATTAGTGTCATTTTGGTCTATATTCTTAGATTTTGATGAATTAATAAATTCAAATTTGATAATACTGTTTATTAATTTATTTTTGTTTTCCTCTTCTTTACTAAATCTTGCTATAGAAATTAGGAAAATCTTGTTAGAAGCTAAATATTTAACATCGTCAATATTAACTTTACCCTCAGAGCAGCAAGCTGAAATGATATGAAGATCTTCAGGAGTTTGTGCAATTATCTTTTTTAAATACTGGTTTTCCATCAATTAACACGTCGAATGTTTACCCCAACTTTTCTGAGTTTATTCTCTATATTTTCATATCCTCTATCAAGGTGATAAATTCTATTAATTGTGGACGATCCTCTGGCAACTATTGCAGCTAAAACTAATGCAACAGAGGCTCTTAGATCGCTAGACATTAATTCAGCAGCTTGAAAGTTAGTATCACCTGAAATAAATGCCTTATTTTTTTTTATTATAATCTCAGCACCTAATCTTCTCAATTCAGCTACATGCATAAATCTATTTTCGAAAATACTTTCGGTTATTGAACTTTTACCTTTAGCCTTACAAAGTAGAACCATAAACTGTGCTTGCAAATCTGTAGGAAAGTTTGGATATTCTTTAGTAACTAAATTATTTAAATTTTTGATTTTTTTTGGTCCAGATATATGAATTTGTTTTTTAGCTACTTTAATTTTTGCTCCAACTTTTTTTAGTAATGATAATTCTGTTTTAATAATTTTTGGATCAAAATTATTTATTTTTAAATTACCTCCAGTTAAACATGCTGCTACACAAAAAGTTCCTGTTTCTATTCTATCTGACATCACAGAATAACTTGTACTTTTTAAAGATTTAATACCTTCTATCTTTAAAGTACGTTTACCTATAAATTTTATTTTCGCACCACCTGATTTTAAAAAATTTATTAAATCAATTATTTCTGGTTCGATAGCGCAGTTTCTAAGAAGAGTAATTCCATTTGCTAAACATGCAGCTATAATTGTATTTTCAGTTGCTCCAACACTAATTTTTGAAAATCTGATTTTTGTACCTTTAAGTTTTTCTTTCGTATATGCATGGATATAGCCTTTCTTAATATCATATTTCATTCCAAGTTTTTTAAGTGCATTCAAATGATAATTTACAGGTCTTGCCCCTATTAGGCAGCCACCAGGCAAAGAAGTAATAGACTTTTGATGTTTGGAAACAAGTGCTCCTAAAACTAATATTCCAGCTCTCATAGTTCTAACAAGTGAATATGATGCAAAAAAATTTTGCTTTTTTTTCTTTGTTATTTTAACTATTTTTCTATCTTTATTAAATTTTATTTCTGAGCCAAGAGATTTTAAAAGATTAATCATTGTATCTATATCTTTAACGCGAGGTAAATTTTTTATTATAACCTCTTTTTCAAATAAGATAGTTGACGCTAAAATTGGTAAAGCAGCATTTTTTGAGCCTGAAATTGAAATTTCGCCCTTTATTTTACAAGGACCTTTAACAATAAATTTTTCCATTATTATATTTTTGGAAGTGTAACTCCCTTTTGACCCTGATATTTGCCATTTCTATCTGCATAAGAAACAGCTGGATCCTCATTGCCCTTAATAAAAACAAATTGAGCAACCCCTTCATTGGCGTAAATTTTTGCTGGTAACGGTGTTGTATTAGAGAATTCTAATGTTACATGTCCCTCCCAGCCTGGTTCAAGAGGTGTAACGTTGACAATTATTCCACATCTTGCGTATGTAGATTTGCCTAAACATATAACTAAAACATTTTTAGGTATCTTAAAGTATTCCACTGTTCTCGCTAATACAAATGAATTGGGTGGAATTATACATTCAGATGAGTTTTTTGTAATAAAATTAGAAGATTTAAAATTTTTAGGATCTACAATTTCTGAATTTACGTTAGTGAAAATTTTAAATTCATCAGAGACTCTCGCGTCATAACCATATGATGAGACACCAAATGATATTTTATCACCTCTAACTTGTTTATCTTCAAAAGGAGAGATCATGTCATTGTCTCTGGCCATTTGTATAATCCATTTATCAGATTGAACTGACATTATTTATTTTTTTTCTTAGTTTTTTTTTGAAATTCTTTTCTTTTTTTTAAATTTTTTCTTAATGCAAGTTCAAGCTTACTAAAATTATTCTTTTTTGAACTCATTATTTATTTTTTGTCAGGATTTGTAAGATGATCAAGAGTTATAATCTGATCAAGAGGAATGGTTTTATCCTCTTCAATTTTTACTGGGCCAGTTTTCACCTGCTTCTTAGCTCTTTTTTCTGCAAGTTTTTTCTCCCTTTTTGCTTTTTTTTCCATGAGCTTTGCATTTTTATTAGCTCCATATGTGTAATGAATTCCCATAACATTTTCCTTAAATAGATATAACCCATTTTAAAAAAAAAATAAGGCAATAATTTGAAAAATTTTAATTTATACACTAATTATCATTAAAAAATGCCCTTGTAGTTTTAATGTTAAAACAGGCCCTTGGTAAGGGTCAGTTACGAGTTAGATTCTCGTCGAGGGCACCACTATTATTTTGTATAAAAATTTTTTTTTAGCAAAAACCCAATTATAACTAAAATTATTATTCCCAGAATTGGTAAATAAATATCAGGTGAAAAAATTAATTCCAAAATACTTGGTAACTCAGAATTTTCCTTCAAAATTTTGCTTAAGCCAGATCCAAGAGATGCTCCAACAAATAATTGTGGAGCCATTCCAATTATTGATCCAAGAAAGAAATTTCTAATTTTAACGTTAAATATTGTTGGTAAAATATTTGAAATAAAAAATGGAATGCCACCTATAAATCTATAGATTAGAAAAAAAATAAATTCATTCTTTTTAAACTTCTCAGTCAAATTGTTAAAACGAGATGAAAATTTTTTCTCAACCAAATCTCTTAAAAAATAATTTGCAAATATGTAAAGAAGTGTTGCACCAATAGATAATCCAAATACTACTAGAAAAGTTCCTAACCACTTTCCAAAAATAAAACCGCCAACTAGAAATACTGGCGTGCCAAAGCCTAATAAGAGGACCCAGACTATGGTACCTATTAAAAAAATAATACTTGATAAAAAAATATTACTATTTTTAATATTCTCTAAAGCTTCTCTATTTTGTCTTATTAATTCATAACTTGAAAAATCCTGAAAGGAAAACTTGTTAAAAAAAATCATTAAAAAAACAAATACTATCAAAATGTAGGCAGAACCTAAAAATAGTTTAATTTTTTTTTCTCTATTCATTGATTTTTAACTTATTAAAAATCACTGTACTTATATATATATATTTGTATAACTACCGAAATTTAACATTAATTTAACAACAATGAAACGTACATATCAACCAAGTACCAGAAAAAGAAAAAAGGCTGTTGGCTTTAGAGCTAAAAAAAAGACAAAGGGTGGAAGAAAGGTATTAAAAAGAAGAAGAGCCAAAGGAAGAAAAAAATTAACAAATGCTTAATGAAAAACAAGATTGTTAGCCTTTCTAAAAATGAGGATTTTAAGTCTATCCTGAGTGGAAAAAAAATTTCAAACAAATACTTAACAATTTTCTTTAAAAAACTTTCTGATAAAAATAATAATAGATTGAATATTAGTTTTGTAGCCAAAAAAAAAATTGGAAATGCAGTAACCAGAAATAGAATTAAAAGAAGACTAAGAAATATTATGAATGAAGCAGTGAAATCTATCAACGTTAATCTTAACTACTGTTATTTATTGATTGCTAGAATATCCGTTAGCAAAGAACCTTATGAAACAATAAAAAACGCAACACTAGAGGACTTTAAAAAAATTAAATGACCAGTTTTATTAAATTTTTAATGATTAAGATTATAAGACTTTATCAAATACTTATATCTCCATATCTAGGTAATAATTGCAGATATCTTCCAACATGTTCTGATTATTTTATTGAAAACCTAAAAGAGAATGGAATTTTAAAAGGAAGTATTAATGGATTTAAAAGAATACTTAGTTGTCATCCGATAAAAATTTTGGGTGGTGGAGAGGGATTTGATCCAGTTAAAAAGAAAAAGTAATTTATGGATACAAAAAATGTAATAGCCGCAATATCTCTGAGTGCAGCTGTAATAATACTTTATAGTCTATTCTTCGCTCCAGCAGTAGTAGACCAAAAAGATATTTCAAATGACAAAAATATCACCAGTGAAAATTCTTCAACGGATGCACCATCATTAGTTCAGGATGAAGAAACAATTAAAATATCCAGAAATGAAGCTTTAAAAGAAAATGAAAGAGTTCTTTTTGAAAATGACAAAGTTAGAGGTTCAATTTCTTTAATTGGGTCTTCAATAGACGACTTAACTTTTAAAAATTATACAAATACTTTAAATGGCGATGATAATGTAATCTTATTAAATCCTAAACAATCAGATAATGGATATTATGTAGAAACTGGATGGGCAACAACTAATAAAAATATTGATTTACCAAACTCAAAATCTCTTTGGAGCATTGAAGGAAATAACAAACTCACACCTAATTCGCCAGTGATTTTAAGTTGGACTAACAATCAAAGTATTAAATTCTTAAAAGAAATAAGCATAGATAAACAATATCTTTTTAACATCAAACAAACGATAATTAATAATTCAGATAAAACTTATAACTTTTATCCATATGGACAAATTATTAGGAATATAGCGCCTGATGTAACTAATTTTTATATTTTGCATGAGGGTTTAATTGGAGTTTTTGATGATCAACTAGTTGAAGAGGATTATGATGATATTCAGGAAAAAAAATATTCTAAGAATGCACAATCTGGATGGTTAGGTATAACTGATAAATATTGGCTTACTAGTCTAATACCTGAAAAAGATAAAAGTTTTAGATCCGATTTTGATTACAAAAATAAGTTCAGAGCAAATTTTATTGAGACGAATGCAACAGAAGTTGGTGCAAACGAGACAAAAAGTAACTCTATTAGAGTAATAATTGCTGCAAAAGAAGTAAACGTTATTGATGGATATGCTGAGAGTGAAAATATCAATAAGTTTGATTTAGCAATAGATTGGGGATGGTTTTACTTTATTGTAAAACCTTTATTCTTTGCAATTCAATATTTCTTTAATCTAGCTGGCAACTTTGGAATAGCAATTATAATGATTACTGCTTGTATAAGATTAGCATTTTTTCCACTTGCAAATTACTCATTCAGATCAATGGCTAAAATGAAAGTTCTTCAGCCAGAAATGACAAGACTAAAAGAATTACATAAAGAAGATAAAATGAAACTTCAACAGGAAATGATGGCTTTATATAAAAGAGAAAAAGTCAATCCAATAAGTGGGTGTCTACCGATTTTCATACAGATTCCGTTTTTCTTTGCAATTTATAAAGTTTTGTTTGTAACAATTGAAATGAGACATCAGCCATTTTTTGGTTGGATAAAAGATTTAAGTGAAAGAGATCCTACATCTATATTTAATTTATTTGGACTAATACCTTGGGACCCTCCTTCTTTTTTTACTGATAGGTGTATGGCCGTGCTTAATGGGTGTTTCAATGTGGATGCAGCAAAAACTAAACCCTACACCTCCAGATCCTGTTCAGGCAAAAATATTTATGTTCTTTCCACTATTTTTGACTGTAATACTAGCTCCTTTCCCAGCAGGACTAGTTATTTACTGGACTATAAATAACATCTTAACAATGGCACAACAGTACATAATAATCAAAAGAACAACCGTCAAAACTGTTTAATAACAATGGAGATAGAAAAAATAGTACCAAAAGATGGTCCTTCCATCGACGAGGTTAAGAAATATATAGATAAATATAAAAATGAATTAATAGTCATTAAATATGGAGGAAATGTTTTTATTGATAGAAATATTTTTAACAATTTTATTTCAGATATAAGTATTCTAAATAAGCTAGGATTATCAATAATTATAGTCCATGGAGGTGGTCCTAGAATTAAAAGAGAATTAGAAAAATCAAATATTCATTCAAAATTTATTAGAGGTTTGAGAGTTACAGACGAAAAAATTATAAATATTGTTGAAGATGTCCTTATTGATTTTAATGAAGATATTGTGAATTCTTTAATTGAAAAAGGTTCAAAAGCAATCTCATTAAACACAAAAAAAAATAATGTTATTGAGGTTATTCCAGAAGCAGAGGAACTTGGTTTTGTTGGAAAACCAAATAAAATAAATACAAATATTATAAAAGATATAATTAAGGTAAATTCAGTTCCAATTATATCACCTTTAGGATTAGGTAATAATAAT